>DATGCS010000181.1:0-16178 GCA_035311685.1 Wenzhouxiangellaceae bacterium
GTTCGATGAACTCTTCTTGAGCGCGTCGGGCGCAATCTCGGCAAACACCATCCAGATCATCGCCCCGGCGGCCAGGCCGAGGCCGACCGGGAGCAGGGGCCTGAACCATTCGACGAAAGCGAACGCCGGCGCGGCCATCAGCGGCTGCGGCAGGCTGGTGAAGATGGCCCAGAGCGCGGCCTTCCAGACCGGGGTGCCACGCGGGACCAGCACCAGGGCTATGGCCAGGCCCTCGGGAATATTGTGAAACGCGATCGCGCTGGTGATGAATATGCCCAGGCCTTCGTCGCCGGCAAACGAGACGCCGACGCCGATGCCCTCGGCAAATGAATGCGCGGTCATGATGCCGAGAATGAGCAGCGCGCGAACGGCGCTTGCGCCCTGAAGATCGGCAATTTCGAAATCGCCTGCCTGGTCCAGCAATCGGTCCGACGCCAGGATTGCCGCCAGCCCGATCAGGACGCCTGCAAGCGTCAACCCCGCCGACAGCGAAACCCCTTCCGACACCAGGCTGTGGCTGGCGGCCAGCATCAGCCCGGCGGCAGCGGCGTTGGACCAGCCCATGGCGCGGTCGCTGATGCTGCGCACGAACGCAAAGGGCAGGGCGCCGACGCCGGTCATGATGGCGGTGATGGCAGCGGCTATGGTGACGGTGAGTAGCGTGGTTTCCATGCGTTCAGCCCGGCTCTCTGTCGCTTGGCGATACCCTCGCAATGATATCGGACCAGCCCAGCGCGTCGCCGACCTTGAGGACGTCGTCGGGCAGCGCTGCCTGAATGTTCAAGGGACGGTTCGTCGCGGGGTATTCGAATTCAAGCGATACGGCGTGCAGCAGCAGCCGATGGCAGCCGAAGCGAGCACGGAATAGCCGGTTGTGCCGCCGGTCGCCGTGGTTGACGTCGCCGACGATAGGGTGTGAGATGTGGTTGAAATGACGACGGATCTGGTGCGTACGGCCGGTCTTCGGCTCGATCTCGGCCAGACTGTAGCGTGCGGTTTCGTGCGGCGGCACGGCGACGGGCAGTTCCGTGGTGGCAAGGCGTCGATACCGGGTCAGCGCATCGCGCGTCTTGTTGCGCGCGCCGCTCAGCGGCTTGTCGATCTCGCCGCGCTCGTCCAGCCAGCCCCGAACCACGGCCAGATAACGCTTGGCGATCCTCCCTGCCTCGAACAGCCGACCCATATCAGCCGCCATGTCGGCATCCAGCGCGAACAGCAGCACGCCTGACGTGGCGCGGTCCAGACGATGCACGGTCCAAATGCGCTGCCCCAGCTGCTCGCGCAAAACGTCGGCCAGGAATACCCGGTCAGTGGAAATGCCGGTCCGGTGAACCATGATGCCGGATGGTTTGGCGATCGCGCACAGCCGTTCGTCAAGGTAGAGCAGTTCCAGAGTCCGGGCTTTGGTCATGGAATCGCAGTCTGCCGGTTATGTCGCATGGTGACTCCAGCGGGTGATTCGGAATGCGGCGTGACGCGCTGAGATATCGCCGATGCGGATTGCTCGGACGCCGTTGTATCAGAACGCATGCTATCAGGCGCGAAGAGCCTACCGGGTCTCCGGAATGGTTGGGTGACATTTTAGCCGCAGCGATTCAGCGTGCAGTTCTCAGTCGGTCGGCCGGATCCAGATTGCCTCTTTGAAGTCGTAGCCCGTGCTGGACTTGTCGCGCACGCGCGGTGGGCGATAGTCGATGGCAGGGTGATACCCGAAGCGGGTTTCCGGCCGGGGCTGGATAGCGCCGTCCCGGGCGGTGTAGGCGAATCGGCGAATGACCTGCCCGTCGGTTTGGCGGGTTACGGTCACGTTGTAGTCGCCCTCGCGTGTCCACTCGGCGGCCAGGAATGGTCGGGCATTGGCAGATGATTTCCGATCGTGCGGATGGTAAAGCGGCGATTCGATACGCTCGTAATGCTCGTACGGAATCGTTCCCTGAGTGCGCTTGGAGTGAGCAACGAGCGTCCCGTTTCGGTGGAGCTCGACCAGGAAGGGCAGCGCGTGGCCCGGTTGCTCGAAGTCGCGCAGGCCCGCCCAGAAGGTCAAGTGCGGCCAGTCCTCGCCTTGCCAGTTGTCCATCGAGAGATAGGCATAACGTTCCCACAGGCCGAAGTAGCGGTAGTGTGTTTCGCGCTCGAACGGGTCGTCGCCGATCTCCACGCGCTCCAGCGCGACCGGCAGCCGGCTGACCAGAGTGCCGTCGATCATGAACACGATGTTGTAGACACCCGGTTCGGTCAGAGTGATTTCAGCGGTACCGTCCATCATCGCGCGAGCGATCGCGCCGTTTTCCGTTCTATTCGCGTACTGTTTTCGAAACGGAAAGCTTTCGACCACGGTATCGGTATCGTCGACCACGGCAATTACCGCGCTCAGCGGTTCTTCGGGTGGGAAGGCGAGATCGTAGCCGCTGGCGTGGAATACGATCAGCCCGCTCTGATCGTCGAAATAGGTATCGAGCATCTGTTCGAACAGGAAGGCCGATTGCGGCTGAGCCATTACGAGAGTTGCGTTGATGCTGACTGCAGCAAGCAGCCACACGCCGAGCAGCATGAAACCGCGTGACCATACCGGTCGTTTCGAGCAATTCATATTCATTTAGTGGCCCTAGTTTTCCCCGGTTTTGCAGCCGGTCTCGGCAAGCAGCTCACTGGGATCGATACTTGGCGGAACGCCCGCCCCAATGGGCTCGGCGACGACTTGTGCGATATTGTCGAACCAGGTAAATCCCGCTGCCGCCGTACCGGCAATCCGGCATGGCACCTTGAGACTCGCGGCTTTTTTCTTCGCTTGTTTCACGACCTTCAGAACTTGCCGCACGATCCTGATCGTGGTGCTCAAGGCAGTCTCTCCGAATGGGTCGACGAAGCCCGTCGGTTGATTCAACGCGTAGCGGTAGAAGTTGAAATCCCGTCCGCCATGGCGTATCGGGTCCTCCTGTGTGAAGCGCCCCAGGTTGGGGTCGAGGAACCGCCGACGGTTGTCGTAGAGCCTGAGTTCCGGCAGGTAGGGCCGCGCGGCGAAGCGGAGCGGATCGTCGTTAACTGGGGCACTCCCGGGCTGCAGATTGCCGTAGGCGTCGTAGTCGACCCAGCTCAACGCCATGAAGTTCTGGTCGGTGATGCCCCGGATCGAGCCGATCGCATCGCGCAGGAACCAACGTTCGCCGAGGCCGTCGTCACGCCACGCGGCGTAGACCTGATCCAGCTCCGAGGGATCGTACATATAAACGGCGCTGGGTTGGCTGGCACCGTCGCTAAATTCCGCCATGAGATGGTCGCGGTCGTGGATGAACCAGGTTTTCTGGCCGTCGACGATCCGGTACAGCAGGCGGTCGCGGTAGTCGTACGCCATTTCGAACGTGGTTGTCGCCGGGGCGCCGAGACTCGGATGCACCGTAGCGAGCTCGAGCCGATTGCGGTGGTCGTAGTCGAACTCTGTGACCTCGCCCGAGCTTGTATCGGTGCGGCGGACGAGATTGCCGGCCGCGTCGTACAGATAATCGAAGTCGCCAGTCACGGTCACGCGGTTGCCCGTAACGATTGTGGCCGTGCCCGGCGCCAGGTGGGAGGTGATCCGGTTGCCGGCGGCGTCGTAGGAGTAGCTTTCGTCCGGGTAGGCGGGATTGTCGTGCACGGCGGCAGTCAGCTGGCTGTCGGCATCGTAGGCATACGTCACGACATTGGCCGCATGCTCCTCGACCGTGATCTGCCCTTCGGCATCGCGCTGGTATTGCAGCTCCGCATTGGGATGCAGCAGCATGCCGCTGGCATCTTCGTGCCGGATCGATGCCAGACGGCCGAGCGCGTCGTAGCTTCGGTACGAGATCGAATCCGGCGTCGATCCGCCGCCCAGCGCCGTCTTGCGTTCAGTGCGACCAATCGAGCCGTCGGGTCGGCGGACAAGCCGGACGCTGTTGCCGCTCTGCTCCGGATGCTGCCAGCTCATGCCCCAGTTTTGCCCACGGTATTCGTCGATCACGATCCGGTTGGCGACCGAGCCGCCGCCCTTGGCCTGAACCAGCACCGGGAACTCGGCTTGCTTGTTCCAGTTGTAGAGGACCTGCCACGGCACCTGGCCGGGCAGGGTGTAATTCACCTCTCCCGGCCGCGGGATTCGGCCGGTGAATTCGATCGTGTGGGTCTGTCCGCCGAACGTGTCGTCGACGCGCTCCAGTCCTCGGACTGCATCATACGTCCACTCGATTTCCCGGATGACGGCGCCGCCGCCGTCGTGCCAGCGCTCGAAGCGGATGCGACGGTTGGCATCCCACTCGAAGGTGCGGCGCTTTCCGTTCCGGTCGATCAGCTCGACCACGTTTCCGTTCTCGTCGACGCTGCGCGCTTCCGTGGCGCCGGCAGCATCCGTAAAGCCGGACTGGACGTTGGTGCTGTCCCAGGCGTAGGTCGTTGTATTTCCGAGCGGGTCGGTGACCGTCAGCGGGTTGCCGTCCGCATCGTAGCTGGTCGTTGCAATCCCGCCACCCGGAAGTTCAAGTCGGGTTGGTCGCTGGTCGGCATCGTATTCAATTCGAGTCAGGTGGCCCAGCCGATCGGTACGCGAAAAGGAGCCGTCGGCGTTCTCGACCAGCGTGGCCATATTGCCGAGCACGTCGGCCTGCGTATTCAGCAGGCCGGACGATGTGTAGGTGATGTCCAGCGGGCCATCGGTATCCTCGAATCGAGTGACTCGGCCATTGGCCAGGCGCTCATACTCTCGGACGTCGCCGGCACTTTCGCTGCGCCGTGCCAGGTAGCCATTCGCGTCGTAGCTGAAGTTCGTCAGGTAGCTGTCACCCCGCGAGCGCTGGATCATCCGGCCGTCGGAGTTGTAGACGAACTCACTGCTGATGCCATCGAATGGGTCTTCGCTCAGCCGGTTGCCGCTGGCGTCGTAGGTGAAGCGGCTGAGTCGGCCATCGTAACCGTCATAATCGATGATGTTGCCAAACGCGTCGTAGCTGACGCTGATGCGCTGATTGCCGAAGGTGACCAGTGGCGAGGTCAGGTCGATCGGCCTGCCCATGTCGTCGTAGGTGTAGTTCCACTCCTCGCCGCTCGGATCGGTCAGTCGAGTTTCGCGATCGGGGTTGTCCGGGTCGTCGTAGTCGTACAGTGTGACATTGCCCTTGGGGTCCTCGAGCAGAGTGACGTTGCCTCGTTCGTCGTACTGGATCTCGGTGACGTTGCCGCGCGCGTCGGTCTCGAAGCCGATAAAGCCCTGCGGGTCGTACAGGGATTCACGGCGGTTGCCGTTCTCGTCGATGATCGCGCTCAGACGTCCGGTGTCAGGATCGTATTCGTAGCGCCGTGGCATCCGGCCCTGGGGATCGATGATCATTTCAAGGTAGTGCGCCGGGTCGGTCCGATAGATGTAGGTGGTCTCGTTGCCGTCCGGATCGGTGAAGCTGACCAGGTCGCCGGCCGCGTCATAGCCGTACAACCAGGCGTTGCCGTCGGGATCTCGAACTTCCGTGATCCGGCCCTGGCCATCGCGCACGAAGCTCAGCCCCGGGCCGTTGGAGTGATCGATGCCGTTGGGATTGACGCTGATCCGGTTGCCGTTGAGATCTTCGGCGGCCAGCAGGCCCTGGTCTTCGTGGACGAAATAGCGCCGGCCGTCGGGTGCGATCAGCACGTATTGCTCCGGGTTCCACGGCAAGCCGATCGAGAACAGCCCGACCGTGCCGTCGGCATTCAGACGAAGGAAGGCCTGGTTGCCCTGAGGGACTTCGAGCCGATGATAGTTGCCCGGGTCGGGAACGAACACGGCGCGATACGTCTGGCCCAACGGGCTCGGCGGACCGGGCTCGGGTTCGAAGGTGAAGGCCAGCCGCTCGCCGGTGGGTGCATCGAGGTAGACCCGCGTGCCGACGCGGAAAGGGGTCGATCCGAACAGGCCGAGGGTGCCCGTGTCGGGCACGGTCTCACCGATGTCTGCGTCGACCAGGCCCAGCGACCAGCCGAAGCCGAGCTCACCGTCCTTGTCGGCGCGTAACGAGTCGTACACCCGGGTCATTCGGAGGGGGAAACCGGCGAGCTGGAGTTCGATGTCGTCGAACTCCAGCCGGTTTCGCCCGAGTTTGGCGGTGCCCGTGACGTCGAGGGTCAGCGCTTCGACCCGGCCCAGACCGATGTCATTGCGAGCCACGATGCGGACCACGTACTGTCCGTTGATCAGCATGGTTCCGTCGAAATTGGCCAGGATGTGGGAGACGGGCACGACGGCGCTGCCCTCGCCGATCCGGGTCCACTCCGGAGCATTGGACGCAACGTTGTTGAGGTCGACCTGTTCGATCGGTGCATATTCGACGAACCAGTCGACCAGCGGCCGCTGGGATTCGATCGAGCCTTCGATATCCACCGTCACCATGACCGAATCATCGGCCGACGGGGCAGTGATCGCGATCACCGGACGAAGGGTTTCCTCGGGGACGTTCTTTGCCAGAACCTGGCCGAACCAGGCGAACTGGCCGAGATCGTTCTC
The DNA here is from genome assembly GCA_035311685.1 of Wenzhouxiangellaceae bacterium. Lineage (GTDB taxonomy): Bacteria > Pseudomonadota > Gammaproteobacteria > Xanthomonadales > Wenzhouxiangellaceae. The sequence continues at coordinate 6,485 of DATGCS010000181.1, forward strand.
GGCGGTCAGGCGGAGGAAGTAGATCCCGTCGGGCAGGCTCGCCAGCGGCACCGTCCCGAGCAGTCCGGAGGTGACCGGACTGGTTCCGGAGGCGAATTCGATGTAATCGGGATCGTCGAATGCGAGGTCATAGGGGTCGACCAGGTCCACCGGCGCGTATTCAAGCGTCCAGGCCGTTGGTGTCGGATTGCCGCTAACCTGGCCGATGATCTCGATGTCGCTACTGGCGCTGGCGCCCGGCGCGGGCGTGAGAATGCGTGCGACAGGCGCGGTGGCATCGCTTCGTTCGCCCTGGCCGGCCGCATTGGGGTCGAAGGGCGTGCTGCCGTCGGCGTTGAGCACGTAGATCTGTGCCTGGCGCGAAACGGTCTGGCCGCCGCTGTCGGTGGTTTCCGCCTCGACCAACAGTATGCCGGGAAGCAGCAGATCGATATCGGCGCCTGAATCTGAGTCGAGGCTGATGGGGGCGCCGTTTGTGGTGACCTCGAGGGATTCGATGCCGAGATCGTCCTGTGCATAGACCTGCAGACGAACCGATTCGCCGGCCCGGTATTCCGGCGTATCCGGGTTGTTGTCTTCAAAACCCAGCGTCAGCGTCGGCGGCAGGTCGCGTGCGAATCGGCCGAAATCCAGATCCGTGAATTCGAATTCATCAGGGGTCATGGTGACGATGTGGGCGTCCGGGTCGGCTGCGGCAAAGTTCAGCGCTTCGGCGCCGACGAATTCGAAGCCGAACCAGCTACCGAGAAGATCGAGCCCGGTGACCCTAACGTACTGCACCGCGCCGGGGATTTCAAAATCGGCCAGGTCCAGCGGCAGCGTGCCGTCGGACTGTTCGAAAATGCCGACCGACTGCATCTGATCGAGGGTGGCACCAAGGTGCACCTCGGCCTGTTCAGCGGTGGCGCCGCTGCCATAGCTGTAGAGCGTCAGGTCGATGCCAGGGCCGTCGATGATCGCCTCATCGAAGCGGAGCAGGATGGAGGCCCCCTCCGGCAACGTCAGAAGCTCGGCACCGTTGGTCGGGTTGAAACCGAGGCTCCGGTCCCGGACGCCGATGGGCTTCAGGACCAGGTCGACCGAATCGACAATCTGCGCGTTGTTGCTCGGGGCTGAGGAACCCCAGTTCGGCGGATAATCACTGGCGTTTCGACCGTAGGGAACATCGAAGTTTCCGAGTCCGGGCAGGGCGTGGACGTACTCGACCACCTCGTCGGGTAGGCGATCGTAAGCGGGCGGGACTGCGCCGGCCGGGAACGTCTGCAGGTTGGGTGCCGGGAGAGCCTGCCGAACGTGCCATACGCCCGGGCCAACGCCTGCGAATCGATACCGACCCTCGTCGTCGGTGACATCCAGGGGTTCGCCTTCATCGAATCGACCGTTGTAGTTCTCGTCGAGGTACACGTCGACACCGGGCAGCGCTTCTCCGTCGACCAGGTTGCCGTCGGCATTTGGATCGAAGAGCGCCCGGCCGGCGATCGTTCCCCCGAGCAACGCGAACCCCTCGAAGCTGTTGGCGTAGATTACGTCGTTGGCCGAGCTCAACGGTGATGCACAGCTCAAAAGGGCGGCAATCGAAACATGTCGCAAGAGGGCCTTCGTCATGGTGGGCGTACCCCGAGTTTTTATCATCATGCTCGAAAGTTTCAATCGACAAGAGCGGCTGGTTCGCGTACACGACTCGATAAGCCCTGACAAATAGCTTGGCTGCACTTTTGCCTCCCTGGAACGATGACCTTCTGACTGTGCCTGGAGCATGCCTGCAAGCCGGGGCGGAACCTTGAAATTCAGGTGAAAGTTGCATGAAAATGGCCCATGGCATGCGGTACGGGGCATCAGGCTTTGGCTGGGGTCCGGGATCTTATATCGTCGTCGACTAAACGATTCCTAGTCATGCGCTTCGAAACCATCCACAAACAAACCGACTGGATCCTGGTCGCTGCTTTGGTTATTGCCGGGGTTGCGGTCGGCAAGTCCTTCTGGCAACGCCACAATCACTGAATTCACAACGACTTCAGGTTCATCGGCACTTACGGTTACGACCAACTCCAGAAAGACCTCGTCGCCGGCGCCCAGGTCGATACTGGTCTGAATATCGCCGGTTCCCGCGCTCTGGCTGCAACTGGAGCTGGCGCCGGCGGTACAGGCCCAGCTGGCTGTTGCACTGTCGAGCGTCTCCGGAAGAATGTCAGTGACAGTGACGGAATCAATTGCAGCCGGGGTCAGATTCTGCACGGTGATCGTATAGGTCAGGACTTCGCCGGGACTGACAAACGTCTGCCGATTGGTTTTACTGACCGCAATATCCAGTTCGGGGAGGCCGAATACCACATAGGCCTCGCCCACGTCAGTCAGCCCATTGCGGTCTGCGTCAATGCTGCTGATCAACAAATCACTGCGACCATCACCATTCAAATCTCCGGCCGGGCTGACCTGCTCGCCGCTACGGTCCTGGACCATGACGCCATTGATCTGCATTCCATTGGTAGCGGCCATGCCGGCCTGGGCGAACTGGCTGAGCTCGATTACCTGTTGCCCGGCGTTTAGCGGCCCGCCGAACAATACGTAACTGATCCCGCTTTCGGTGAGGGCGGTATCGCCACGGGAGGCTGCGATCATGACATCACCGAAACCGTCACCGTTGAAGTCACCGGCGGGGCTGATGGCGTTGCCCGCGAAATCGAATTGCATGGCACCGTTGACGTGCACGCCGGGCGTGGCCGACATGCCCATTCCATTCAAGTCGGCAAGGTCAATGCTTGGAGGCAGGGAATTGCTGCTGCTTCCGAATATTATGGTCGCGCGGCCGCTACTGATTCCGCTGATGCTGGCAAACGTTTCGCCCACGGCAAAGTCATTGACCCCATCGGCGTTGAAATCACCCACTTTGCCAACCGACTCGAAACATGGATGGGCACAAACGATGGTGGCACCCGGGGCGCCCTGGGGGCCGCTTCCATTGAGATCAGCCAGAGCAATGGTCTCCGGCAGCGTATCGGATCCGTAAACCAGGTAATTGAAGAAATCGGTCTGGCTGTTGGTGCTGTTGGCGATAAGGATGTCGTCGAAGCTGTCGCCATTGACATCGCCCACGCCACGAACGAGACCGCCTATCCGCTCACCGTCGGTCAAGCCGTTGATCGATACGCCCGCGGCTGCATTGGCGCCGGTACCGTTCAGGTCCAACAGCTCGATGACGTCCGGAAGGCTGCCGTCATCCTGGCCGTAAATGACAACGACCTGGCCCCGGTTACTTCCGCCGGGCACGACGTCGGCATTGACGATGCCGATCAGCAGGTCGTCGACGCCGTCATTGTTGATGTCACCGCCAGCGTCGACGGAGAACCCGGACTGATCAGTCGCAGCCGCGCCGCGTATAGTGATACCGGGCGTGGAGGCTGGATCAGACCCATTGAGTTCGGTCAGCTCGATGGTCGCCGGAAAGCCACCATCATCGCGACCGAAAATGACATAGGTCTCGCCCCCGCCAAAAAATATTTCGGTGAACGCCAGCGGTGCACTGAGCACCAGATCGTCAATGCCATCGCCGTTGATATCGCCAGCGGCCGATACCCCTCGGCCGGTAAAGCTGTTGCCGGCCCTGCCATTGATCATGACTCCAAGCGTCCCATCGAAATCGCCCGGATCCAGGGTTTCGGGAAACCCGCCCCGGCGACCAAACAACACGAATACCGAGCCGCTGTCGAGTCCGTTGACGTCGCTGCCCGGTGAGCCAATTGCGATGTCGTCCAAACCATCGGCATTGATGTCGCCGATCCCGCTGATGCCGGCGCCTAGCTGACCAAAAGCATCGATGCCGGTGAACGAAATTCCGTCGAGGCTGCCAGCGGTATTCAGATCGCCCAGTTCGACAACCTGCGGCAGCTCCTGGGCGTCGACAGGCTTTTGCGAAACAACCGCGACAGCAAAGACCAGTGCACAAGTAAGGCATGCGCCGTGTTTGAGGGAATCTGAATTGAAAAGCATAGTTTGCTCGCTAGTTTTTGAGGTTTTCGCCGGGGTTCAAGCTCTGAATCCCGGCTAGTGGGTTACTGACTCTGCGGCAAGCATGTCTGCCACAAGCGCCGGGAGTTTGAAACCCAGGTGAAAGTTGCATGAAAATAGACGTTGTGGATTGTTCAGAGCTCCCTTAGGGTCATCGCCTTGCCACGAGCGCGAAACCCAGGACCAGCAGTATCGATCCGATACCCGGCGCCACCAGGTCCCGGGCGGTCGTTCCGGGATGGACCATGGCGCGCGTGGGATGATCCGGATCGACGAAAACATCAATGACCGCACCTGGCAGGTAACGACGTACTGCTTCGGCGCGCTTTCCGCTCGGGCGGTACGCCGAACCCAGGAACAGTTCGCCGTGCTGCAGATATCGGTACCTGAAGACGGCGCGCGAGCGGAAAAAACCCTGCCAGCCGGCGACGGGCTCGAATCGGGAGTCAACCACCTGCGCGCGAACCGACTCGGTATAGTTGAACGGCATATGAATCAATATGGGCGCTGCGCCCCGGAAGACCGCTGAAACGCCGAGGACCAGCAGACAGGCTACGGCCGCATATTGGAACAGCAGCCTTCGGCCCTCGGTCGGAGTTCGACGGTCCGCTCGCTTTCCTGGCTGAAGGAAGTACATGACTTTTGTCCGTTTTGATGGCAAGCTTGCAAACGGCAAACCTGGCAGTTCGGCCCCGGATCATGCGACCGCGCTTGTCCAGTCACTTGAAATTAATTTGAAATGATCTTGAAAGCGTCTTTCTGTCCCGGAGTCGTCGCAGCAGGCTCGGCCGTGAATAACCCCGCTCAAGCACAGGAGCGAATGTGATCATCGAATTCGATCGGTTTGAACTGGATACCGAGCAGAAAATCGTGGCCGGGCCGGATGGCCCGATCAACCTGCGGCCGCAGACTTTTGCCGTGCTCTGCTATCTGATCGAAAAGGCCCCGGCAGTGGTCAGCCGCGACGAAGTGCTCGACGCGGTGTGGGGCCATCAAGCGACCTCCGTAAGCTCGGTAGCACAAACCATCAAGGAGTTGCGCCACGCCCTGGGAGATCCCAGCCGCGAGCCCCGCCTTATCGCGACCCGCCGTCGGTTGGGGTACCAGTTCATCGGTGAAATTCACACACCGATCGCTGGAGAGTCCGGCTCGCCGCCCGTGCCCGAACCGGTCGCCGGTAATGGTGCAATGCCGGAAATTCGACTCCCTTCGTGGCCTGGTGTCTTTATCCTGCTTGCGGTGCTCGCAGTGCTGGCCGTATGGATATTCAACAATCGGATCGAAGCGCCCGTGGCCGAGCGCCTGCCGACGCTGGCGGTGGCACAGATGGTCAACGCCAGCGACGATCCGAATCTCAACTGGCTGGGACCGGCGCTGGAGACCTATCTCGGCCACGCCCTGGTCGAGCTTGGCGGTTTTCGCGTGCTGAACGTGAATCAACGGGCGCTAGCCGACGAGTCGCAACTGAACAATGTCGATTTTCTGGTCGAAGGTCGATATCTGACCGCCGGGGTTGACGGACCGAGCCTTCTGGCCAGTCTTCGCCGGCCGGGAACCAGCGAACTCGTGACCAGCGTCGAGTCCAGCTTCAGCGGTTGGGATGTTGCCAGTCTTGCCATAGACACCGCCGATGCGATTCGCGACCGGCTGGGATTCTCGATGCCACCGGCAGCTGATCCGGGCACCATACGTTCGAAGCTACCGCGCGAGCCGAGCAGTCAACGTGCCTATTTCCGTGGCGTTCAGGCAATCAGCAGACAACAGCCGAATTTGGCCCTGTTCGAAATCGAGCGCGCGCGCGCTAACGAACCGGACAATCCGCGTCTCGACCATCTGGAGGCGCTGGCGCAAAAGCAGAGGGGCAATTGGCAGGCCGCCCGCGAGGCCAGCGAAAAAGCCATGACGGCAACCCGCCTGTGGCCGCTTCGGGATCGCCTCGAACTGGAGGCGACGGCCGCGCTACTGGATTTCGACCACGAGCGCGCCGCAGACCGTCTGCAGGCGCTTACGCAGTTTTTTCCCGAACCGGGTATCGCACGTCGAATGGTCGAGGCATTGATCGATGCGGGGCGACTGCGCGCAGCCGACGAAGCCCTCCAGTCGTTGCGATTGCAATATCCCGCCGACCCGCGCGGGTCATTGCTCGGCGCCCGTCTGGCCCAGGCCGAAGGCGATCACGAAGGTCGCCTGAACGCCGCACGCGAGGCCGTCGTCGAGGCCAGAGCGCAAAAGCTCGAGACCCTGTTACCTCCCGGCTTGCTTTCCGAGGCCGGCGCACTGATAGAGCTGGGACGGCTCGAGGAGGCTCGAGCCGTGGTCGACGAACTGTTTGGACTGACCGATCTCCTCAACGATGCCGACCTCGCAACCGTCCATCTGATCCTGGCACGAATCCAGTTTCAGCAGGGGGAGCTGCCCCTGGCGCTGGCATCGGCCGAGCAGGCGCGGTCGCTGTTCGAGGTCATTCCTCATCCGGCGGGCGTTGCTGAAACGCTAATGGTTGCAGGCGCGGTACACGATCGGTCGGGCAACGTCGAAGCCTCTATCGACACGCTCCAGACTGCCGTTGACCATTTCGAGACCTTGGGGGACAAGCGGCGGCTGGCGCGCAGCAACGTGCTGCTTGGCGTTGCGCTGATGGGCGCGCGAAGGACCGATGCAGCCGTCGAGCGCCTGGAGCTTGGCGCGCAGTATTTTCGCGCGGCCGGCGACCGCCAGGGCGAAGGTGGCGCGTTGCTCAACCACGCCACCTTGCTGGCTCGCAGCGGCCGCCTCGAAGACGCCGAACCGATCTTCCAGCGGGGGCTGGAAGCCTTCGTTGATGCTGGAGACCTGCGTGGTCAGGCGATTGCCCTTAGTAATCTGGCCGCGATTGCCGGCAGTCGACGCGACGTTACACGGTCGATCCAGCTTTCCGAGCAGGCCCTGGGTATTTTCGAAACACTCGGCGCCCAGACGGACATTGCCCGGGTTTCATACAATCTCGCGCTCAGCCATCGACGCCGCGGCGAATTGCTCACCGCCGAGCGCCGCATTGAGCAGTCGGCTAACGCCTTTGCCGGTCAGGGAGCGATCCTGATGCAGTCGCGCGCACTGGCCACGTTGAGCTCGATTCTGATCGACATGGGACGCCTGGATGAAGTGGAGGCGGTGCTGGCTACCCTCAACGGCCTCGACATCCAGGATCCAGTTGCATTGGCAGGAATTCATGCCGTCCGCGGCGATCTGGCCCTTGCCAAGGGTGAGCCCGAATCGGCGCTGGCCGAGTTCCAGACCGCTCACGACCTGCTGTCGGCGTCGGATTCCGAAAGCCACTTGCTGGTCGCAAAGCTCAATCTGGCACGCGCGGAACTGGCCCGCGGACTTAGTATCCAGGCAGAGCAGACCGCGCGCCAGTTGCTGTTCGATTTTGGTGAAGTACGCCAGGTCAATCGTCAGGTCGACGCCCTGTTGCTGCTGGCCGAAGCCCTGATTGAACAGAACCGTATCGAAGATGCGCAAGCCAGCCTCAGCCAGGCTGAACAAGTGCTGGCCGACTCACCCGATGTCGAACAGCAATTGCGCCTGGCCCTTCTGCGCGGTTACAGTAGCTCGCGCGGTCCGGGTCTGAAGCGTCTGGAATGGGTTGCCGAAACCGCCGGCCGCCAGGGTTTCCGACCGCTGATGGAGCAGGCCGAAGCGTTGCTGGCCGATCGCTCGAACTGACCCGAGTACGGTTTGCATGCAGCCCGATTGTCCGTTCAAACCGGGTCCGAACCCCAAGCGATCTATCTAAAGCTTACGTCCGACCCGGTCTGGCCCGGAGCGACAGCCGCCGGGCTTTCGCTTGATCTTTCATCGTAATTTCAAGGTAATTGCAAGCTTCCCGGAACGCGCGCGCCGACACTGAACCCAGTTCTCGACTGGAGCAGCCACATGTCCCGCAGCCGTTCAAGCATCTTCCTTTTCGCGCCGTTTCTTTTGTCGGTTCTTGCCGCCGCACCAGCGCACGCTGTCGAAATTTCGGTTGGCCCGTTCGTTGTCATCGACCCGGACGGCAGATGTTCGTTGCTCGAAGCCCTGGAAAATGCGGAACAGGACGATGAGATTTACCCGGACTGCCCGGCCGGCGCACGGCTTGACCGTCTAGTGCTGACGGCCGACCACGAGTACGTGCTCGAAGGCCCGTGGCCGGGAACCTCTAGCGGCACCCCGATCCTGACCGGTGACCTCGAGATCGTCGGGAACGGTGCTGTGATCCATCGGTTTAATTCGGGCGCGGAGTATCGGCTATTCGAAATCCGCGGCGGCAGCGTCAAGCTGGACGGATTGACGCTGAGCGGCGGGCTGTCATTTGGCAGCATGACAGGGGGCGCCGCAGTGCTGGTCGATAGTGCCGACCTGACGATCCGCAACTCGACCCTCGTCGACAACACGGCGGTTGGACCCGCTGTCTTCGGCGGGGCGATCAGGATGGATGCCTCGACGGTGCTGATCGAGGACTCGGTAATCGAGGGCAACACTGCGTTCACTGAAAATCCGGAGACGGGCGGGGGCGGCATCGCGCAGTTCGACGGCCAACTGACGATCCGGCGCAGCGCGCTGCTGGACAACTGGGCCGACCTCAATTGCAACGAGAGCTCGCCGGACAGCGCGGCGTCGACCGGCGGGGCGCTTCGCGTCGAGGCGATCGGGCCCGGCGGTGCACAGACCTTCATCGAGGACAGCACGCTTTCTCGCAACATCGGGCGCCTGGGGGTGCGATTCATGTCGTGGCCGACGCCGACACCGGGGTCTCGGGGATTCAGGACGTGTTGGTTCAGGTAATGCGCTCGACCGTGGTATACAACCGGGCCCCGACCTGCGGAGGGCTGATCGGGGCGGGCGATGGTTTCTATGTGCAGGAATCCAACGGCGGCCAGGGGCTAATCGCCTACGGAAACTCCATTGTGCTCGGCAATAGCAGGAGCATCAACGGCGAGCTTGTCGGTGACGACTGCAGCTCAGACACCCCAAACTCGGATTTTTACTCGCTCGACGGCAACGTCATAGACCCGGAAGATTCGTGTCCCACCTTCGGCTTCGACGCCTCGGCAAGCTTTGCCTTTTCGGTCGTCTCGCCGCGTCAGAATAACGCCTATAGTCCGGATCCGGCCGGCCCGGCCGTCGATCTTCCGGAAGCGGCGATCAACTGTGATTTGTCTGCGCCCGATCAGCTCGGCAACCCCAGAGCAGCCGGCCCCGGCCAGGGCGGTGTGTTGTGCGACGCCGGTGCAGTCGAGCTCCAGCCGGTCGGTTTCGAGTACACACTCCAGGTGACCACCGACGGCAGCGGAACGATTACCAGCATTCCTGCCGGAATCGATTGTCCGGGAACCTGTGCTGCGGACTTCCCGGCCGGTTCTGATGTTGAGCTGTTGCAGATGCCGGCCGCCGGCTTTGCTTTCGACAGCTGGACCGGCGACTGTTCGGGCGACGATGCCTGCACGCTGACAATGGATGGCGCTCGCAGTGTCACGGCCATTTATGCCCAGCAGAATTCATTGACCGTCTCGGTCACCGGAAGCGGCGCGGTCACGAGCACGCCGGCCGGAATCGATTGCCCCGGAAATTGCAGTGCCGGCTTTCTACCGTCGGGAAAAGTTGTTCTCACGCCTCAGGCGGCCGTTGGTGCTTCATTTGTGCAATGGGGCGGTGATTGTTCCGGCGA
>DATGCS010000182.1:0-24648 GCA_035311685.1 Wenzhouxiangellaceae bacterium
AATTCGCTATGCTGTGCATCCGGCCAAACAACTCGGCTTTATGGAAGACACCGCACAAATCGCAGCTACAGTCCTGGCGCTGCTGGACCTGACCCGGCTCGAAAATGACCCTGACGACAGCACGGTGAGGGCCATGTGCAAGCGTGCCGGTACGCGCTTCGGCCACCCGGCCGCGGTGTGCGTGTATTCTCGCTTTATTTCCGCAGCTCGGGAAGCGCTGGACGAAGCCGGACTCTCGGAACGGGTCGCAATCGCGACAGTGGCCAATTTCCCGGATGGCGGCAGCGACACCCGACTGGCTTTGCTCGAGGTCGAACAGGGCCTCGAGCGAGGCGCCGACGAAGTGGACGTGGTTTTTCCATGGCACGCGCTGCTGGCCGGTGACGAGGCCGTCGGCGCCGATCTGATCGCCGAGTGCAAAGCGATTTGCGGCGCGCGAAAACTCAAGGTCATTCTGGAATCCGGGATGCTGCCCGATGAACATAGCGTCCGGCGTGCCGGCGAAATCGCGATCAACGCCGGCGCGGATTTTGTCAAGACTTCGACCGGCAAGGCCGCGGCCGGCGCCACTCCCGATGCGGCCCGAACCATGCTCGAGACCATCCGCGACAGCGGCCGGCCGGTGGGTTTCAAGGTCTCCGGCGGCGTGCGTACGCTCGCCGACGCCCGGCAATACATGCAGATCGCCGAGGACGTCATGGGACCCGACTGGATCTCGCCGGCGACCTTCCGCATCGGCGCCTCCGGATTGCTGGATGTGCTACTGGCGGGGGACGCTTCGGGTGGGGGCGGCTCGTAGACGCATGCTGCCCCAGGAGATCATTCGGAAAAAACGCGGCGGCGGCATTCTGGATAAAGCTGAAATCGGCGAATTCGTCGCCGGCATCGCCGACGGCAGCGTGGCCGACGAACAGCTCGGCGCCTTCGCCATGGCGGTGTTCCTCAACGGCATGAACCGGGACGAATGCGTGGCGCTTACGCTGGCTATGCGCGATTCCGGGCGGGTCATGCGCTGGTCCGACATGGACTTGCCGGGACCGGTATTGGACAAGCACTCCACCGGCGGCGTGGGCGACGCGGTTTCCCTGATCCTCGGTCCGTGGGTGGCCGCCTGTGGCGGTTTCGTGCCGATGATCTCCGGGCGGGGACTGGGACACACCGGGGGCACGCTGGACAAGCTCGCCAGCATCCCCGGCTATGATCCGTTCCCCGATCCGGAACGGCTTGCACGAATCATCAGAAAAAACGGCGTCGCAATCATCGGCCAGACCGACGATCTTGCCCCGGCCGATCGGCGCTTCTACGCGGTGCGCGACGTGACCGCGACGGTCGAATGCACGCCGCTGATCGTCGCCTCCATCCTTTCGAAAAAACTCGCCGCCGGCCTCGATGCACTGGTCATGGACGTCAAGACCGGCAGCGGCAGCGTGATGGGCACCGAAACGCGCTGCGTGGAACTGGCCGAAGCCATCTGCGACGTGGCCGCCGGAGCGGGTACGCCAACCTCGGCATTGGTCACCGACATGGATCAGGTGCTCGCGCGCAACGCCGGCAATGCACTCGAAGTCGCCGAGGCCATCGAAATCCTTCGCGGCGAGCGCCGCGCGGGACGATTGCTGGAGGTGACCCGGCATCTCGCGGCCGAAATGCTGCTGGCCGGCGGTTTGTTCGAGGCCCGCAAGGAGGCTGTGGAGGTACTGGACAACGCGCTCCGTTCCGGCCTCGCTGCCGAACGCTTTGAGTCGATGGTCTCGGCGCTGGGCGGACCCGACAACCTGCTGGAGCGCTTCGGCGAGCTCCTGCCCGAAGCGCCCGCTGTTCTCGACGTAACCCCGGCCGGGCCCGGCTTCGTCTCGAGCATGGATGTCTACCAGATAGGCATGACCGTTGTTGAACTTGGCGGCGGTCGAAGACGCAGCGATCAGGAAATCGATCTCGCGGTCGGCTTGGAGAACGTCGCCGGCATCGGCGAATGGGTCGACGCCGACCGGCCTGTCGCACGCATCCACGCCCGAAGCGACGCAGACGCCAGGCGCGCCGCGGCCAGGCTGAGGGCGGCCTTCAGGCTCACCGATGAACCGGCGCCGGCGCCGCCATTGATCCACCGCGCCGTGAACCCGTCGCGGCCGCAGACGAGAAACGAGGTTTTGCCGTCATGAACACGATCGACCCGGAAATCCTGCAGCAACTGCTTGCGACCCGCGACGCCGCCTATGCGCCGTATTCGGGCTTCCAGGTCGCCGCGGTTGCAGTGTCCTCCGACGGATGCGCTTTCGCCGGCTGTAACGTCGAGACGGCGCACTTCAAGAGCATCTGCGCCGAAGCGTCGGCACTGTCGGCCATGGTCGGGTCGGGCCGGCGCGAGCTGGCGGCCATCTACATCCTGGGTCCCGCTGAGACGTGCTGTCCGCCGTGCGGCGACTGCCGCCAGCGCATCTACGAGTTTGCCCGCGCCGACACGCGAGTGATTCTGATCAACGAAGCCGGCCGGGAAATCCAGAGCTGCACCATTGAGGCACTTTTGCCGAACGCTTTCGGGCCCGATAGTCTGGCTGGCGCCTGATATCGCGCTGACCTGAAATTGCAACGAGCTGTCCCCGGAGAACACGCAGATGTACCAGACGATCAGGATCGCACTTCTATTGACACTGGCCACGCTGGCCTTTGCGGCCCGAGCCGATACCGAACGCCAGGGGCCGAAAGCCATGGACACCGCCGGCAGATTCGCTCAACTGGCGCTTGACTGCGTCGAGCGCGAATATCCGAACCTGATCCACCACGTAATGACCGGCGACGACGACGTGGCACCGCCGCGCGAGCTCACGCCCGCGTTCTACGGCTGCTACGACTGGCACTCGGCGGTCCACGGTCACTGGCTGCTGGCGCGCCTCGCGCGGCGCCATTCCGACAGCGACTTCGGGAAAAAGGCAATCGAGGCGCTGGGACGCAATTTGACCCGCGAGCACCTGCTGGCCGAGGCCGCCTACGTGGCCGACCCGGCGCGCGACGGCTTCGAGCGGCCCTACGGCCTGGCCTGGCTGCTGCAGCTGATCACGGAACTCGACGAATGGAACGAGCCGCCGGCCGACCGCTGGCGCGAATGGCTGGCGCCGCTGGAATCGATCGCGGTGCAGCGGCTCTCCGAATGGATTCCGAAGCTGGCCTACCCGATCCGGATCGGCGAGCACGATCAGACCGCGTTCGCGTTCGGCCTGGCCTGGGACTACGCCGAACAGGTCGGCAATGCCGAATTCCAGGATCTGCTCGCCGAAGCCGGCCGGCGCTTCTACGCCGACGATGGTCGCGACAATGGTCGCGACAACGGTCGCGAGGATGGCCGTGCCTGCCCGCTCGGTTACGAGCCGTCCGGGCACGACTTTCTGTCGCCGTGCCTGGCGGAAGCGGACTTCATGCGGCGCGTGATGACCGAGGATCGGTTTGCCGAATGGCTGACCGGATTCCTGCCGGATATCGGCGAATCCGACTGGCTGCCGGTCGCGCGGGTCACCGACCGCAGCGACGGCAAACTGGCCCATCTCGACGGCCTGAACCTGAGCCGCGCCTGGATGCTGCAGGGTATCGCCGCGGGCCTGCCGGACGGCGACCCGAGGCGTGAGCCGCTTCTGACGACGGCCGAACGGCATGCCGAAGCCGGGCTGGCCGGCGTCAGCGACGCCCATTACGAAGGTGGTCACTGGCTTGCGAGTTTTGCCGTCTACCTCGAAACCGAAAGAGGGATTCCGCCGGGCGACCGATTACATTCCGACCGATGAAGTCGAACCGGTGACGTCGCCGGCCTGATTCCCCGGCCGGCTGCCTTTCTTGCTGCACGGTAGCCCTGGCGCGATCCAGAGGCGGTACTTTGCGGCACAGGTCCATGGTGCGGTCGTCGCTGGCGCTATCATTGATCGATGGGATCGACTCTCAAAGCCATCCCGAGCCTGGAAAGAGACATCCCTGGTCCGGTCCCGGATGAGCAATAAAGCGCTGCTCCGCCTGCAGGACGTGCAGACGGTCGCTCGCTACTGCGGGCTGAGCGCGCTGATTCCTGCCGGCATGGGTCTGTTGTCGGCGCCGCTGGCCTGGAGCTTTGGTGAAAAGACCGGCGCGGTGGGCTTCCTGATGATGTCGGCGATATCGCTTGCCACCGGCGGCCTGCTTTATATCTGCGGGATTCGCCGCGTGCTCGTCAACCATTACCAGATCTTCTGGATCATTTCGTTTTCGTGGCTGGTCATCAGCCTGCTCGGGACGGTCCCGTTCATGTACGTCGGGGCCGCGGCGCCGGCCGGATCGGCCGACGCGGTGTTGGCGCAGTGGTCGAGCGCACTGTTCGAATCCGTCTCCGGTTTCACCACCACCGGCCTGACCATGGTCGCCGGCCGCGAAGCCGAACTCGGACACTCGCTGCAGTGGTGGCGCAGCTTCAGCCAGTGGATCGGCGGGATCGGGATCATCATGGCGGTGATAATGTTCATTTTCTCGCACCGTCAGTCCCGCGCGATGGTGCACGTGGCACTGGGTTCGGTGATCCTGCGCGAGAGCGTCCACGAAACCGCGCTGCGTGTGTGGGCGATCTACACGGTGTATACGGTCGTGATCGTTGGATTGCTGATTCCAACCGACATGGGCGCGTGGCAGGCCGTCAACTACGGCATGACGGCGATCTCGACGGGCGGGTTCGGCGTCACCGGCAATAGCCTCGGCGACTTTTCGCGCACCGCCCAGGCCATAACGATGCTGGGGCTGATCCTCGGCGCGCTCAGTTTCGCCGCGCACCAGCGAGCCTTCACGCGACAGTTCGCAAAGATCGCCGAGAACAGCGAGCTGCGCTGGTTCCTCGCCTCGATGCTCATTCTCATTGGCGCGATGTTCATAAGCGATTTGGCGCTGGGCGGAAACCAGGCCTGGCCGGACGTGCTTTTCCAGTCCGTCACCTCGTTGACCACTGCGGGCTTCAGTACCGGCGAGCTGTCGAGCTGGTCGCTTCCGCTGCTGATGCTGATCATCCTGGCCATGGTCATCGGCGGCTGCGAGGGCTCCGCGGCGGGCGGCATCAAGATATCGCGCTTCCGGCGGGTCCTGCTAGAACTCGGCAACGCGCTGCGCATGCTGCGCACGGAGCCGGAAGCCATCACCGACCCGGAGGTGGTCCCGGAACACTTCGAACTCGACAACCGCATGCTGCAGGCCCTGTTCCTGACGGCGCTCTGGGTACTGACGCTGATCACAGGCGTGTTCCTGCTGAGTTTCATGGTCGATGCCCCGCTGTTGCAGATCATTTTCGATGCGGTTTCCGCGCTCGGCATCGTGGGACTGTCCAGCGGACTCACCCAGCCCGACTTGAGCCCGGCCGCCAAGGGGATCCTGACGCTGATGATGTGGCTGGGCCGTCTCGAGATCATTCCCATCCTGGCCATCGTTCTGGCGCCGTTCTATCTCCACAAGCCCGAGGACTGAGACCGAGGACGTGGAGTCGGTGACGTCGCCGGCGTAAGCGGCGACCCCGGCGATCAGGCGTCGGCGGCCGAATCGGGATGGCGTTGCCCCCAGACCCACCCGCTCCGGCGCTCCTCGCCGGTCAGCAGGTACTCCAGGATTCGATCGTTTTCCAGCGCGGCGCGCACCCCTCGACCAGTGCCGGTGCATCCGGCCAGCAAAATGCGATCGCCGAGTTCGAGCGCAGTATCATCACCTGGACACAGAATGTCGCCGTCATCGCGGCGCAGCAGAACGGCTTCAAGCGGAAGCTTCCGATCGCGTTGCCCTGGATCGCGCAACAGGGTCGATATCGGCACTTCGACCCCGGCTTCGATCGCGCGCGCGATCGCCGGCGCCCGGCGGGCACTGATCCGGCCAGCGGTGAACTCGGGGGAACTGTCCGATTGGTGTCTTAGCAGCTTTGCCAGCAGGTCACGGGCGAAGCCATTGTCTCTTTCGAGAATTTCCGACAGAAACGGTTCGACCAGCGACGAACTGACGCGGCAGAGCATGTAACCGGCGATGACCTGGCTCGGCTGACCGACGAAATCCGGCTCGGCGGCGCGAAACAGGGCGTGAGTCGAATAGCCGTTTTCCAGCGTGGCCAGGAACAGCTCGGGATTGAGATCCCGGGCGGTGATCAGGATCGACAGGTTGTCGGCGTCATCGCTGGTCGCCGCCACGATGCCGACCGCGGATTCGACACCCGCCTCGGTCAGTGTTTTGGCCTGGGTGCCGCGGCCGGCCACCGTGCCGGCCGGCCGGCCGGGCCCTTCGGGATTGGGGTCGATTACCGTAACCGTCATGCCCTGTTGCTCGAGCAATTCAGCCACGGCACGACCGACCTGGGAGAAACCGCAGACAATCCAGTTGCCTGCCGGCACCTCGCGCGGCGGCACGAGTCGCGCCCCCGGCCCTGACGAAATCCAGTTGTACAGACGAAACACGTCGGGGCGGGTGATCGCCAGTTCCATTCGGCGAATGTATTCCTCGACCGGGTTGACCACGTAATCGGTGTCGAACGAACGCATATTGGCGGTAGCGGAAGTCGAATCGGCCCGCGCATGAACGACTACGCTGTGGTTGAGCAGCTTGGCGCTGATCGCTATCTTGAGGTTGATCTTGTCGCTGCCGGTCACCGCAATCACGCCGACGCACCAGCGGTTGCGAAGACCCGCCTCGACCAGGTTGTCGGGGGTTTGCGCATCCATTCCGAACGAAGTGACCGCCGCGCCGAGATCCTCGACTTCCAGGGTCTCGATCTTTTCGCGTTGCTTTTCCACCACGACCACCGGGTGCCCCCGGGCACTGAGCGCACGCACCAGGATGCGGCCGGTATCGCCGTAGCCGCAGACCAGGTAGAAGGGCCGATTCATCGCACGCACGCCGCGCGACTGACGCGCTCGACGCAGCGCATTGCCGAAAACGGGGTCCTGCATCAGCGAGATGATCGATCCAATCGAAAACAGCCAGGCGATGACGGTCAGGTAGATGCTGACCATGGTCCACATCCGCTGTGCCGGTGTGAAATCATAGGGAACCTCGCCGAAGCCGATCGTGCTGCCTGTGTAGCTGACGACGTAAAAGGCCTCGAACAGGCTCATGCGCCACGGGTTGCCCTGGTCGTCGACGCCGGGCATCAGGGTGAACCCGACCGTGGCAATCGCATAAGCCGAGATCAGCACGACCAGCGGCACGCGCATGCGCCGGAAGAACAAAAACAGCAGTGATTCTGTCCTCACGCCCATTGCCCGACCGAACTCAGCGGCTCAGGCCCGCCGTCTCCAGGGTCAGCAGCACCACCGACAGGAGATTGGCCAGAAGCGCGCCCCCTGAAAGCGACACGATGCTCGCCATCACCATCGGGGTCAGTCCATGGTCGGTCATGTGGACGGCAACCGCCCAGACGATGGCGGCGGCAATCAGCTGCAGATCCACCACCAGGCTGGAAGCGAGCAATACGGCGCCCATATGTGAGCGCTCGCCGAACTTGAGCACGGTGGCAATCAATCCCACCACAAGCGCGGCGAACAGTTCGTACACGTTATGGTGATCGGGATTGTCGATGTCGCCGAGAAAAAAACCGAAATTCAGCGTCAGCGCCAAAAGCACGAAAAAACCGAAGACCACCTTGCCCATGTTCATGTCGGGAACCCCTGAAGAAGTCTGCGGGCATTATGCCTCAACCGGTCCGGGACCGAAATCGAGCGCCGAAGCCGCGCGCAGAACAATCCGGATCTCGTTGCGGTTCATGCGTACCGGGGATCAGTTACCATCGAATTAAAAGAAGAATAAAAAAGACGAATCCCGACGCATCAGAGGAGGCCGTTCATGAACAGCAAGAAGCACAATTTCGTTGTCATCGGCCTCGGCATGTTCGGCCGCACCATTGCCACCCAGCTGGTGAGTTTCGGCAACCATGTTTTGGGCATCGACAGCAACGAGACGCGCGTCAACGACGTGATCGAAGAACTCTCCGAAGCCGTCATCGCCGATGTCCGCGATGAGGAATCGCTGCGTGAAGCCGGTGTAGACCAGTACGACGTTGCCGTGATCGCGATCGGTGACGATCTCGAATCCAACGTGCTTTGCACCATGAACGTCAAGCTGCTCGGTGTGGAGACCGTCTGGGCCAAGGCGATCAACCCGACTCACCACCAAATCCTGGATCGCCTGGGCGCTGCCCGCGTCATCCATCCGGAAGAGGAGATCGGCCAGCACGTCGCGCAGATGCTGCACAATCCGCTGGTGCGCGATTACCTCGGCCTGGGCGAAGGCAACTACCTGGTCGACCTTTCGATACCGGACGATTTCAAGGGCAAACGTCTGGCGCAACTGAGACTCGCCGATCACGAAGACATCCGGGTCGTCGGCATCATGCGCGGCAACGAATACCTGGCCGGACAAGACGACGATACCGTTCTTGAAACCGACGACAAGCTCCTGCTGCTCGGTCGGCGGGATCCGTTGCGGGACTTCAGCGACAGCCTGTAGACATTCCTTGGGCAGCGCAATGAGATCCCTGTTCGGCCGCCGCGCCATCAACCTGCCGCCGTCCGGCGTGCTGATGCTGACCTATCTGCTGCTGATTGTCGTCGGCACCGGGCTGCTGATGCTGCCGGGCGCGACCCATGTCGATATCGGCTGGTCGGACGCGCTGTTCACCGCCACTTCTGCCGTGACCGTGACCGGGCTGGTGGTGCTCGATACCGGCGGCGATTTCACGCTGCTCGGTCAGGCCATGATCCTGCTGCTGATTCAGCTCGGCGGCCTCGGCATCGTGACCTTCGCGGTGCTGATTCTTTCCATGCTGGGCCTGCCTATCGGTCTCTCGCAGCGCATCTACCTGCGCAACGAATTGAACCAGACGTCGATGTCGGATCTGCTCAGGATGGCGCTGGTGATCCTGCGCGTCGTGCTGCTGTTCGAGCTGGCGGGCACGATTGGACTGGCTTTCGTCTTCGTGCCGGAGTTCGGCTGGCTCGAGGGCCTCTGGCAATCGATTTTTCATGCCGTCTCGGCTTTCAACAACGCCGGGTTCGGCCTGTTTCCGGACAGCTTCGTGCGCTGGGCGACGCACCCACTGGTCAACATTGTCGTGCCCGTGCTGATCGTGGTCGGCGGAATCGGCTTCAGCGTACTTACCGACATCTACTATCACCGCAGCTGGCGACGATTCTCGCTGCACACCCGGCTGATGCTGGCCGGCACCGCGGCGCTCGCTGCCTGGTCGATCGCAACCTTCGCCATCATCGAGTGGAATAACCCGGGCACCCTCGGACAATTCGAATCGTCGGCCGCCCGGCTCTCGGCCAGCGTCTTCCAGGCGCTGACTACGCGCACCGCGGGATTCAATACCATCGACATGGCCGCCCTTGAAGATAGTTCGGCGCTGATGTTCATCCTGCTGATGTTCATCGGCGGCGGCAGTGCATCGACCGCGGGGGGCATCAAGGTCACGACGTTCCTGGTGATGCTGCTTGCCACCGCCGCTTTTCTCAGGCAGCGTTCCGATCCGGTCGCGTTTCACCGCAGCCTGGGCCATGCCGAAGTCATGAAGGTGCTGGCACTGGTCTCATTGGCCACGGTTACGGTCACCGGGGCGACCTTTCTTCTCGCGCTCGGAAACGACCTGCCGTTTCTCGATCTGTTGTTCGAGGCCGTTTCGGCGTTCGGCACGGTCGGCCTGTCGCGCGGCATTACCGGGGACCTGGACTCACTGGGGCGCGCAGTCGTGATCGTTCTGATGTTCATCGGCCGGATCGGGCCTCTTGCGCTGGGCTTGTTCATGGCCACCCGGGTGCCGCCGAGCGTCCGCTATCCGGCCGGCAAGATCTTCCTGGGCTAGCAGCCGGCTTCAACCGGCTGCGCGGCGAACCTGGATGCGCAGGTGGAATGTCCTGCCGGGTGCAGGCTCGAAGAACCGCCCGCCGAACGCGTTGACCCGGACATTGTCGATATATCGCTCGTCGAACAGGTTGGCGATGCCGGCCGACAGACCAAGATCCAGCGAGCCGGCGGTGAAATCGCGCCCCAGGTGTACGTCCAGTGAGAAATATTCGGAAGCCGCAGCGGTGTTTGCGTTGTCCGCGACCACTTCGCTGACGCCGCGCAGGTCTGCCCCGGCGTACAGGCCGGCAGGGCCGGTCCAGTCGAGTGAACCGAATCCGCGGTGACGCGGTACGCCCGGCAGCCGGTTGCCGCCGAAATCGCCGTCCGGGGTCACGAACCGGTCGAATTCGAAATCCGAATACGTGTAGCCGCCGCGCAGCCGCCAGTTCTCTCCCAGCCGCGCAGTGGCCGCAAGTTCCAGACCGTTGCGCGTCGAGCGACCGGCGTTGCGGAAGAAATCGCGGCCGCTGCCGGAAAATTCCGGCACCTCGAAACTGGTAATGGCGTCGTCGATGCGGGCGCGGAACAGGCTGGCTTCGTAATTCACGCGAGTGCCGACCACGCCGCGCAGGCCCAGCTCGAAGCTGCGCGCGGTCTGCGGCTCCAGCGTGCGGTTGAAACCGCCGCCGGCGCCCGGGTCTTCCGGGTTGGCCAATTCGGTCGTCGTCGGTGTCTGGAATGCCGAGCCGGCGCTGGCGTAGAGGCTCAGTCCGTCGCTCGCGGCCCAGACCAGTCCCAGCCCGGGGCTGGTCTCGCGCCAGGTGCGCTCGCCCGAGTCATCGCCGTCGGCCAGCAGCCGGTCGCCGACGTCCAGCTGGACTTCGTCGAAGCGCAGGCCCACTCGCAGCGTCCAGGCCGACGACAACCGGATTCGATGCTGGGCATAGAGACCGAGCGCTTCGACACGCTCGTTCTGGTCCAGCACCCGGGCGCCGCGAACGCCGTCCAGGTTGTCAAAGCGCATGCGGTCGTCGTCCTGGTGACGGTAATCGACGCCGACGGTGAGCCGATGCGCCATTCCGCCGGCCACGGCGTCGATTTCATACTGTCCGTCTATGCCCGTGAACGCGCGTTCGAAAGCCACCTGGCCGCCGCTTTCGAACGGCAGTCGATTCTCGAAATCGCGCAGAAAACCGAAACCGGAGAAGCGGACTCGCTGGGTGCCGAATTCGTGCTCGATGCCGGCGCCGAGGCGCCATTGGTCCAGCGACTCCCCGGCATTGAATGCAACGTTCGCCGGTCGCGCGTCGCGCGGACGACTGCGCGCCTGTTCGGCGGTGACAGCACCGGGGTCCTGCTCTTCGGGCGCCTCGAAATAGCCGGCGGTCGCTGTAAGGCGAGTCCGGGCCGACGGGGTCCAGCTCAAGGACGTCTGGGCCCGGTATTGCCGCGCATCCGAATGTCGCCTGAAGCCGTCCTGCTCGAATCGGCTGGCCGAAAAGCGGACGCCCAATTGCTCGGAGCCGCCGCCGAGCGATGCCCGCGTGTCAAGCAAACCGTAGCGGCCGACAGTCTGGCTGACGCGCGCCGACTCCCGCCCATCGGGCTGGCGTGTGGTGATCAGAATGACCCCGCCGGCGGCGTTGCCGTAAAGCGCCGAGGCCGGCCCGCGCAACACCTCGATGCGTTCTACCGCGTCGAGATCGATGCTGTCGACCTGCGACTGGCCGTCCGGCAGCGTCTGCGGGATGCCATCGACAATAATGGCCACGCCGCGGATGCCGAAGCTGGACCGCGCACCGAAGCCGCGCAACGCCAGGCGCGTGTCCTGGGCATAGTTGCCGGCGTTCTGGACGAACAGGCCCGGCACCTGATCCAGCAACTCGGCCAGACTGGTCACGGGCCGGCCGCGGCGGAGGTCCTCGCCTTCGAGCACGGTGACGGCAGCCGAAACTTCCGGCAGGGTCAATGCCGTTCTCGTCGCCGTGACCTGCACCGGCTCCAATACGGTCGTCTGGGCAGTTGCATCCAGCGCCGACAATATCGCCAAAATGAAGGAAAGGAACCGACAGATTCGCTTGAAGCTCATGCGGGTGACCCGGGAAAGAAAACAGCCCGCATTTTACTTCGACCGCGTCCGCGGAGCGAATGGCGGCGCGCTCGACGCCCACGGAACCTCTGAACAACTCTGCGCGGGCCGGCAGGACGCCGGCCCGGATCTTCGGATCTTCAATCAATCTCGATTTCTAGCGTGTCGCCGGGCACTACGTTCACGTTCTCGACGACATCGCCATCGGCACGCTCGACGATGACCCGGTAGCCGCCCGGCGGCACCTCCACCGGTTGGTCGCCGACGAATCCGTCCCCGACGGTCTTGCCCGTCGAGTCCTCGATCCGGAAGGGGATCCGGAGCGCCTGGCGCATCGCGGCTTCCAGTTCGCCGGCCTCGCCGGCGTCAAGATACTCGCCGCCGCCAAGCCCGGCCCAGTCGCTGAACTGCTGCTTGAGATCCTGGTCGTCGATCGCAAAGCCGACGATGTTGATGCGCACATCGACACCGCTGTCGATCAGGCCCTGGATGGCGGCTGCCGGGGCGCCGTCGCAGGTTTCCTCACCGTCGGTCAGCAGGATGACCAGTCGTCGGCCCTCGGCGCCGTCGAGGTCCGAGGCCACGGCCTCGAGCGACTCTGCAATGGGGGTCCTGGCCAGGTTGACGGCCTGGATCTCGTCGACGCGCTGCAGGAACGCGGCCTTGTCCAGCGGCTGCAACGGGATTTCCAGGTCGGTGCGGCACACGCCGGCCTCTCGATGACCGTAGACGCGCAGCGCCAGCGGGATACCGCCGGGCAGCGTGTCTTCGACGGTGCGCCGGATCGCGGCCTTGGCGATCTCGATTCGACGCTCGCCGCCCATGCGCTGCAGCATGCTGCCCGACGCGTCGAGAATGATTTCGACGGCGCCGCGAGCGGCAGCGTCGATGCCTTCGGCGCCATCTTCGGCGGCACTCATGCCAACCACGGCAATGGTTGCCGGCTCGGGGTCCTCGACCGCTTCGAAGCCGACCTCGACCTCGAAGTCCACCGGCGCCTTCAGCCGCGCCACGGCGCGGTCGAACCCCATCTGCAGCACGGCCAGGCTGGTCACGTACTGGTATTCACCGCCGCGGACCATGGCCCAGTCCTGCATGTAATCCTGCGCCGTGTTCGGCGATCCGCTTAACGCGCCTTCCGTCGACAGCGCCATCGAGAATATCTGCGGTTCACCCGCCTCCAGCGAAGGCCACAGCGAAGCGTCGGTGCTGGTCGCCGCGTCGGTCAGCAGGATCACGGCCTTCTTGCCGGGCCGATCGGTCAGCGTCCGGGCCGCGGCGGCAAGCGTGCCTTCCGCGTCGCTGGAACTGGTGTCCTGCGGGTAGGCGGCCAGCAGCCGCTGCAGCGGGTATGGATGGCCGACCCAGTCGGTCAGCAGCGGCGAGCGATGGCCGAACGGCAGCAGGTTGACCTCGTCGCGGCCCGGCACAATGGTCTGGGCGTAATTGAACAGCGCGTTGGAAATGATCGGCAGATAACGCGCGACGCTGCCCGAGGTATCCCAACTGAAGATCACCGAGCGCGGCGGCTCGTAGGCTTCCAGGTAAACCACCTGGCCGGGTTCGAGGTAGGCCTCCCAGCGGTGGCCGTCGGCTTCCCGGGCCAGGGGATACGACGCGACCGGTTCGCCTGTGGCATCGATCAGCCGGGGCGCCGCCTCCAGCGTCGGCACGCCCTGCATCCGAAGCACCAGACGGTTCATGTCTTCCGGCATTTCGATCCGGTACCACGACGCATAGGTGTCGAGCAGCGCTCGACCGGGCGCCGGTACATCGGCGACCAGCGGCAGCGCCGCCTCCCGCGACGCGTGTTCAGGCTCGCCGGCCAGGCCGGCAAACTGCGGCGTCTCGGCCGCCTCGAACGGCCCGCGCCAGGAATAGTGTCCCCATTCGCCGAGAATGCTGGGATCGTCGGCCTGGACGGCGTGCTCGAAGATCGCGATCCGGTCGGGCATGCGCAGCAATCGGGCGGATTCCTGGCCGCTGAAATGGAAGCGCACGTAGCGCGCCCAGACCGGGGAATCCAGGTCCAGCCGCGTCTCGTCGCCGACGAGGTCCTGTTCCGCGATCGGCGTCCAGGGCCCGATCGGGCTGATCTGCGAAACGCTGACAGCGACGCGGGCCGGCTGCTCGTCGGGCGGCGCATCGGCCAGCCTCAGCATCGAGATCGCGTCGATCAGCGCGGCCCGGGAATGATGGAATCCGAGCACGATCTCGCCATCCTCGTGGCCGCCCTGCCGCAGATTCAGGTGAACCGCTTCGCCATCCTCGATCAGCATGCTGCGATCGCTCGTGCTGCCACGGATCCACGGTCGGCCCCAGACGAGATGCCCCCCGCGCTCGGGATCGGCGACGTTCACCGGCCCGCCGAGCGGCCGCCAGCCCGGCTCGGCAACGACCTTGAACTCGCCGACGCGAATGCCCCAGTTCGACGCGGCGCTGAAGGCGGTGCCGAGCGGGATCAGGCGCGCGAAACGCGCCTCGACCGGCTCCGGAAGCGCAAACGCCTGTTCCTCGGGAATCGGCTGCAGCGTGGCCTCGAGCACGCGCTCGAAGGTCTCGCCGTCACTGGAAAGCTCGACGGCGAAGTCGTGCAGGAACGTAGCAGGCGACAAAGACGCCGTGGGGTTGAGCAGAAATCCGCGGACCGGAACCGGTGCATCACCCGCCAGCCGGACCGTCGGCTGTCCGGGAGAAACTTCCGAACCCCGGTTGAACGGCACCTTGTATTCGGTCCAGTTGCCGATCTGGGCCAGCGAATCGAACAACGTACCCATGTCTTCTACCTGATCCTCGGTCAGTCCTGGACTTGCCACGGGCTCGGCGCCGAAGCTCGACGCCGCGGCGTTGAAGCCACCGCGCAGCGCCTCGGGCACGGGCCAGTAAAACGTCGGGCGGACCGGCGAGGCATCGACGGCGATCGAAAGGTCGGTCACCGCACGTCCGGCGGTGGCGTGCGCACCGGTGGAGGTCGAAAGCTGCACCGACACCCAGTCGGGCACGTCCGGCGGAATGCCAATGGTGAACGGCAATTCGATCTGTGCGCCCGCATCGAGCCGTTCCGGCGCGGGGCGATCCAACGCCAGCACCCAGCGGGCGTCGGTCAGATGCGTGCGCAGGTCCAGGGACACGTCCTGCGACTGCGGGTTGCGCAACCGCAGAGTGCCCTCCAGCCGCTGCGCCCAGCGGGAAAATGCCTGGATGGTTCGCGGCTCGACGTGCAGCGTGACATCGGCGAAGCGCCCGACTTCCGAGGGGGCATCCGCCAGCATCGACAGATCCAGCGCGTATTCACCCTTGCCCTCGAAGCGAAGGTCATGGCCGGTGTCCGGCGCCAACTGTCCCTCGAATCGCTCCGTCTCCCGGTTCCAGTCCAGCAGTTCCTCGGTCGAGCCGACCGGAAAGACCTGGACCGAGACCCCGTCGAGTTTCGGCAATGACAATGCTACGGGCGCAGACCGGGCCGGGAGCCGGTACCAGTCCTGATTGCGACGGCTGTCACCGACGCGGCCGTGCAACACGCCATCGGCCGGAAAAGGGGAGGCGGTGGCCCGCCAGCCGTTCGGTTCGCGATCCACGACCGCGTCCAGCCAATCACCGCGTTCCACGGCCAGTGTGTACTCCGCATCCGACGTGGTGTAGGCCGACAGATTGATCCCGTAATCGCCCGGCGGCAGGAACACGTCCCATTCCAGCGGCGTGCCATCGGCTTCGGCCCGCCGCAGCTCGCTGATCGTGGTGCCTGCGTCGCCGAGCACCAGTGCGCCTTCGATTCGCCCGTCGACCGGCGGCTCGACGCGGATGCGCACGCGCTCCTCGCCCAGAAGCACGAAGGCATAGCGATCGGTGTCGTCACTCTCGGCGAGCGTGCCGGTGTAGGGCTGCCCAAAGCGAATCCGCATCGCGTCGGGGACATCGTCGTTGGGCTCCATCTCCATGCCGGGCGGCGGCGGACCCAATGCCACCGCGCGCAGGGTGTAATCGCTGTCGGCCCCCTCGGCGCTCAGGAAATAGTCGCCGGGCAGCAGAAACACATTGTCGAGACGCGCGCGGTTGGCGGCGCCGGGCCGCACGCGCTTCATCTGGCCGGTCGCGCTGTACAGATTCAACTCGTGCAGGTCGTCGCCCTGCAGCTGCAGCCGCCATAACTGCGGCTCGCCCTCGACGCTGAAGCGCCACCAGTCGGTCTCGCGCCCGATGAACCGCCCGCGGCCGAATCCACGCTCGTGCAGATGGCTGGCCAGCCGCTGATCGTTGTTCGGTTCGGTTTCCTCGCCGGGCTTCGCCGGACCTTGCTCCGTCCATGCCAGCGACCAGTCCGCGACCTGGTCGGTTCGCAGGTACGTGACCAGTTCGTAGCGCCCCTCGGCCAGGACCACGTCGGCGAAACCGGCCTTCCCATCGCCGCCGGCCCGGTTGCATTCCGACAGCCGGATCGAATCCTGCTTGATGCAGATCTCGGGTTTGCTTCCCGGCGTGGCGGTCAGCTGGATCGTGAACCGTCGCCCGGCATCCTCCGGGCCGACATCAAAGGTGAAGTTATCGCTGTCATCGTCCTCGAAGCGACCGC
Organism: Wenzhouxiangellaceae bacterium; assembly: GCA_035311685.1. Lineage (GTDB taxonomy): Bacteria > Pseudomonadota > Gammaproteobacteria > Xanthomonadales > Wenzhouxiangellaceae. The sequence goes on from DATGCS010000182.1 coordinate 16,473, forward strand.
TCAGGTCCTGGAAGAACGCGATCGCATTGGGTTGCCGATCATTCGGCTCGACCTCGACGTCGCCGTCGGCCACCGGCGCGCCGGCCTCGACGGTGATCATCTGCACGGCCGCTTCGCCGGTCTCGGTCACGGCAAGGTAACGCCCCGGTGCCAGCGAGAGGCCGCGCCGGCGCAATTCGAGACCGTTGGCGTCATCCAGTTCGAGCAGGACGTCGCCGGCCTCGTTTTCCAGCCGCAACGTGCCGTCGCGCCCGGCCGGCATCTGGAAGGCGAGGTCCCAGACCGGGGCGGGGTCGTCGCCCGCCGTGTCCCCATGAGCGTCGATCTCGAAGCCGCCGAACGTCTCGCCGCCGGAAAACAACGTCGAGCGTCCGCGCGTGCTGAGCCGGCGCGGATCATCGATGCTGTTTTCGGCCCCGTCGATGACGGCGATCGATTGGTTGTCGTTCTGCGAGAACTGAAGCTCGTAGGTGCCTTCTCCCCCGGAGTGCGAGACGCCGAGCACGTAGGTCCCGGGCGCCAGCAGCAGGCCGTCGGCGCGAATCGGCCGTAAACCCTGCAGTGTCTCCAGCTGGAACACCGACGTCGGCTTGCTTGGCAGGGCTTCGGGAATATCGCCCCGGGCATCGACCAGTTCGGTAAAGTCGAACACGTCGAGCTTCGTCAGCGCGCCGGCGCGACCGGTCAGCTCGACGTCGAAGCGACGGCCGGCGTGCTCGTCGCCAACGACCAGCAGGAACGCGTCCTGGTCCTGCTTTTCCAACGAGCCCAACACGCGGAGGATGTCTTTTTCGATCGGCAGATCAAGCGGCACGGCCTGATGCGGCGCGTCGTTCGGCTCGGTCTCGTGCTGCAGGTGGGTGAGGGCCACCGCAACAGGCACAGAAAGCAACAGTACCGAGCAAATCAGGCCAATGATCCAGCGGTGAAATATCATCGAGAAAACTCCTGTGGCGGATCGATCTCCGGCGCCTTCACGTTCCGGTCAACGAACCGCAGGCCCGAATCCTGAAATCGGTAAAGGAAAGTACGGTCGAGCCACCGTCAAGAACTATGAAATTGATGATCGCGGTGACCAACTCCACTTCTGCGGTAGCGGCCCCCATGCCGGCCCCGACCGCTCCGAGCGCTGCACCGCTCAGCACCCCGGCCGTGAACGCCAGTGCGGCAATGATTATCCCGGTCAGCCAGCTATCGACAAGGCAGCAGAATAGCGCCAACCCCGACTCAGACGTGAAGCAGGAATAGAAGCTGTAGTACATCAAAAGTGTGCCAATGATGATGCCCCCGTAGATGATGTATTCGGTAGCGGTCGCGCCGCCATAGCCACCCGCACCAATTGCCATGCCGGTTGCCGTTCCGGTTCCGGGATCGATGCGCCACCAGTGATCTACCCCCTTCACAGGCGGCACCAGCAAGGCATAGCCCGCGTCGAGTTCGCGCTGCGCGGCACGTGCCGCGCCGGGGGCAAAATCCAGCGATTCGAGATTCGAACGCTCGTCCGGCGCGATGCGGACGAAACGCTCCGCGGCCTGCGACAGCGATTCGAAGGCCGAAGCGCCCCCCTCGCCTCCTCGCGAAGCCACCTGCAACTGCTCCTGGCGAGTTTCCAGAACGCCGGAAAGCATTGCGGTGGCGGGGTGCGGCAACCATGACTCTCCTTGTCGCTCGACCACACGCCGCGCGTTGAACAGGATGTCGATCTGTTCGTAACCACGCAAGCCTTCGCCGCGAGCCCGAACACCGTGATTGAATGAGACCATTGTGGGCTGGTGCAGGTACGCCGCGCGTTTCTCGCCGTACCCGGTCGCGGTTTGGGTCGCGAACAAATACTGGATCCAGCGCGTATCGGGCAGATTGTCGAGCCCGTTGAGCACCGACGGTCCTATGGAAGGATCGGACTGACTTGCCCGACGCTCCAGTTCCAGCAAGGTCGGCCGCCCGGCCGAGGCTGATTCCAGCAGCTGCTGAACCAGCCAGGCCGGGTTGACCGGACCGGTACCGACCAGCAAGCTGCGAGACTGCAGCATCGCTGCCCTTGCCTCCGTCAACCAGCGTCCCTCGTCCACCGGCTGCTGGTGGACCAGCTGCCGACCCTGGTCGTCGAGGTCAAGCAGGTAGCGGCGCATGCTTGTCTCGGCGCCGCCCGGCGCAATCAACGTGTACTCGATCCAGAGGCGCTCCAGCCGCTTTGCCGGCAACTGTTCGTCCTGCGGCTGCTGACTCAGACCGATGCCACTGAGTGCATTGACAGCCATTGCACCGCGATCCGAAACCTGCTTGACGAACTCACCGCCTGGACTGAGGGCTTCCATTGGCAACGCGTCGCCCTGGAGCGTGAATACCTGTGCACCAGCTGCAATGGAATCATTCCACGTAACCACGAACAGCTCGGCCTCGGCCGCAGCCGTATCGAGGAACTGGTTGGAGTCCGCGGTTTGTCCAGTGTACGGAAGGACGCCAATGGTCTGGGGAAGATATGCAGCATTGGCCGCTGGTTTCTCCCAGGGGGGCATCAAAGTCTCTTCGGTCACCTTGCTGCCGAGCCGCTTCTCCATCCGGACTTCGATTCGGACACGGTGCTGAAGATCGGAAGGGATCGTGTCGGCCATGTAGCCCTCGGCCTCCACGGACGGCGGCTCGGCATCCCCGAACGCCGGATGCGCGGCGATCCAGGGGTCGCCAGGGCCCAGCCGATGCTCGACCCAGTAGTAGTTCCGGACCTCTTCAAGAAGCCGGTCGTCGACCGGTCTCGTGTCGGCAATGCCTTCGACCTGGGGGCCGATCGCTTCGGCAGCGGCCAGTGAGCTGCCGAGCACGCGCTCGACATCGGACCGTAAAGAGCTAGTCTCCACATTTACACGGCCCCGAAACCACGCTTCGACTGGGTCACGGCCAGTCTTCGCCCATGCACTTGGCCAAGAGGCCGGGCCGAGCATTTGTTCGAGCAACCGCTTTGCATCCGTGTCATGCAGTGAGCCGCGCGCGATCCGCGCCTCGGAGCCGGCGTCTTTCAGCAGACGAGCCAGCAGAATGCCTTGGTCCAACGCATTGCCGGAGCGGCTGATCAACGTGCCACGCGCACCACGCAAAAGGCCGGGATAGGCTTGGAATCGAACGTCCGCGCGAACGAATCGCTCGATCTCGGCCGCATCGAACGCCAGCTTGAACAACATCTCATCGAGTTCCAGCGAGCCGCGGTCCAGCGCCTGCTCCAAGGGCTCCAGCTCCTTGAACAGCCCGCCCACGCCGGCGTTCGTTCGCACCGCTTGCCCCACACTTTCTGCCTCAGTGATGGCCCAGACAAGCTGAGCATTCAGCATTGAAAGAATGATCAGCCAGATACCTGTCAGGCGGAACAAGCGCTGCATGCCAGGGAACTTGTGACTCACTCTGTACGGGCGCGATGGCGGGTTTTCCGACTGAAACGCGCTCCGCGCGGCGTTATGCAAAGGTTCCCTAGTACGTTTCACCATGATTTCTCTCGCATCAATCGGCCGGAAAAAGGAAGAGCCCTGTTCTGTAATACGAGAACCCCGGCTCGAACGCGACAGGCCAAAGATCCTTCTGATCTCTGCGAAATCATCCCGAAGACGCTGGTGCGACCTACTGGAAGCAACTGTCCGGTTTCACCGCCTGCGCCGGCCCGGTGCTGATCGTCAGAATGCAGCCGCTGATCGCCAGGGAGCCGCCGGAAGAAGCCTTCGGAAGCGCGACAGATTATTCCAGAGGGCACTTAACGCTTACAATGGTGCACTACCCGGCCGATCCAACGCGCGCATGACCCTGTTGCTGTTCTACCTGTTTCTCGCCATTGGCGTTTCTTTCCTGTGCTCGATTCTCGAAGCCGTGCTGCTGTCGGTCACGCCGGCACATATCGCCGTGATGAACGAGCACGGCGCCAAGTCCGGGAAGCTGCTGCGCAATCTCAAGCGCGACATCGATCGCCCGCTCTCGGCGATCCTCAGCCTGAATACCATTGCGCACACCTTCGGCGCCGCCGGCGTGGGCGCCCAGGCGCTGGTGGTGTTCGGCAATGCCTGGGTCACCCTGACCTCGGCGCTGGTGACGCTGGCTATCCTGATTTTTTCGGAAATCATCCCAAAGACCATCGGAGCGACCTACTGGAAACAGCTGTCGGGCTTTACCGCCCATACCTGTCGCGTTCTGATCATCCTGATGTGGCCGCTGGTCGCGCTTTCGAAATTCATCACGCGCCTGCTGGCCCACGGCGCCCGGGCCCCCAGCGTCAGTCGCGAAGAGTTCCGCGCGCTGGCCCAGGTCGGTACCCGCGAAGGCGTTTTCGAGGAAGAGGAGTCGAACATCTTTCTCAACCTGATCCGGTTCAGCGCGATCCGCGTCCAGGACATCATGACGCCGCGCGTGGTAGTCAAGAAGTTTCAACACGATACAACGCTGGACGAGTTGATGGAAAAGTCCGACGAATTGGTGTTTTCGCGCTATCCAGTCTACGGTGAAAGCGACGAGGACATCAGCGGCTACGTGCTCAAGGCCGACATCATGCTCAATCTTGCGCGTGGAAAGCCGGAAGTCCGCCTGAGCGATCTGAAGCGCGAAGTGCTTTTTGTGCCGGAATTCATTTCGCTGAGGGTGCTCTTCAGCCAGCTTCTGGCCGAACAGGAGCATTTCGCTGTCGTGGTCGACGAGTACGGCGGCCTTTCCGGCGTGGTCACCATGGAAGACGTTCTCGAGACGCTGCTCGGCATCGAGATTGTCGACGAAAGCGACGCCACAGAGGATCTTCGCAAGGCCGCGCGCGACAAGTGGACCCAGCGAGCGAAGAAACTGGGGCTGGAATTGCCCGAAATCGCGCCGGACCCGGTTGCAGACAGCGAGTCCAAAGGGCAGAATCCACAATCATGATCAGACCGGAGATGATTTTGGAGCCTATCGTGAAACCAGCTGTTCAACTGATCATTGCGGTTCTTGCAGCACTGCTGCTCGGCGCGTGCACCGACAACACGAGCGACGATTCCGAAAGCGGCGTTCTCGAGACGCAGCATCAGGCGCTGGAGCGGGCCCGTGACGTCGAGCAGGACGTTGCCGAAGCCGCGCGACGCCAGGCCGAAGAGATCGAACGTTCCGCAGACGGCGGCTGAATCTGTCCTGCTTGAGCCCCGATTCACGTATTCTATGAAGAGGCAACTGGGCATGATCTCGGCTTCCCGGGAAATTCGGGACTGATCGGCATTAGCTTGCCCGGCAACGGCCAATCGAATCAACGATCGAATCAACGCTTACCTGAATCAGGCAACTATCCCAAGGAGAATCAAATGAAGTTTTACCGCGCTTTGACCGTCCTCGCGGCATCGGCAGCCAGTCTGGCCGCCGTCGCTGAAGATCCCAACATCAATCCCGGCATGTGGGAAACCACGAGCACCGTGACGATTCAGTCCGAGCAGTTTCCGATTCCACCTCGCACCGATACTTCCAGCGAATGCGTGACGGCCGAAAAGATCGCCGAAGGCCAGGCATTCCTCGAAGATAACGACGACTGCGAGTTCAGCAACAAGGAAATGCGGGCCGACGGCATGGATTACACCATGACCTGCGCGAGCCCCGATGGCGGCTCCGTGACGATGAACGCCAGCATGAAGTTCGACGGCGATTCGATGACCGGTTCCATCGACGGTGATATCGAATCGCCGATGGGCGTCATGACCATGAATGTCGAGATGTCGGGTACGCGCACCGGCGACTGCTGAGACTGCGGTTCATCCGTCTCGGCCCTGCCCATGCGCCGGGCCGAGCGTCCACACGGCGCCGCCTCGGCTGCATTGCGCCTTCCCTCAGACGTTTCCGAGATCCGCCGCGTCGATCACCTGATTCCGTCCCGCCCGCTTGGCTCGGTAGAGCGCATGATCAGCGCGTGCACGCAGCTTTTCCAGCCGCGACTCCCGACGCGATTCGACGAGGCCGAAACTCAGCGTCACCTCGATCGACTGACCGTCGAATTCGATGGGCCTGATCCGGTCGCGAAACTCCCCGATTCGCTGGTGCGCCTGGAGGCGGTTGTGACCAGGCATGAAGATCGCGAATTCCTCTCCGCCGATGCGCCCGACGATACACGGGGCGGGAAACTGATCCAGCAAAAGTGCACTCAGCTTGCGCAATACATGATCACCCGCCTGATGTCCATAGCGGTCGTTGATCTGCTTGAACAGATCGACGTCGGCCGCCACAAGAGCGCAGACATTGCCGTGCGCACGATTCCCGGCAAGTGCGTCTTCCGCCGCGTGGTGGAATCTTCGATGATTGAACAGGCCGGTCAGACCGTCGGTTTCGGACAACCGCCTGTAGCGGCGACGATCTGCGCGAAAGCGCAACAGCAGGCCGGCCAACAGCACACCGATCAACACGAGCATCGCTGTGCCGAGAAGACGGGCCGCTCGCTGAGCCTTTGCGGTCTCTTCACGCATGGCAAGCAGCCGGCTTTCCTGGCGCAGCAGTTGCAGTTCCTGATTGCGCCGCTGATTCTCGAATTCCGCCTGGAGATAGGCGAGCCTGCGCGCGCGTTGGTCGTCGTTGAATCGTCGCGCTGCATTGCGAAACAGGGAAAGATGCTGCAACGCCTCGCTGTAGCGACGAGCCTGTTCGTGAGTGTCGGCAATCGCCTCGTGAATCGCCATCAGGCTCGGCCAGTTTTCACGTGACTGGAACTCGTCGACCAGGGACGTCAGGATCGGTAATCCTTCCTCACGCCGGCCGATATTCAGGAGCGCGATGCCGAGCCTCTGTCGCGCCTCCAGCTCACCGTTGAGAAAGCCTGTTTCGCGATTCTTGTCGATCGCGCGCCGCAACCAGCCGATGGCTTCCTCGTGGCGTCCCGCTGCACTGTAAACGCTCCCGATCAACATCATGCCACTGCTCAGACTAACCGGATCTCCGGCCTGCTGGCCCTGTTCCCATAGCTCCTGGCTGCGCTCGATCGCAAACCCGGCAAAACCGGCATTCCTCTGAGCAAGCATCAGCGAGTAAAGCGAGTTGAATATGGTTCGTGCGTGCCCGGTTCCCTCGGCCATATCCAGGCTTTCTGCGGCTCGTTCGAGCGCGAGACCATGTTCGCCCATGTCGGAATACAGCCTCGAAACCAACGTCAGAACATCGGCTTTCTGCCTGGCATCGTCGGTATCGGGAAAAAGCGCAAGTGCGCGTGCAAGGAGATCGAATGCGCGCTCATAGTTGTGGATCAGATAATTGGCGTTGATCGACAGTTCAAGCGCCCGGAGCCGCCTGGCAGGGCTTACCGGGCTCATGAGAACCCTGTCCAGCGTTTCCAGGCCCTCTGCGTAGCGGCCTTCCAAGAATGAGTTCCGGGCCTCCATGATCTGGACCCTGGCACGCTCTTCGGTCGATGCGTTCGCCAGCGCCGGACCAAGATCCTCGATCAACTGCTGCGAGACCTGCCAGGGCTGGCGGATGTGAGCGCGCTCGATCTCGGCAATCCTGTCAGACAGCGACGCACCGTCCTGAGATTCGTCGGCGAATGCCGCACCGGCCATCAGGCAGATCAACAGGATTGCAAGACGTCCGAACTTCAACTCCATTCCCCTGCGGATTTCCACGAATCACGGTTGCCGGCTGCAAACCTGTCCTGCGCCAATCCGGATGCAGGTATTTACGCGGCCGGCCGTGCGCCCGAACCGCGCTCGAATTCAGGCCCGACCTGCTGTGTGCAGGCAAGTCTACTGATCCAGAAAGCGGCATCGTAGCATCGAAGCGGTATGAGTAGTCTCTTTACCCAACTATTGCATAAATTCCCGGTGCCGAGACGCTACGCTGCCCGGAGCGTAGTGTTTCCGGGCTTTGGCATCCGGGGATTTATGCAATAGTCGGGTTTAGCGTGGTGAATAAGGCGGGCTGAGACATGATCCAACTGCGAGACCGGCGATGCGCGGTCACTGCACAGTCGAATCGCCCCTAAAGACCGCATAGAGAATGACGTGCGGGACGGTCAATGCCGCCAGACCGCAGAATATGACCTGCGCGAGCGCTTCGCGACCTATCGCATCGGCGGTATTGATTCCGGACAGCACAACCCACCCGAGCATGCCCAGCGCAAGCGCCCCCAGCGTGGCGGGCCACAGGCGCGATGCCCACTGCCCCGGTGACCATGCTCTCCAGGGGCCCTCAGAGCGTGCGGCCATGTCGAGCA
>DATGCS010000183.1:0-21982 GCA_035311685.1 Wenzhouxiangellaceae bacterium
GCCGCCGAGATCAACCGCCAGTCGCTGGAGCGCAATCCCACGCCCAGGGCTTATTCCAACGCCGGCAGCTATTATTTCTACGCCGGCGAATACGCCCAGGCCGAAGCGATGTACCGGCGCGCGCTGGAGCTGTTCTCGCCCGGCGACTTCCGCTGGCACGGCTTTCTGGCCGAAGCGCTGGAAATGCAGCCGGAACAGGACCCGGCCGAAATCGCCTCGCATTATGAAACGGCGATCCGGCTGGGCTACGAGCGGCTGGAAGTCAACCCCGCCGACCATGGCGCGCTCAGCCTGGTGGCAGTCTACCTGGCCAACACCGGCAAGCAAGCCGAAGCCCGGGCGGAGCTGCAACGCCTGGAGCAGATCGAGGACCTGGACATGCTGGCTCACCGCGCCGCTGCATTCGCCTACCTGGGGCTGAGCGAACGCGAGCAGGCCATCGGCCATTTCGAAGCCGCCGTCGCCAAGGGCCTTCAGCCGCAGATATTGGCCGACGACCCCCGACTGCGATCGCTAATGGACAACCCAAGATTCACGGCGCTGGTCGCCGACCCCGCCGATGCCGCTTCCGACCAAGAAGGAAACACGCAATGAAAAGCTTCACCATCGCTTTATCGATTTCGCGCAAAGGCTTGGCGCTGGTCGCGCTGGTTCTGTTCCTGGCCCTTGGCCTGACGGCTTGCCAGGACACCGGCGACCAACCGCCGCCGGAGCCGCCGCAGGATACGCCGCCGCCTCCACCGCCTCCACCGCCGCCACCGCCGCCACCGCCGCCACCGTCGCCTCCTGACGGCGTGTTGACCGTAACGCTGCCGGCCGACCCGGGCGCGCCGCCCGAGGTGTCCCCACCGACATTCCGTGCAATCGGCGGCGCGCGCGCCACGGTCAGGCTGGTCGATCTTTCAAACGGACAGGGACGATCCACCGTGCTCAGATTTCCTGGAGATACCCCATTCCAGAATCCGGGCAACCGACCGATGAATACGGTGCCCTTGACGCCGGGGAACAACGTCTTCACGGTCCGAAGCCGCGGCGATGGCGTATGCCTGGAAGCACCAGGCTGCAAGTACGACGTGGTAAGCCAGGGCCGAGAGGTCCTCGACCCGCACGTCATTATCTGGCAATAGCGGTCAGCCAACCCGACCCACCGGCGACCCCACGGTCGCCGGTGGTATCCCCGCCTGATGAACGCGCAACCCTCGCCCGCAAGCCGGATCTGCGTTTTCCCGTCGTCGCCGGCTTTTTCTGGGAGACGCATCGTGCACCGATTGCCGTCATCCCGATAACAGGCCTCTAACCCCGCGCCGGATGCCCGGCGAACTCGCCCAGGCCATCCGACACATGCCGCGGGGTTTCCGTCGCCTCGGGCTTGAGCCGGGATTCTCCTGCCCGCCGCGGCAACCGCGGCGGCAGCCCCGTGCAGAACCGCCTCAAGGCGTGGTCTCGAACCCGTCGCGAAAAACGAGTTTGAAGGCCTCGATGCTCAGCTGCGTCGTATCGGTCACCGGATCGCCGACCGGCGGCGAGGCAACGGCCGTGGCGGCCAGTGTGAACGAGCCCTGTACCGCATCGCGCGCGCAGCTCCACTCCAGCGTGGCGCCGGACGCGAGCGTCGAAAACTGGCGGTCGCAGCCGGCCTGGTCGGCTACGCTCACACCGAGCCCGGACAGCCCGGAATTCCCGGTATTGGTCAGGCGCAGCGTGAACTCGACCGGCGCGCCGATCTCGACGGTCTCCGGATCGGCCTCGAACGCGAGCTCGATGGCCGGATCGATGGCACGAACCTCGGCGCTAACCTGGTTGAGCAGCGTCGGCGCCGGCGGCTCGCCCCGCATCGCAGTAGCCTCCAGGCGGTTGACGAAATCCCGGGCAACGTCGACGTGCTGGCAGGTCCACGTGGTTGCGGCGCCGGCATCCAGCGTATCCAGTGCAAGGTCGCAGGCCGGGACCTGGAGGCTGGTGATCTCGATCTCGTCGAGCGCCTGGTCGCTGTCGTTTCGAATCGAAATTTCGAACCCGGCCGCGGCACCGGTGCGCACCAGCTGGGTCGGCGGATCGATCACGACGGCCAGCAACGGGTCGAGAACGGTCACTTCGGCGCTCGCCGAAGCCGCTACCGGCGTGGCCGCGTTGTCCAACGCGGTGCCCGTGGCGACGGCCTGGTTGACGAAACTGGCGACGACATCGGCTTGCGAGCACTGCCAGGTACGGCTTTCGCCCGCCAGGAGCCGAACATTGGAACGGTCGCAATCCGGCGCCAGCGGATCGGTGACCGCGACGGCGTCGATGCCGACCAGGCCTGGGTTGGTGACTTCGATTTCGAAAAACGCCTCGTCACCGAAATCGATACCGGGTCGCCCGTCCAGCGACAGCCAGCGCTTTTCCAGCGCCAGTTCCGGTGCGGGAACGCCGATGTCGGGGTCGGTGATCGTTGCCGGAATGTCACTCAGCGTCCAGCCGGCCGGCGTGGATGTCGACGACAGCCCCAGGGTCGTGACTCCGGAGAAGCCCGGCGCCAGCGTCACGGTCGCGGTGCCCAGCACCCCGTCGGCAAAGCCGGGCCAGCGGGCCGCCGGGTCGGCCCAGGCGATGACGGCGAAGCGGTCGGTGTCGGGGTTGGCGTCGAAATCCAGCGTATCGTCCTCGGCCGCATTCTGGCCCAGCAGCGCCTGGTCGACGGCCGGGGTGAAGGCGTCCAGCGAAACCTGGCTGGAATCCCAGTGCAGACGCAGGCCCAGCCCCGTCAGTGCGGTGCTGGGCGGATCGGTGGCGTAGCGAAGCTCGAAGTCCAGCGTCGAGGCGGGGGCCGCGCTGACGATGATCGGTTCGAAGCGCAGTTGCTGAACCTGTGCGGCAAGCGGCCCGGCCACGGCAAGCACGGCTGCCAGCGCCATGATCTTTCGATGGCAAATGTACATATCGTTCTCCTGTCAGCGGACGTCGACGGTCAGCGCCGGGGCCGCGGCGCCGCGGCCGCCCCGGTTTTCGTCGGGGAAAACCAGATAAAGCTCGTGAAGGCCCCGTTTACGCGGCTGCCAGACGATCGGCAGATCGATCCCACCGGGATCCAGGCCGCGGACGCGTTCGTAGGCGATCACCTTGCCGCCGGCCTCGGGCCGACCGTCATAGACCAGCACCCGCCGCATGCGCGTCGTGAGACGCTCCGTTGCCAGCGTCAGGCGCAGCCTGGTCGACTCGTCAAGCGATACGAGGGCCTTCCCGTCGGCGCCGCGGCCGTTGACGGTCAGCTCGGCGACGGTCCGCGGGTCCTCGTCTGCCGCCCGGCGGGAGGCGTCGTCGGCCGATGCCGGGGCAATGCGCAACAGCCCCCAGCCACTGTTGTTCTGGCCCTTTTCGAGAAACACGTCGGCCTCGCCGGGCAGCGGGTCGACGGGCTCACCGTCGATGCCGAGCAGCGGATCGTCGAAGCGATCGACGAGTTCGTGGGTCTCGTCGGCGATCTCGTCGTCGGGATCGAGCACGGCGAACACCTTCCAGGTGGCCAGTTCGCCGGCCTGATCCGAACCGAATCCGGTGGTGTCCCACAACGTCAACGCACTCCTGACATGGGCCAGTTCCGAAAGCGGCTGGTCGGGGTCGGGCGCCACCTGGCCCCGGAACGGGATCAGCGGGATCCTGGCCTCGCCGATGGGAATGCGCGGCCCGACGTTCTGGCCGAGTTCGAAGCGCTGGGCCTCGAAACGCACCTTGAGATTTTCCACCGGTGTGCCGACCGACAGGTTGTAGACCCGCACCTCGACCTGCACCGGATCGCCGGCTTCCGGGGCAAAACTCAGGTCCGTGCCGCGCCGTTCGGCCGGATTGCGCGGATTGATGCCGCGGCCGTCCCGAAAGAACATTCCCTTGACACTGCTGCGGGTCACGTCGGTATTGAGCAGGAAGGTATCCGGCACCGTGGTCGAGACATCCAGCGAAAACCGGAATGGAAGATTCAGCGCCGCGTCGGGCGCGGAATAGTGGGTCTGCCAGAACGTCTCGGGGATCACGCCCATGCCTTCCAGGGCCACTGCATGCGTGAGCTTCAGACCGCCGTCGGCAGTGAAAAACCAGGCCGGGTGGAAGCGGTAGCCGCGCTCACCGGCGAGGTCGCCCGGGATATTCAGACTGATTGCGGTCTCGGCATCGGTTTCGGTGCTGGCGAACTGACCCTGGGCGTAGCTGAAGGAACTGCTGGCCTGCCAGTTGCGCTCCTCGCTGAAGCCGGCCGAAACGCCGATGCCCTTGAACGCGCCGGCTGCCGAAGCCGAGGCCTTGACGCTGGTGTCGCGGGTTTCGGTCACGGTATTGCTTGTCACCAGGCTGGTGCCGGCACTGGTCGACTCGGTGAATTGGATCAGCTGTCCGAAGCTCAGGCCGCCGACCGTGAAAGCCGATTCGTTCCAGATCGGCTCGAAGCGCGGCGTGCCGCTTTCCCCGACCCGGAACCGGCCCAGTTCATCCACCCCTGGCTGGAAGCTGTTGCCGGTAAACACCGGATACCCCAGCAGGTTGTTATTGGTATGCCACGGCTGATAGGCGTCGTTGACCCGGCCGGCGGAGAAGAAATTAAGCGGGCGCGTCGGCTGGAAAATCTCGAAAAATCGATCGCGGGCCGAAGTGCTTTGGGCATCGGGAATGTCCATTGCCGGGTAGCGCCAGACGTAGAGGTCGTTGAGCCGGGTAACGAGCTGGTCGTCGCGCTCGGCGCGGCTGACCTGGGTGATCGAGAAGCTCGAGGACTCGCCCTGGAAGTTCGACGAGGTCTCGTTGAACTCGTTCGTCGTCAGCTCGGACACGCTGCCTTCGACGCTGCCGCCGGCCACCCCGAACAAGTCCAGCCCGGCCGTCACGGTGCGGGTCGTGCTTTCGGACTCACTGAGCGTGAAGTCGGTTGTCGTCTCGCGCGTGATTTCCTGCGATTGGCTCTGGGTGCTCTCGAATGTCGCGAACAGGTCCGATGTGACGCTGACATTGGTCACGCCGCCGAGGGCGGGAAGATAATCGAGATGCTTGGGCGGTTCTGCCAGCACGATATCGAAGGTCTCGATATTGCGCAGCACATGGCTGGTGCCCTCGCTCAGGAAGATCGAGCCGACGCCGCTTTCGAAACGCCGGTAATGGGCCGAGTTGGCGTCGGCGTCGAAGGCGACCATCATCGGCACATCGATGACCGGGTCGTCTTCCGGAAGACGCAGGTAATCGCTCAGGCTGGACGAATCGCAACGGCGGCAAGTGGCCGCAACCGCAGCGTCGACGAGGCTGTTTCCGGCTGAACCCTGCATGAAGCGCAGCCGCAGCAGGCCGTCGCTCAGGCCGTCGGCCAGGCCGTTGTCGTCGGCATCGAAGGCCTCGGCGTTGGCCGCCAGGTAATCGACGATCGCGACGCTTGTGCAGCGCGTGCAAGCGCTTCCGATCAGTTCACCGTCGAGAGTCACCGCCGAGCCCCGGAGTCCCATCAGAAACCGCAGCAGCATCGCGCCGTCGCTGGACGCCTCGACGGCGCCATTGCCGTCGATATCCATGTTGACGCTGACGAAGTCGGCCCCGACGTTGGCACGATGGTCGGGCGGCGTCAGCAAGCCAACGGGCCGGATCAGGCCCTGGAACGCAGGGAACAATTCATCGCCGCTGCGACTGGAATTGCCGACGACCTCGAGCCGGGTATCATCGGTCGCCGGAAAAGGCGCGGCATCCGGGCGGGCGACATAAAGCGCGTCGCTGTCGCCGCTGAAGCGGCTGAAGTTGACGCACTGCCTGTCGAAGCTGAGCGAGGCCGAGTCCCGGTCGCGCAGAAAGCCGCCGCCGGCGAACTGGAGGTTTTCAATCCCGGCGGTCGGTGGGTTGAACGCCAGCCGATTCTCGTCCGGCCACATCGGCGGGGCGATCTCTTCGTCGCCGTCGAAGTCCTCACGCTTGGGCGGGCCAATCGCGGTGTTGTCTACACCCCCCGCGAACAGCCCCTGGATCAGCGGGCCGCGCGTGGTGTCGACCTGGACCCAGAAACCGGCGGTCAGACACGCAGGACTGTTGGGATCGTCGATAGTGAAATTTTCGTCGCCGGCGGTAATCAAGCCAGGGCGCAGCCGGACCCGGCTATCCGGGCGCAGTTCCACGGGGGCGGTGGATTTCTCGAATTCGGCAACCGGAAATCCGCTGTTGGTTCGCACTGACAGATCGGCCTGCCCGCTGACCGGATCCTGAATCGCGACACTTATTCCCATCAGCGGGTCGGGCTCACCTGCGTTGTCGATCGTATTGAATGCAGTGACCAGCGCATCGGTGGCCTGCACCAGCTGATTGTCGTCGCCGTCGAGAATCAGCAGTTCCTCGGCATTGCCGGCGGCGACATCCCAGCCGTCGCGCGCCGGCGAATCCGCCGCGACGGGGCCGCCGATGACTTCGAGAAAGCGCTCCTGGGCCTGCCCATCCCCCGGGAGGCCCTCGCGATCGGCAAAGTTGATCGACGTGATGACGCGGGGACTGAGGTCGTTGCAATCCTCGCTCGGATCGCGCTCGAGCCGGACCCCTTCGGCGACGATCGGCAGGCCGTCGTCGAACTCCGGCGACTCCGGGTCGGGCTCGGCCGCATAGACCAGCAACAGATCGCGGGCGACAACGTTTCCATCGTCCAGGCGAGAGCCGAAGACCTGGGCCGGCTGCAGACGGAAGCGCTGGCCTTCGTCCAGGGTGCGAGTATGAGCGAAGACCACCGTTTTCAATGTCGGTTGCGACGGGTTTTCGGCGTCGGCTGCCCGCTGCAGCCCTTCCCAGCTCAGGATTTCCTGTCGAACCAGTGCCTGCCTTCCGGCAATCGGGTCGTCGCTTCGCCACTGGTAGGCCGCGGCCACTTCGTCGTGGCGCCGATTGCTGGCCAGACAGCGGTTGCCCGGCCCGAGATCCGGGCGCGACAGATCGAAGCCGTCCAGATCGGCTACCACGATCTCGATCGGTCCGGGAATCCGGCACTGCACGTGCTGCGGCGTTGCGCAGGCCGGCGGAAGATCGTGCCGGCCGATATGCACCTGACCCGGGCGCAAGCCCGAATAGATATCGACGTGCGTGCCGTCGGCGTCCTCGGTGACCAGCGCCACCTGCTCGAACGGCGTGCCCATGACTCGCCCGGCCGCGCCGTCGAGAATGGTTGTCGCCGGAATCCGCCGGTAAAGGCTGGCCGGCGCCTCGATCGGAAAGTCGCGCGATTTCGGGTAGCCGATGCCAAGCGCCGCGTCGCCGGAGGCCAGGTTCGCGGCGATGAACAGTTCGTGGTCCACGCGCACCGGGTCGAAATCCCAGCGGTCGCGCAGCGGATCGTCGCCCGGCGCCAGCGGGCGGCCGATCTGCGACCACGCGCTCGACGCCGCTGCGACCAGGATGATCAACACGAAGAACTGGATCATCGCGCCGGGGCAAAACCACCGGGCTGGATCAGGTCGTTCGGCCTGGTACGGGCTGGATTCGGTCATTGCGCTCTCCACGGGTTTGCGTTTGCAGACAAGAAGCGCTTGCCCTGCATGATGGAAAGCGACAAAACCGGCGTGCGACCGACGTCGCTGCGGAAAAATTTCGGACCGGACGTGGATGGCGAGCGCGCAATGTCGGCGCGCCCGACGCAGAAAAAGGCTGGTTCACGGCCGGGCCTCGAAGCCGTTGAATGACAACAGGTCATATGACCCGATCAACTCGAGTCCATGCGGGGCGCCCGGGCCGTTGGCGTCGATGGCTACCCGGGCCCGGCGCACGCCGGCCGGATCATGTGCTTGATCTCGTCGGTCTTGAAGCCCAGCAGCATGGGCCGGATCGCGCCCGGGATGACGGCGACGTCGTAGAGTTCCTCGACCACACCGGTAAAGCGGATGTGATGGCGGACTTCGCCGGTAGGCAGATGGATCACGGCGATGCCGCAGCGCGCCTCGGCGGTCTTCTCGGCCAGTGTCCGGTCGAGTTCGAGTCCGGAAAACGACTGGTTGCGGGCCTTTGACAGACCGACCAGCGCGTAGTCGCCGGCAAACGCCAGCCCGCGCGCGTAACCGGGCAGGAAACAGGCCGGAATGAATTGCCCTGAATCCAGGTCGACATGCCCCAGTTCGCCGGTGCCTGAATTCAACAGCCACAGCTTGCCCATCCACCAGCGCGGCGAATGCGGCATCGAAAGCCCCGAGCACACCACGTCGTTATTGCGCACATCGACCACCAGCCCGCCGTCGTGGCGGTGGTCGCGCCAGCCCTCGGCGACGTCGGACCGGCTGATCAGCGTCACCCATGCCGGCTCACCCTCGAACATCGCCAGGCCGTTCAGGTGACAGCGGTCCTCGGGCGCCAGCCGGCTGATGAACGTCGGCTTCCAGACGACTTCGAAACTGGCGCTCTCGCACGGCCGCGCCAGGCAACTGAACAACGTGTTGACAAACACCGGTTGGCCTTTGCCGTCGATACCGATGTCGTGGACATCGACATCGCCGGTGGTCCAGCCCACCTGCGGGACGAACAGCCGGTCATAACCCTGGTATTCGCCACCGGTATCGAGCATGTTGTTGAAACGCCAGAGCTGGTACCGGCTGGCCAGGTAGAGTCGATCGGCGCGCGCGCTCAAGCCCATGGAACGGGGGAAAGTGCGCTCGACGACCGACACGCCCTGCTCGCCCTTGCCGAACAGGAATACCTTGCCGGCCTGGTAGGTGGTGCAGGCGATCGCGCAATTCTGCTCCCGGAACCAGCCCTCGAACAGCCGAGAGAAATCGATGCGGAAGGCCGCCGTTGCGGCATCATCGGGAGTATTCATGCTGATGACCCTTGAGTCTGTTTCGATCTCTGGCCGCGCCGCTTCGTCGCGGCCGGCCGCTTACCCGTTCAGCATACTAGTGGTTGAAGGACCGCTAGTCATTGCGCTTCAAAGCTGTCGAAGAACAGCACATCATTGCTGCCGCGCAGCAAAACGAGGTGCGGGCTGGACGGTGCGCTGGATTCCAGGCGCAACGTTGCTTCGCGCACGCCCGGCGCGCCCGGGCTGAAGCCGATATCGATGCCGCAGAACGCCCCCCCGGGTAACTGGTTGCCAGCGCAGTCGTTGATCTCGACGCTGAAGTCGCCGGTGTTTGCACCCTCGATCGTGACGGATTCGGGTTCGAGTACGCCGTCGCCGGTGTTTTCCACGATCAATGTCTCGATGACCTGGCTGGTGAGCGCTACATCGCCGAATTCCAGTGGGTCGGGCATGATCGTGACCACGGGCACCGCCAGACCATTGCCTGCGAGAACAACCGAGTCGGGGCTGGTGACTGACGTACCGGCAAAGCGCATCTCGGCGCTGAAAGGACCAGCCCTGTCGGGTGTGAACCGAAGTTGCAGCGTGCAGCTTCCGCCAACCGAAATCCGGATCGGCAACGCGCCGCAATCGCCGCCGATGATCTCGAACGCGGTATCACCGATATCGATCGAGTCGATCGCCACCAGGCCGGTGCCCGGATTGCTTAACGACAGCGTACGCACCGGGGCCGTCGTGCCCACGAATTCGCTGCCGAAGTCGATCAATTTCATGCCGTCGAAATCCAGCACCGGGGTGCCGGTCACGCGCCCGTAGACCACGTAGCTGCGACCGGAATTTGTTCCGTTGGGGTCGGCTCTTCTTGCCCCGATGATCAGATCGTCGACACCGTCGCCGTTGACATCGCCGGCGGCCGAGACCGAGCTGCCGGCCCGATCGCCGATTGTCTCGCCGGCAAGGCGGAATCCGTCTGTTCCATCAACAAAAACAAGCGGCAGGGGCGAGACAGGTGCGCCGGTTTTCCCGAACACCACGTAACCACGCCCGGAACTGATGCCGTTGGCATCGGCGTACGCCGCGCCGATGACCAGGTCGTCAATGCCGTCGCCATTGATATCGCCGGCGGTCGATACCGAGCGGCCCGAATAATCCCCTGTCGTCCCATCGAGCTTGAAGCCGTCGACGCCATCGAGCGCCGACAGTTGCAGGGTGGCGTCGAAGCCCTCGGGGTCGCCGAACACGACATAGCTGCGCCCCGAGGAAGCAGCGACAAAATCCAGGTCATAGTTGCCGATGAGCAGATCGTCGATCCCGTCGCCGTTGACGTCGCCGGCATCGGATACCGAGTAACCGGCGCGATCATAGGCTGCCTCGCCGTCGAGCTTGAAGCCGTTGTCGCCATCCAGTGCCGAAAGTTGGATAGCGGCGTCGAACCCCTCGATTCGGCCAAACACAACGTAGCTGCGCCCGGAACGCTCCCCGTTGGGGTCCGCATTCGGCGCGCCGATGAGCAGGTCGTCGATCTCATCGCCGTTGACATCCCCGGCCGCCGACACCGAGCGACCGGCGGTATCATAAGTCGCTTCGCCGTCGAGCTTGAAGCCGTTGCTGCCATCCAGCGCCGAAAGTTGCACGATGCCATCGAAACTTGCGGTGCGGCCGAATACGACATAGCTGCGCCCGGAATTTCCCCCGTTGGGGTCCGCACTCGGCGCGCCGATGATCAGATCGTCGATGCCATCGCCGTTGACGTCGCCGGCGGCCGATACCGAGCGACCAGCGCTATCATAGGCCGCCTCGCCGTCGAGCTTGAAGCCGTTGCTGCCATCCAGGGCCGAAAGTTGCAGCGTGGCATCGAATCCCTGGGTGCGACCGAATACCACATAGCTGCGCCCGGAACGTCCCCCGTTGAAATCCGCGCTCCGTGCGGCGATGATCAGATCGTCGATACCATCGCCGTTGACGTCGCCGGCGGCCGACACCGAGCCACCGGAAAAGTCTCGCGCATTCTCGCCGTCGAGTACGAAGCCGTTGCTGCCGTCCAGTGCCGAGAGTTGCAGGTTTGGATCGAAGCCATGGTTACTGCCGAACACCACGTAGCTGCGGCCGGACTGAGCACCATTCGGGTCGGCAGAATACGCCGCAATAATCACGTCGTCGATTCCGTCGCCATTGACATCGCCGATATCCGACACCGGGGCACCGGACAGATCGCCTTCTCTCTCGCCGTCAAGCTTGAAGCCGCTGCTGCCGTCCAGAACGGAGAGTTGTGTGACCGCTGGAAAATCCTGCGCCTGGACCACGGCCGAAATACCGGTCGCCAGCGCCGCGCTGATGGCAAGGCCCAGCGCGTGTTGCTGGATACGGGTGCGCGTACAGTCGATTCCTTCGCGACCTGGCTTGAGACGCATGGATTGTCTCCAAATATGTTGGCGGCTATTCAGTAAGGCGATAAAATCTCCGCCCGAACGCCATCGGGATCGAAATCGGGATCGAAATCGGGATCGAAATCGGGATCGAAATCGGGATCGGAATCTGGATCGGAATCTGGATCGGGGAGGCTGAACAGGCACATACGTTCGATTGAGAATGGATATTTCTGAAGTGCGGCCGCCGTACCCGACCCGGCCGGGTTGGATGGTCGAACTCAGCCCCGCGGCACGCGCCAGCAATCCGGTTCATTGGCGCCTGCTTCGAGACACTCGAGTTTGCGCACATTCAGCGATTCGGGCGCGAACCGGGCGCGGACGGTCGGGCCGTGCGCGGCCAGGCGCTGCTCCGCCCGGCCGGGGTGCTTTTCGGCCCGGTCGATTCGGACCAGATCCAGCTCGATCGCCGCGGCCAGCGGGTGGTCGGGGCTCAGTGCTTCGCGAAACGCGGCGGCGGCGTCCTCCAGGTCAGTTCGAGCCCGCTGGAAGTCGCCGCCCTCGAGTCTTGCGCGCCCGAGATCCGCGCCGGCGTTGAGCACGGTCAGGCTGTTCGGCGACAACGCTTGCTGCAGCGCCTCGACCGCTGCCTGCATTGATCGAAGCCGGGCCGGGTCTTCGGGCACCTCGGCCAATGCGATGCGCGCAGACAATACCCGGCTTCGCAGGGTGTCGGGGTGATCGCGGCCGAGTTCGGTTTCGCGCCGTTGGCGCACCTCGGCGGCCACGACGCGCGCCGCATCGCCACGGCCGCTGGCCAGCCATACGCGTGCCAGGTTGCCGCGGGCGCGCAACGTGGCCGAATGGTTGTCACCGAACAGTTCTCGGCGCCGTTCTATGGACTGCTGGTAATATCGCTCGGCCTCGGCGAGTTCACCGCGGTCCTCGAACGCTGCGCCGAGATTGTTGAGGTAGATCCAGTCGCTGCGCCGCGATGCACTCCCGGCCTCGAGTTCCAGTGCTTTGCGATACAGCGCGATGGCCTGTTTGAATTCGCCCAGGTCGTGATGGGCATTGGCCAGTTCGTTATAGCTGACGTGCAGACTCGGGTGCTCGGACCCGTAGAGTTGCTTGCGAATCTCCAGCGCCTCGGCGGCGTGGTCGGTCGCCTCGGCATAGCGACCGAGCTGGCGCAGCGTCACGGCCCGGCTGTTGAGCGACAGAATATAGGAAGGATGCAGGCGTCCAATCGATTCGCGCTTGAGTTCCAGCGCCCGTGCAAACAGCTCAATGGCCTGTTCGTACCGGCCGGCGCGACCCTCGACCAGCGCCAGGTTGTGCACCGTCGAGGCGATGATTTCGCCGGCAGCACCGGCCTCGCGGCGCAGCGCCATCGCATGCTGGAGCACCTCGCGCGCCGACTCGAGGTGACCCATGTCCGTGGCCAGAACCCCGAACGAGTTCCACGCACCGGCGCGTATCAGCGGCGGCAGTTCCGGATGCTGCCCGGCCATTACGGTCGCGCGCTCAAGCGTCTGTCCGGCGGCATCCAACCGCCCGGCGCGAAGCTGGCTGATGCCCAGCACCGCCAGCACCCTGACTTCGGCTGCGATATCGCCTGTCTCGCGCGCCAGCTCACTGGCCCGGCCAAGCAGTTCGGCGGCCTGGTCGTTTTTCTCCAGGGTCTGATAGAGCGTGCCCAGCGCAGTCAGGATCTGGGTGCGCAGGCGTGGTTCGTGAATTCGCTCGCCGGAGAGCTGCTGTTCGGCGCGCTCGATGATCGCACGCATGGTGACCTCGCGACCCTGCGCCTGCCCGGGTTGGACCGCTTCGATCGCATTGGTCAGAAATTCCAGCACCTGTTCGGCATTGACCGCCTCGATCCGGGCCTCGGCCTCGGCGGCTCGCGCGCGACGGTTTTCCTGGATCAATTGTCCCAGCAGCACCAGCGCGACGGCGATGCCGACGGTCACCGCGGCGGCCGCGTAGCGATTGCGCGCGATGAACTTGCGCACGTGATACGCCATGCGGCCGCTGACGGCAGCGACCGGGCGATTGTCCAGCCAGGCCGCCAGGTCGGCCCGAAACGCCGTGACGCCGGCATAGCGCTGCTCCGGCTCGTCACGAGTGGCGCATTCGATGATCGCGGCAATCTCCCGCGGGACCGGCTCGGTTGCCGTCGTCATCAGCTCGGCCAGCAATCGACCGAGACTGTAGACGTCGCTTGCAGTCGTGGCTCGTTCGCCGGCGATCTGCTCCGGGCTGGCAAACCCGGGCGTGTGGAAAACCCCGCCGATGGTGGCGGTCTGTTCGCCGCGATCATCCGTCGTGAGCAGTCGGGCAATGCCGAAGTCCAACAGCGCGGGATGCCCTTCGCCGGTCACCAGCACATTGCCGGGTTTGATGTCGCGATGAATGACGAGATTCCGGTGCGCGTATTCGACCGCATCGAGCACCGGCAGCAGCATCCGCACGATTTCGGCCGGCGTGCATGGATGTTGCCGGCACCACTGGTCGACCGGCTTGCCTTCGACGTATTCCATGACCAGAAACGGCTGACCATCGTCGGTGGTGCCGCCGTCCAGAAGCCGCGCGATATTCGGATGGCGCAGGCCGGCCAGAATCTGGCGCTCGCGCTTCAGCCGCTCCAGCCCGGCGCTTTCGGGCAGGCCCCGGATTACCTTGATCGCCGCCCGGCCGACGTATTCGCCGTCGGCGCGCTCGGCCAGGAACACCGTACCCATGCCGCCGGCGCCGATCTCGTCAATGATCCGCCAGGCGCCCAGACGCATGCCCCGCGAAGGCGCATTTCCAAGGGTGCGCACGCTTTCGTGGACGGCCCGGGCCAGCGGGTCGTCAACGTCGGCGTGCCCGGTATGGTCCCCGGGATCCAGATCGAGCATGCGCTCGAGCCGCGCCTTGAGTTGCGGGTCGTCACCGCAGGCCTCTTCGAGCCATTCACGGCGACACTGTTCAGGCTGTTTCAGCGCGTCGTGGAACAGTTGCTCCAGCCGGCGATTCCGGTCGGTGTCGTTCATGGTACGACGAGTTTATCTTTCAGCCATGCCCTGCCGAAGCGCAGGTCGCGCTCGACGGTGCGTGACGACACGCCCAGATGCGCGGCGACTTCGCGAGCTTCCAGGCCGCCGAAATACGTCAACTCGATGGCCTCGCCGACCCGTTGGTGGTTTCGTTCCAGTTCGCCCAGCGCCTTGTCGAGATCCAGAACGCCGAACGCCTCGCTCGTCTGCGCACGCTCGGCAGCCGACAACGTCACCCGGATAAAGTCGCCGCCGCGCCGCACACGCTGCCGTCCACGCGCATGATCGACTAGCACGCGACGCATGGTTCTGGCCGCCAGCGCGTAGAAATGCCGCCGACCGTCCCAGTCGATATTGCCCTGATCCAGGCGCATGAACGCTTCGTTGACCAGTGCGGTGGGCTGCAGCGTGTGTCCCGGGCGTTCGCCGTGCAACTGGTTTTCTGCAAGCCGGCGCAGCCGCTGATAGACCAGCGGAAGCAACGCCTCGCGCGCCTCCGTCTCGCCACTGGACCAGCGTTTGAGCAGTCGGGTAATGTGAGCGCTTTCTGCCATTGCGGCCTTTACGGTTTCAGCCTGTCTGTACTCTCGGGCCTACTCGCTGTCCATCTCCAGATGCTCGCCCAGCCAGGCGTGCACCTCGTTCCAGAAATGCTTCGCTTCCGTGCCGTTCATGATCCAGTGGTCGGCGTCGTGGAACACCAGCAGGCGCGAGGGTACCTGCATGCGCTGCAGGTAGGTCCAGGCGGCGATGGTCTGGTTGATCGGTACGCGGTAATCCTTCTCGCCGATGGTCAGCATCGTCGGCGTGGAGAACTCGGGCGCGTAGGTCGACGGGCTCTGTTCTTCCCATACCTTGCTGTCGCCCCAGGGCGGCCCCCCGTTCATGCGTTCGCGGTGGTAGATCACGTCGCTGGTCGACCACTGGCCTTCCAGGTCCACCAGCCCGGCGTGGCCGACCAGGGCGTCGAAACGGTCAGTGGTCGCCAGCAACCAGTTGACCAGGTGCCCGCCGTAGCTCGCACCGGTCGCGGCCTGGCGCTCGGGGTCGATGAAGTCGAACCGTTCGGTCGCCACGTCGGCGGCTTCGATCACCTCTTCGCCCGGAGTTTTCAGCGGATCGCCCTCGATGTTGCGCGAGAACTCGGCGCCGTAGCCGACCGAGCCGGTGTAGTCGGTCAGCAATACCACGTAGCCTTTCGAAGCCAGCAGGTGCGGACTCCAGCGCACGTGGTCGGAATCCGTCGACGAACTGAACGGCCCGCCGTGGATGAACAGCACAATCGGATACTGCTGGTTTTCGTCGAAGCCGGGCGGCAGCGCCAGCCAGTTGTGGATGCGCCGGCCCTTGCTCGAGGTGAACCAGAACGAGCGAAAGGGCGGACGGTCCAGACCTTCGGCGCGCTCGACGTTGAATTCGGTCAGGGTCGTGCGCCGGCCCGTCCCGGGATTCACGCGCACGACCTCGACCGGCACGGCCGAGCTTTCCCAGTTGGCGACCACGCCATCCCCGGCGGCCTGCACACCGCCGTAGACGCCGCGGCTATCGGCGTCCAGCGGTGCCACCGCACCGCCTGCGGCCGGCAGCGAGAACAGCCGCACGCGGCCGTGGTCGGCCGCGGTCAGATACAGCCGCTGGCCGTCGGCGCCCACGTCGAACCCGCCCACCGAGCGGTCGAAATTACCGGTCAGCACGTCCAGCTCGCCGTCCAGTCCGTCGCCGGACCACTCGGCACGGGCAATCCCGGTGTGGTTGTAGACATGTTCATTGATCGGCTCGAAGCTGCAGTAAAGCGCGTCGCCGGCCGGCGAGAATTGCGCGCCGATGCAACTGAAGTCGTCGCCCGAAGTCACCCGCCCGGGTTCGCCGCCGGCCACCGGCACCCGGTAAAGGTGGCGGCGCACCTGGGCGTGCGCGGCCTGGTGCAGATTCTCGGTGGCGGAAAACACCAGCGCCTCGCCGTCCGGCGTCCAGGCCGCGTGCAGGCTCTCACCGCCCAGCGACGGCACGCCGGCGTAGCCGGGCCCCGAGACGAGATCGGTGCCATACAGCAGGTCGGTCGGCTCGGCGCCGGCCTCGGCGGCCTGCACGAACAACCGCGTATGCTTCTCGTCGCGCCAGCGGTTCCACTGGCGGATCGGGAAGATTTCGTAGCGCGACACGTTCATGCCGTCTTCTTCTTCCTGCTTGTCGCGCTCGGCGTTGGCCTCGTCGTCGGCCGCGTCGGGCCACACTCGGCTTTCGAACGCGATATGCGAACCGTCCGGGCTCCAGCGCGGATTCGACGCGCCGGTGGAAAGGTCGGTGATCTGCACCGCCTCGCCCGGGCCGGTCATGTCCAGCACGAACACCTGCGCCGGCGCGTCGTCCTCGCCGCGGCTGGCGCTGAACGCGATCTTCGCCCCGTCCGGGCGCCAGTCGACCCCGCTCTCCCCGCCGGGCGTTGCGGTCAGCCGGCGCGGCGCCTGGCCGCCGTCGACGGCGATCAGCCAGAGGTCGGACACGTCGCCATCCTCCTCGTAGGAAGGCTCGGTGACCGACACTACCGCCCGGCGCCCGTCCGGGCTGACCACCGGCGAACCCAGCCGCTTCATCAGCCAGACTTCTTCATGCGTGACCGGACGAAGCTCGGCGTCCTGCTTCTGCTGGGCCTCCTGGGCGGTCAGCGGCTCGGCCGGGGAAAGAAGAAACAGGGCCGGGACAAACACGGGAAGAAATACTCGGGACAGGCGCATCGCAGATTCCTGAAAAAACCAGCGCCCTATCCTACGCAAGCTCGGCGCGTTTTTCCCGCAAAAACCGTCGGCTTCATCGCCGGCGATTCGACGAGGTCCATCCGAGCGCCGAACACACACATCGGCGATCCGAATGATGCTGCCCGATCCTCGCCAGCCCGCAGGTCGGGTTGGCACACCCGACGGGTGATGCCGGACGATGGTCGACGGACCGAATCAGCCGCCTGAGCGCCGCTTCCCGGCGCGCGTGCCGAAAACAGCCACGAACACCCGCTGAATCGCGGGCCGGACGACCAGGAACCCCCGGTAGAACCGTTCGAGCACCCACAGCACCGCACGGTTTTTCGCCAGCAGGCCGAGCGGGCGGAATACCGGGATCGCGCGCCACATCGCCGCGAACGCGGCCGCGCCGTCGACCAGCGGACCATCGCCTTCCCGCGCGTGCATCCTGCGCAGCAGAAGTTGGCGATCGACCGGACAGCTCGCATCTTCGAGATCGACGTTGACGAACTCGATCCGGTCGCGCCGGTCCAGCCGGTTCATCAGCGCAATCTCGCGTACGCAAAGCGGGCAGCCGCCGTCATACCAGACGGTCACCTGGTCGCTCATACGAGCCCTGTGCAAACAGAACCTCGCCGAGCCGCTGTTTCGAGCGAGCTCAGGTCGGCGAACGAGTTCGAAACACAAATCGGCAGGCTCACGGGATACGTATCCATGCCGAGAAGCGTACAGAGCACCGGCGAAGGCCGCGTGACCGCCGACCCCCTGCATCATCAGCAATGCCGCGTACAGGTCGATGCCGTACCAGAGGTTGGCCAGGCGGATGTTCTCGTCGGCGGCGTGCCGATTGTTGTCGTGATTGGCCATAGGAACAATAATCGCCGGCCGGTCGAGGATCTGCTCGAACAGGAATACCGGCAGCGTGCCGCCCAGCGTCGGCACCTGCAAGACTCGCTCGCCCGAGGCCGGGAACGGGCGCGGTTCGCTGCCTTCGTGGATTGCCGCGGTATACAGCAACGGTGCCCACGGGGCGTTCGTCCAGCGGCTCTCGTCCACCGGCTTGCCGTCGTAATGGACGTCTATGCCCAGCAAGCGCTCGGCCCCGGGCACATCGATGCGCCCGGTCACCAACAGCGGCACGCCGTCGACTTCCCGCAGCGCCAGCGCCACGCCGCGAGCGCCGAACTGCTCGCGAATCCAGGCTGGATTGCGCTGCATGTCTTCAAGATCCGCGGCCACGTTCGGCAACCGAAGGAAATCGGCATATCCGGCCAGGATCTCGACTTCATGCGCCTGGCGATACTCCCGCACCGACCCCACCGCGTCGTCCGTATCGGCCTTGACGCCTGACGCCGCAGAGACTCGGCCCGCCTGCTGCTCGAATGCAGTCGTTTCGGTCATCAAAATGGCGATAAATATGTGTTTTGTGCTTTTTTATTTGTGTAATTTAGAAAATTAACATTAGAATGCGTCTAAAATGCACTTCAGCTGGGAAGCCGGTAACCGCCTTGCCTGTATCCGGCGGCAGTGTCGAGATCTTGACGACAACCCTTTAGACAAGGAGAAAAACAATGAACAGGTATCTCGCGGCCAGCCTGGTCGCCCTGGCGCTCACGGCGCCCGCCCCCACCTTCGCCCAGAGTCAGGACGAGATCGCTGAACTGAAAGCTCAGATGGCGGAATTGAGCAAAAAGATCGCCAGGCTGGAGGCTGCGAGCGCGCAGGAATCGAAACCGGTCGAGGAAGTCCCGGAAGCGCCGCAAACCACTCCCAGCTGGACCGACAAGGTGTCGCTCAAGGGCGATTTCCGTTATCGGTTCGAGGGCATCGACGAGGAAGGCAGGGACAATCGGGATCGGCAGCGGATGCGGGCTCGCTTGACGATCAGCGCCGACGTTTCGGATGACATTCAGGTCGGGATGCAGCTTGCGACCGGTGGCTCGAATCCACGCTCCCGGGACGTGACGCTGGACGGAGATGCCAGCGCCAAGGACATCTCGCTGCGCCAGGCCTACGTGAACTGGAAACCAACCGACATGCTGGCCGTCACCGCGGGCAAGATGCCCCAGCCCTGGACGCGCAACCCCGTGGAGTACTTCTACGACAGCGATTACATGCCCGAAGGCCTGGCCGTCGGCTTCGGCGGCAGCTCACCTTTCTACGGCAAGGGCTACTGGCTGCAGATCGACGAACGCAGCTCGGATGCCGACACCTCCGCCTGGGGCGGCGAAGTGGGCTTCAAGGGCGAAATCTTCTACGCCAGCCTCGGCTACCAGGATTTCGAGGATGCGCAAGGCTTCAATCCATGCTTTCAAAGTAATTGCAACGGCAACACGGTCGATGCGAACGGCAACCTTGTCTTCGACTACAACATCACTCGGATTACCGGCGGCGCGAAGATCGCCGGCTTCGACATCTTCGGTGAATGGGCCCGCAACGGCGATGCCGAAGAAGACACGGCTTTTGCGTTTGGCGGCGTCTACGGCAAGGTCAGGGACGCCGGTTCGTGGTCGATCGCTGCGCTGTATCAGGACACGGAAAAGGACGCGCTGTACGGCGGGATGGTCGATGCCACCTTCGCCGGCGGCCGCACCGCGAACGATGGTTTCTCGGTGAAAGGCACCTACGCGATCACCAGGAGCTGGGTCGGCAGTTTCATCTGGTTCGACAACTCGATCGACAAGCTCGGCAACGAGCGCGACTACAACCGTTACCAGCTGGACATGCTGTTCAAATTCTAGAACCGGCCCGAGGAATGCCTCGACTGCAGAGATGATACATTAGATGCATCTTCTACTACTTTTCGCCGGTCTCGTAAAAAATGCATGATTTCAGCGAAGCGTTCAGACTGGCGTTGCAGCTGCTGGTGACAGCCGACGCCGATTTACTGGAGATCATCGGCCTTTCGCTCCGCGTCAGCCTGTCGGCCGTGGTCGTTGCCTGTCTGATCGGTCTGCCGCTGGGCGCGTTTCTGGCCATCGCCCGGTTTCCCGGCCGGTCGGCGCTGATCGTCTTCGCCAACGCGCTGATGGGCCTGCCCCCGGTCGTCGTCGGTCTTTTTATCTATCTCCTGCTGTCCAATGCAGGCCCGCTCGGGTGGCTGGAGCTGCTGTATACCCCCACGGCCATGATCATTGCCCAGACGGTGCTGATCGCACCGATTGTCGCCGCGCTGTCGCGGGAAGTCGTCGAACAGCTCTACAACGAGTACGCCGAGCAGTTCCGGTCGCTGTGCCTGTCGCGGCGGCAGACCGTCGGAGCGCTGTTGTGGGATGCCCGGTACAGTCTGCTCACCGTGGGCCTGGCCGGCTTCGGTCGGGCCGTCGCCGAGGTCGGGGCGGTGATCATCGTGGGCGGCAACATCGATCACCTCACGCGGGTCATGACCACCGCCATCGCGCTGGAGACGTCCAAGGGCGATCTCGCGCTCGCGCTGGCGCTCGGCATCGTGCTCGTGACGATCGCATTGTCCATCAATGCCGCCGTGATGACGCTGCGCCTGACCGCCAGCCGATACGCCTATGCTTGATGAAATCGCCCACAGCCAACCGGATCAGCCGGTTGCCGATGCTTCCCCCCTCGCGGGGGAGGCTCGCCGCCTGGTCTATTCCGTGGACGGCCGGAACCTGGTCGACAACGTCGACCTGGCGTTGTCGGCCACCAGCCTGACCGTCGTCATGGGGCCCAACGGCGCCGGCAAGAGTCTGCTGCTTCGACTCATGCACGGTCTGATCGCCCCCACGGCCGGCGAGGTGCGCTGGGGCGGTCAACCCATGGATGTCAAGCTGCGTGCCCGGCAGGCCCTGGTTTTCCAGCGGCCCGTCCTGCTGCGCCGCTCGGTGGCCGCCAACATTCGCTTCGTGCTCAAGCACCGGGACAACAACTCGCCCGAGCGACTGCAGGAACTGCTGGAGGAAGTCGGGCTCGCAGACCGGGCCGGCCAGCCCGCGCGACTGCTGTCGGGCGGCGAGCAACAGCGCCTGGCCCTGGCCCGGGCCCTGGCCGTCCGGCCCCGGGTGCTTTTCATGGACGAGCCCACGACAAGCCTGGATCCGGCCTCGACGGCCTCGATCGAATCCATTGTGGTGCGCGCCCACCAGCGCGGCGTCAAGGTCGTGTTCGTGACCCACGATCTAGGCCAGGCCCGCCGGCTCGCCGACGACGTCGTGTTCCTGAACCGGGGTCGCCTGGTCGAACATTCGTCGGCAGCGCGGTTTTTCCAGAATCCTGAATCCCAGGCCGCCCGGGACTATCTGTCCGGTCGCCTGGTGCTGAGCAGTTAACGCCCGAAAATCCAAGGAGACCCGCAATGTCTGGAAAGAAACTTACCCGCCTGCTTGCCTCGACTCTGACAGCCGGTGCAATCGCATCCATGGCCGCATCCAGCGCCGCGTTGGCCGCGGATGAATCCATCATCCTCCAGTCCACCACGTCCACCGCGAATTCCGGCCTCTACGATTACATTCTGCCGATGTTCACCGACAAGACCGGCATCCAGGTCAACGTGGTCGCCGTCGGCACCGGCCAGGCGATCAGAAATGCGCAGAACGGTGATGGCGACGTGCTGCTGGTCCATGCCAGGCCGGCCGAGGAAAAGTTTGTCGAGGACGGCTATGGCGTGGAGCGCTTCGACGTGATGTACAACGACTTCATCATCGTCGGTCCGGCCTCCGATCCGGCCGGCATCGCCGGCGGCGCCGACGCGACCGCTGCGCTGGCCGAAGTCGCAGACGCCAAGGCGCCGTTCGCCTCGCGGGCTGACAATTCGGGGACCCACAAGAAGGAAATGGCGCTGTGGGAAGACGCCGGCATCGACCCGACCGCCGCCAGCGGCAGCTGGTACCGCGAGACCGGCTCGGGCATGGGGGCCACCCTGAATACCGCCGTCGGCATGAACGCCTACTCGATGACCGACCGCGGCACCTGGATCAGCTTCAAGAACAAGGCCGATTTCCGGATCCTGGTCGAAGGCGACGACGACCTGTTCAACCAGTACGGAATCATCCTGGTCAATCCGGAAAAGCATCCGAGGGTGAACGCGGAGGCCGGCCAGGCATTCATCGACTGGATTCTCGGCGA
>DATGCS010000184.1:0-7778 GCA_035311685.1 Wenzhouxiangellaceae bacterium
TCGGCGGGTGACTGGTCGCCACCTGCTCGTACCATTCCTGTGTGCCGGCGAATTCCGGATCCACGTCGACGATCACGCCGCGATAGTCGTATTTCTTGTGATGGATGACCTGGCCGGGGCTGAATCTGGGCTGGTTCATAAGTGATCTTCTTGATGCAGGTTCAGGCGCATTGTCTCCTGTACCCGTGAAGTTTTTCAGCGGTGCGTCAGTACCGCAGCACCGAGTGAATCGCGTACGGGACGCGCTCGGACCCGGACAGAAACTCCAGCTCGATGAGCACCGCGGCCCCGGCCACTTCCGCGCCGGCTTCGGCAAACAGTTCGCAGGTCGCGGCCATGGTGCCGCCGGTGGCCAGCACGTCGTCGACCACCAATACACGCTGGCCCTCGGTCACCGCGTCGGCGTGCATCTCGACCGCATCGGTGCCGTATTCCAGCGCGTACTCGCGGCGAATCGTCTCGCGCGGCAGCTTGCCCGGCTTGCGCACCGGGATGAAGCCGGCACCCAGTGCGCGGGCCACGCCAACCCCGAACAGAAACCCGCGCGATTCGATACCGGCAACCAGGTCGATGTGCTTGCCGGCAAACGGTTCGTACAAGCGGTCCACGGCCCAGGCCATGCCCTCGGGGCTGGCCAGCAGCGGCGTGATGTCCTTGAACACGATGCCCTGCTCGGGCCAGTCGTGGACATCGCGGATCAGGTGTCTGAAGTCGGTCATCGCAATCGGGCGGGCCTGAAAAGTGAGGCTTGATCATACGCCATCGCGGAAAAATTCAGGCACCGCCATCGCATCGAACCAGCGGCTCTGCATGGCACAGGCCCAGCCCCGGCCGGGCGCGATGCGGCCGCCGCTCTCCACCCGGATTCCGCCTGCTAACATTCAACGATGATCGTCGCCCATTCACCCAACGCCGAATCCGGCCGGAAGCCGCACCGATGAACCGGGAAACGCATGCCTCGCTTGCCCAGGTGCTGTCGCAAGGTCGCGCGCCGCTGGTCGTCAAGATCGGCTCGTCGCTGCTGGTCGGCGCAGACGGCGCGCCGCGACGACAGTGGATGTCGGAGATGGCGCGACAACTCGCGCAGCGTCCCGGGCCGGTGGCGATCGTATCGTCCGGCGCCATCGCCCTGGGGCGCTCGGCGCTCGGCATCGCGGGCCGGCCATCCAGCCTGGCCGAAGCCCAGGCCGCTGCCGCGGTCGGCCAGATCCGGCTGGCCCAGACCTGGTCCGAAGCCTGGGCCGATAGCGGGCGCAGCGCCGCCCAGCTTCTGCTCACGCTCGACGACCTGGAAGACCGCGGCCGGTTCCTCAACGCGCGCAATACCATCGAGACATTGCTCAATCGCGGCATCGTGCCCATCGTCAACGAAAACGACACCGTCGCGACCGGCGAGATCCGGTTCGGCGACAACGATCGCCTGGGCGCGCGCGTGGCGTTGCTGGCCGGCGCAGAGTTGCTGATGCTGCTCAGCGATGTCGACGGGTTGTTCGATGCCGATCCGCGGCGCAGCGAGGGGGGCCGGCTGTTGCCCGACGTTCCGGTCATCGACGCCGACATCGAAGCGCTTGCCGGCAGCGCCGAGACCACCGGTTTCGGTACCGGCGGCATGACCAGCAAGATCGCCGCCGCGCGCATCGCCACGGCCGGCGGCTGTCCAGTACTGCTGGTCAGCGGCAAACACCAACGGCCGATTCAGCACTACCTCGAAACCGGCATCGGGACCTGTTTCCATGCCTCGATCCGGCCGCTGGCCCGGCGCAAGCAGTGGTTGCGCTCGCTGCAACACTCGGCAGGGTCGCTGGTGCTGGACGACGGCGCGGTCGATGCGCTGGCGCGCGGCGCCAGCCTGCTGGCCGGCGGCATTGTCGAAGTCAGGGGCCAGTTCCGGCGTGGCGATCTGATCGAGCTGCGGGGTCGCGGCACAGCGCTGGGCCACGGTCTTTGCGGCTACGATGCGGTGGAAACCCGACGGATCATCGGACGGCACAGCCGCGAGTTCGAGTCGATTCTCGGCTACGCCGGTCGCGGCCCGGTGGTTCACCGCGACGATTTGGTATTGTTCGATCGTTGAAGATACGGTTTCCGGTTTCCGGTTTCCGGTTTCCGGTTTCCGGTTTCCGAAGAAACTATATATCCCTGATTGACAGGAACGCACCGCATGGCAATGACTGACTCGAAGCCGGAAACTGTTATTGCAGAAATTGGGCGCAAGGCACGACGCGCCGCTGAAAGACTTGTGCAGAGCGCCACGGCACAAAAGAACCAGGCGTTGACCGAAGCAGGCGCCGCGATCCGCTCGGCTTCGGGGCACATTCTCCAGGCGTACGCGACAGATCTCGAGCGGGCCCGGGTACGTGGAATCAGCGGCGCCATGCTCGACCGGCTGAAGCTCGACGAAGCACGCCTGGAAGGGATTGCCGCCGGACTCGAACAGGTGGCCGGCCTGCCCGACCCGGTCGGGCGAGAGCTGGCGCGCTGGCAGCGGCCCAACGGTCTCGATATCGCGCGAATCGCGGTTCCGATCGGGGTGGTCGGTGTGATCTACGAGTCGCGGCCGAACGTCACCGCCGATGCGGCCGCGCTGTGCCTGAAAGCCGGCAACGCGGTGATCCTGCGCGGCGGCAGCGAGGCTGTGAAAAGCAATCGCGCGATTCACTCGGCAATCGTCTCCGGCCTTGCGTCAGCCGGGCTGGATCCGGATACCGTCCAGATGGTGCCGGACCAGGACCGCGAACTGGTCGGCGCGCTGCTGGGGGCACACGAGTGGATCGACGTGATCGTGCCCCGCGGCGGCCGGTCGCTGGTCGAGCGGGTTCAGCGCGACGCGCGCGTGCCGGTGTTCGCCCACCTGGACGGCAACAATCACCTTTACTGGCACGCCTCTGCCGATCCCGACATGGCGATCGACGTCATTGTCAATGCCAAGATGCGCCGGCCCGGCATCTGCGGCGCGCTGGAGACCCTGCTGGTCGATCGCGACTGCCTCGAGGCGCTTCCGCGGCTGGCCGACAAGCTGGACGCACTGGGCTGCGAGATTCGCGGCGATGCCGACGCCTGCGCTCGCGACACGCGAATTCGAAGGGCAGGCGACGCCGACTGGTCGACCGAATACCTGGATGCGATTCTGGCCGTGCGCTGCGTGGATTCGGCGGATCAAGCGATGAGCCACATCGCCGACTACGGATCGGGCCATACCGACGGCATACTCGCGTCGGACCCGGGGGTGATCGAGACCTTCCTGAACCGCGTCGACAGCGCCATCGTGGTCCACAACGCCTCGACCCAGTTCGCCGACGGCGGCGAGTTCGGCTTCGGCGCCGAAATCGGCATTGCCACCGGCCGGCTGCACGCTCGCGGCCCGGTCGGGCTGGAGCAGCTCACGACCTTCAAGTATGTCGTGCGGGGCGGCGGCCAGACACGAGACTGATCAACTACCGTCATCACGCCGCAGATTCACGCGCCACCAGGTTTCGGCCTGCCAGCTCGTTGCCCGCGCCAACTCGTAGCCATGCCGCACGATACGCCCGCCGGTCACGTTGTATTGATGCCCGGCTTCCTGCATGATATCCGGTGATCGAAGGGCCAATCGAGCCGTTCGACAGAACAGTCCACCAGGAAACCTTCAAGAATGCCCCAGAAAAATTTCCGCGCGATCTCCGCTGGCGGTGCCATCAAGCTGGTCACCGCCGCGTTGCTGGCGTGTCTTTTGCTGGGCGGCGTTTCGACCGCCGCTGATGAAGGCTATACGGCCTGGCCCGACGTCGCGACACTGCACCAGGCGATGCGCGATGGCGAACTGACTTCGGCGGTGCTGATCGAGCGCCAGATCGCGCGCATCGAACTGCTCAATCCGGAACTGAACGCCGTGATCGCGATCGACTCCACCGCCCGGGCCCAGGCACGCGCGCTGGACGCAAGGCTGGCGGCCGGCGATTGGGCCGGCCCGCTGCACGGCATTCCGGTGCTGCTCAAGGATAATATCGAAACGAACAGCCAGCCCACCACGGCGGGCTCTTTTGCACTTGCCGACAATGCGACCGGCCGCGACGCGCCGCTGGTGGCGCGCCTGCGCAATGCCGGCGCGATCATCCTCGGCAAGGCCAACCTGAGCGAATGGGCCAATTTCCGCTCCGAGCGATCCTCCAGCGGCTGGAGCGGCGTCGGCGGCCAGACCCGCAACCCTTATGATCCGTCCAGGTCCCCGTGCGGTTCCAGTTCCGGTTCGGGGGTGGCGGCGGCCGCCGGCATGACGGTGCTTGCCGTAGGTACAGAAACCAACGGCTCGGTGGTCTGCCCATCATCGGCCAATGGCATCGTCGGCATCAAGCCCACGGTCGGGCTGGTCAGTCGCACCCACATCGTGCCCATCTCGCACAGCCAGGACACCGCCGGCCCGATGGCGCGCAGCGTGCGCGACGCGGTCGTACTGCTGGCCGCGATAGCCGGCCCGGACGCGGCCGACCCGGCCACCGATGAAAGACCCGGGTGGTCGCTGGATCACCTGCCGGCCCACCTCGGCGCGGGCGGCCTTGAGGGCAAGCGGATCGGCGTGCTGCGCTCGTCGGCCGGTTTCCACAGCGAGGTCGATGAATTGCTCGAAGCCGCCATCGTGGCCATGCGTGAAGGCGGCGCCGAGATCGTCGATGATATCGAATGGCAAACGCCGGATGACTTCTTCGGCAAGGCCTACGATGTGCTGCTCTACGAATTCAAGCACGACCTCAACGTCTATCTTGCCGGCCTGCCCGACCCCGATCTTTCGGACATGACGCTGGCCGACCTGATCGAGTTCAACCGCAACAACGCCGACGCGGAGATGCCCTGGTTCGACCAGGAGATCTTCGAACAGGCGCAGGCCAAGGGCCCGCTCAGCGACGAAGCATATAACGAGGCCCTGGCGGCAGTGCAGAAAGCCACGCGCACCGAGGGCATCGACAAGCTGCTCGCCGAGCATGAACTCGATGCCCTGATCGCGCCGACCGGGTCGGCGGCCTGGACCATCGACCTGATCAACGGCGACCACTTCATCGGCGGAAGCTCTTCGCTGGCCGCGATTTCCGGCTATCCGAACATCACCGTACCGATGGGGCAGGTGTTCGGGATGCCGGTCGGCCTGTCGATATTCGGCGCGAAATTCAGCGAACCGGTGTTGATCGAAATTGCCAGCGGTTTCGAGCACGCCGCCGGCGGCTTCGCGCCGCCCGGCCTGCAGTTTCTGGAGTAATCCGGACCGAAGCCAAGCAAAATGTACCCGAAAATTGCGCAGATTTACGCAGATGATGTATCGCTGTAAGGTTAAGCTGCGAGAATCGGCAGTTAGACAGTTTTCCATGTCATAGCAA
The DNA here is from genome assembly GCA_035311685.1 of Wenzhouxiangellaceae bacterium. Taxonomy (GTDB): domain Bacteria; phylum Pseudomonadota; class Gammaproteobacteria; order Xanthomonadales; family Wenzhouxiangellaceae. The sequence goes on from DATGCS010000184.1 coordinate 5,346, forward strand.
GCAAAACGATTCCGGAGGATAGAAAATGTTGTTTCGACCAAAGTCTTTTCGCGGCCTCAGCATCAAGCTGGTCGCACTTGTGGCCCTGGCCTGCTGGTGGATTCCGACTATCGCCCAGGACGATGATGATGATGCATTGAGCGCCGGAACCTTCGCCGGCCTCGAACTGCGCACCATCGGCCCGGCGTTCATGTCGGGGCGCATCGCCGATATCGCACTGCACCCGGACAATCCCAACGTCTGGTATGTCGCGGTCGGTTCCGGCGGGGTCTGGAAGACGGTCAATTCAGGTACGACCTGGAACCCGATTTTCGACGGGCAGGATTCGTATTCGATTGGTGCCATCACGCTGGATCCGTCGAATCCGAACACCGTCTGGGTCGGCACCGGTGAAAACATCGGCGGCCGCCATGTCGGCTACGGCGACGGCATCTACGTCAGTCACGACGGCGGATCGACCTGGAACAACGTCGGCCTGGAATCTTCCGAGCACATCAGCAAGATCGTGATCCACCCGGAAGACCCGAACACCGTCTGGGTCGCCGCGCAAGGGCCTCTGTGGTCGCCGGGCGGCGAGCGCGGCCTGTACAAGACTATTGACGGCGGCGAAACCTGGAACCGCACGCTTGTCGGCGACGACGGCGATAATCGCTGGACCGGGGTCACCGACATCGTCATCGACCCGCGCGATCCCGACGTGCTCTATGCCGCGACCTGGCAGCGCCATCGCACCGTGGCCACCTACGTCGGCGGCGGACCCAACTCGGGCGTCCACCGATCCACCGACGGCGGCGAGACCTGGGCCGAACTGACCAACGGCCTGCCGAGCAGCGACGACAACGCCAACCTGGGCAAGATCGGCCTGGCCATATCGCCGCAACAGCCCGACGTGCTGTACGCCGCGATCGAGACCGACCGGCGCGAAGGCGGCGTCTGGCGCTCGTCCGACCGCGGCGCCTCCTGGAAAAAGATGTCCGACAAGATCGCCGGCGGCACCGGCCCGCACTACTACCAGGAAATCTACGCCAGTCCGCACAGATTCGACCGGATCTATTTCATGGACGTGCGCGCCTCGTTCTCCGACGACGGCGGCAAGACCTGGACTTCGATCGCCAGCGAGAACAAGCACGTCGACAACCACGCGCTGGCATTCCGCGCAGGCGACCCGCACTATCTGCTGATGGGCAGCGACGGCGGCCTGTACGAAACCTTCGACCATGCCTCGACCTGGCGCTATGTCGACAATCTGCCGGTGACCCAGTTCTACAAGGTCGCGGTCGACGACGCCGAGCCGTTCTATACCGTCTACGGCGGCACCCAGGACAACAATACCCAGGGCGGCCCGTCGCGCACCGACAATCTCCACGGCGTGCGCAACGCCGACTGGTTCGTGGTGCTGTTCGGCGACGGCCACCAGCCCGCTACCGAGCCCGGCAACCCGGATATCGTCTATGCCCACTGGCAGCAGGGCAACCTGGTCCGCGCCGACCGTACCACCGGCGAGATCGTCTACATCCAGCCGCAGGTCGAACCCGGACAGGCGCCCAACCGCTTCAACTGGGATGCCCCCATTCTGGTCAGCCCGCATGAACCAACGCGCATCTATCACGCCTCGCAGCGGGTCTGGCGCTCGGACAATCGCGGCGACAGCTGGACCATGATTTCCGAAGATCTGACGCGCAATCAGGAACGCATAGAGCTCGACGTGATGGGCCGGCAATGGAGTTGGGACGCGCCCTGGGATACGTTCGCGATGTCGAACTACAACACCATCACCTCACTGGCCGAGTCGCCGGTCGTCGAGGGTCTTCTGTATGCCGGCACCGACGACGGCCTGCTGCAGGTTTCCGAAAACGGCGGCCAGAGCTGGCGCGAGATCGAGGTGGGCGACTTGCCGGGCGTGCCGGACACCGCCTTCGTCAATGACGTCAAGGCAGACCTGTTCGACGCCGATACGGTTTACATCGCGCTCGACAACCACAAGTACGGAGACTTCAAGCCGTATCTGCTCAAGAGCACGAACCGCGGCCGGCGCTGGTCATCGATTGCCGGAGATCTCCCGGAAAGACATCTCGTGTGGCGCCTGGTCCAGGATCACGTCAATCCGGCGCTGATGTTCGCCGGCACCGAGTTCGGCGTGTTCTTCACCCTCGACGGCGGCGGAAAGTGGATCGAGTTGACCGGCAACGCGCCGACGATCTCCTACCGCGATCTGGTCATCCAGCGCAGAGAAAACGATCTCGTCGGCGCCACCTTCGGCCGCGGATTCTGGATCCTCGACGACTACAGCGTATTGCGTGAAGTCGATGCCGACAAGCTGGCGCAGGAAGCCGCTTTGTTCGAACCGCGCGACGCATGGTGGTACATCGAGCGAGGTGTGCTCGGCGGCAACGAAAAGGGCTCGCAGGGCCACGGGCTCTACACCGCGCCCAA
>DATGCS010000185.1:0-2531 GCA_035311685.1 Wenzhouxiangellaceae bacterium
TCTCGGAATTCGGCGATGAATTCGCCGTGCGCCAGCATGTCCGAAAAACTCTTGTAGCCGGGGAAATCCTCGGTATGGATGAGAATCCCGTTCAGCGTGCGCTCGTCTTTGTCGAGCGTCTCGAGTTCGCGTGCAAGGCTCTTGAAATCTTCCTCGCCGAGGGATCCGGTCGGACGAATCTCGAGAATGCCGTACTCGGTGCTGTAGGTTATTTCCATGGCCATTCTTCCTCCGTTCAGAGTCGAATAGACGGGGATGTCGCCGGTGGCGAAGAACCCCGCCACTTTATATCCTAACGCAGTCCGGGCCGAGCCAGCCGACGGTTCCAGCGCCGGGTCGGTATCATTGGAAAATTCCAGGACCGCACGGAGGTGACTTTTCGCCATGAGCGATGAGAAGTGCAACAACAAGACCGGGACCAACTGTTTCTCCGGGGCCGACGCCAACGATCTCGAATGCTTCATGAAGGGTCTGGTCCGGCGCAATCCGGGTGAAAAGGAGTTCCACCAGGCAGTGCACGAGGTTGCCGCCGACGTCGTGCCGTTCATCGCCGGCCAGCAGCGCTACCAGAACGCGTTGCTGCTGGAACGGATGACCGAGCCCGATCAGATCGTGTCCTTTCGCGTGTGCTGGCTGGACGACGACGGCCACACGCGGGCCAACCGCGCCTGGCGGGTGCAGTTCAACAACGCTACCGGCCCGTACAAGGGCGGCCTGCGGTTCGACCCGGACCTCACCGAGTCCGTGCTGAAGTTCCTGGGCTTCGAGCAGTGCTTCAAGAACGCGTTGACCGGACTGCCGATCGGGGGTGCAAAAGGTGGCGCAAACTTCAACCCCAAGGGCAAGAGCGACGACGAGGTCATGCGCTTTTGCCAGGCGCTGATGAGTTCGATGTATCACTACATCGGCGAACATCGCGATATTCCCGCAGGCGACATCGGCACCGGCGCGCGCGAAGTCGGCTACCTGTTCGGACAGTATCGTCGGCTGACCCACCAGTTCGTCGGCGCGCTGACCGGCAAAGGGGTCGCGTTCGGCGGATCGGAGCTCAGGACAGAGGCCACCGGCTACGGCGCGATCTATTTCCTGCGCCACGTACTCGACCGCCTCGGCGGCGATCTCAAAGGCCAGCGCATCGCGATTTCGGGCGCAGGCAACGTGGCTCGCTATGCCGCCGAAAAAGCTGTCGAGCTGGGCGCGTGCGTGATTACTCTTTCCGATTCGAAGGGCTTCATTCACCTCGACGACGGTCTGAAGCCGGAGCACCTCGAACCGCTGCACCGGTTGAAGGAAGACGGCCGCAGCGCCCTTGAGGAACTGGCCGACGACATCGGCGCGACCTACCATCCGGATGCCAGTCCGTGGGGCGTCGAGTGCGATATCGCGCTGCCGTGCGCGATCCAGAACGAACTCGGCGACGACGACGCCGCAAGCCTGATCAAGAACGGCTGCCGGATCGTCGCCGAAGGCGCCAACATGCCCTGCACCGCCGATGCCATCGAGCGTTTCCAGGCGGCCGACCAGGTCGTCTTCGCACCAGGCAAGGCGGTCAACGCCGGCGGCGTCGCGGTATCGGGACTGGAGCGCACCCAGAATGCCCAGCACATGGCCTGGCAGAAAAACGAGGTCGACGATCAACTCAAGCGCATCATGCAGGCCATCCACGACCGTTGCGTCGAACACGGCCGAAACGGCGACAAATCGTCGGTGAATTATCGAAAGGGTGCGAACATCGCCGGATTCCTGCGGCTGGCCGACGCCATGCTGGCCCAGGGCGTAATGTAAGCCCCATCGCAACATAAACGCCTCTCGCCGCCTCGCGTATGATGTGGCGGATTCGAGCGCGGGAGAACAGCAATGCTTCAGGGAGTGACCGACTTCCTCTGGTCGTACGTATTGATCGTGGTCCTGATCGGGATCGGACTGGTCTTCACTATCGGCTCGAAGTTCGTTCAGATCCGGCATTTCGGCGAGATGTTCCGGGTCCTGAGGCAGGCGTTCCACCACCAGCCCGGGCACGTCAGTTCGTTCCAGGCGCTGGCCCTCAGCGTGGCCGGCCGGGTCGGCGCCGGCAACATCGCCGGCGTGGCCGTCGCCATCACGCTGGGCGGCCCCGGCGCCGTCTTCTGGATGTGGGTCATCGGCCTGATCGGCATGTCGACCAGTTTCTTCGAGTGCACGCTGGCCCAGGTGTTCAAGAACAACGAGCCGGACGGCACGTATCGCGGCGGTCCCGCCTATTACATGGTGCGGGGCACGAAGAAGCGCTGGCTGGCAGCCGTCTACTCGGTGCTGTTGCTGCTCACCTTCGGCATGGCGTTCGTCGGCCTGCAGTCGTTCACTGCGGCCTCGTCGCTGGAAGACGCGTTCGGCATACCGGCATTGTGGACCGGCATCGCGCTGACCGCCGTGGTCGGCGTGGCAATCTTCGGCGGGGTCAAGCGCATCGCCAGCGTCACCGAGATCATCGTGCCGGTCATGGCGGTGTCCTACATCGTCATTGCCGTTGTCGTCGTGCTGCTCAACCTCGA
>DATGCS010000186.1:0-6608 GCA_035311685.1 Wenzhouxiangellaceae bacterium
GTGCCCGGGCTTGCCTGGAACAACCGGCTGGCCGGCTTCCATCGCTGGCTGGCCAGGCGACACCTGAGGCGACAGGTTTCAGACCCCGAACTGCGAGAAAAACTGGCGCCCGACTACGACATCGGCTGCAAGCGCGTCATCCTGTCCAGCGACTTCTATCCGGCGCTCATGCGCGACAACGTATCGCTGATCGACTGCGGCATCGATCGCGTGGAGGATGATTCGATCATCGATACGCGCGGTAACAGGCGCCAGGTGGACATCGTGATTCTCGGCACCGGGTTCCGGGCGACCGATCCTGTGCCCGAAGGCATGATCACCGGGCGCGACGGGACCGATCTCGGAGCACTCTGGAAACAGGGTCCGGAAGCCTGGCGCGGCGTCGCGGTCAGCGGCTTCCCCAACCTTTTCCTGCTGATGGGGCCTAATACCGCGCTCGGCCATAATTCCGTGATCCTGATGCTTGAAGCCCAGATGACGTTCGTGCTGCGCGCGCTTGAATATCGGCGCAAGTCGGGCCGACAGGTGCTGGAGATCGAACCCGGCGTCCAACGCGACTACAACCGGTGGCTGAATCGCAAGCTGGCCGGCACGGTCTGGAATTCCGGCGGCTGCTCCAGTTGGTACCTTCACCCGGAGTCGGGCCGCAACACCACCCTGTGGCCCGGATTCACCTGGCAGTACATGCGGATGATGCGGCAGTTCGACCCGTCTGTCTTCGAACCACACTAACCATTCCCGTACGGCGCTACACGACGCGGCAGGGCCAATGCGCCAGCGCCGGCGAATTTCCAATCCGTAGACCTTTGATGGAAACAATCAGCCGTCGTGTCCGCGCCAGCTTTCGAATAAATCGGGTCATTACCGTTGGACTGATTGACGAACTCGATACATTCTCCGACATGAATTAACGGCCCGCTGGGGATGTTGATTTGCCTGAGCAAATCCCGCTACGGTTCCGGACATCGTGAATACGTGGATGAGGCCAGTCAGATCAAGCAGCCCGAAACACCAGCGCTTGGCGAGACCCGGATATAGCCCTGAAAAGGCCCCGGACGGTTCCGTCCGGGGCTTTTTTGATCTTGCAATGTGCATCGTCCTGGTGTGCCTAATTTTCAGAAGCTCACACCGACCCGCGCGTACAAAAAGCGCCCCGGTACGCGATAGGTGGAAGGATCGAAGCCGTTGAGCGAGCAGCTCAGGCACATCGGCGGGTCCCGATCGAAGAGGTTTTCCGCGCCGATCGTCACACGCGTCCGCGCGTCCATGATCTGCATGTCGTAGCTTACGTTCAGATCGTGGTAGACCGTTGTTCCAAGATCGTTGGTGGGCACCGTGCCGAAGCCTTCGAAATCGATCGGGGTGGGGTTCGAACACAGACCGAGATTGGCCAGGCTATCGGGCGTACCGTCGAGAAAGTCCGAACACGACTCGGTCAGGCTGTCGATGTACTGGATTGTCCAGACCGCGCTCCAGTTATCGTAGTTCCAGGTGAAGTCGGCGTTCGATCGCCATTCGACGATGCCAGTGTCGTCGAACTCCACGCCGGTGCGGTCCAGAGTCTGGAAGCCGCCGCCGGTGCCCGGCACGATTTCATCGAACTCGTCGATGAAAGTGGTGTTCCAGTCCAGTCCCAAACGTCCGAACGCGAATTGACGTGTGCGCAGGTTGACGGCGAAATCCCAGCCTTCGGTCTCGATGCCGCCGATATTGTTCAGGCGATTGTCGAAACCGGAAATGTCGCCCGACGAACCGCGCGAAATGCCGCCACAGAATTCGTCGGCGCCGGTGCGCACGCACTCGTCGAGAATGAACTGCGCGCTGACTGCGCGAATCGCATCGTCGAGCTCGTGCCGGTACCAGTTGATGTCGATATTCAGCAGATCGATGGCCCCGATATCGTCGACAAATGCGGGGCTGTAGAGAAAGCCTGCCGAATAGCTGTCGGAACTTTCCGCCTTGAGTTCCTCGCTGCCGCCGGTCGTGACCGAAATTTGAGGATTGGCCTGGACAAAGCCGCCGTCCGGCACGCCCTGGTCAATGCAGTTCTGCTGCTGATCAGCTGAAAGTGTCGGGAAGGTAGAGGTGTTGCATGGATCGGCCAACGTGGCGTCGAAACGCGCTTCGGAACCGAACAGTTCACCGATGCTAGGCGCCCGGAATCCTTCCGAATAGGTCGCGCGAACCAGCAATTGTTCGACCGGCTGCCAGCGCAGTTCAAGTTTGCCGGTGGTTTCGGTGCCGAATGTACTGAAATCGGCCGAACGCACCGAACCTGAGACTTCCAGCATTCTGGCCAGCGGCACGTCGGCCAGCAGCGGTACGACCACCTCACCGTAGAAGGCGTCGACGTCGAAATCGCCCGCGGTCGGTTGCGCCGGAATGCCGTTGCTATCACCGGCGGCGACGATCGGGTCGGGCTGGAAGCGGCCTTCCTGGTCGCGGTGCTCGTAGCCCACCGCAAATCCGACCCAGCCGGCCGGCAGTTCGATAAGATCGCCGGAAAAGTTGACGTTGAAGTCGAACAACTCCTGTTTGCTGGAATCCTTCTGAACGAACCCGATGAAGTCGCGCATCTCGTCGGTTATCGAGCCGCCGCCGCCGGTGCGGCGGAACACCTCATCACCCTGCTGGCCGCCGAATAAGTTCAGCGGCACGCAGCCGTTGGGTGCGCCGACGCATTGGTCGATAGGCCCGAGCGCCTGCCCAAGGCGGTCCAGCCGGATCGCGCCCTGCTTTTCCTGGCTGGCCTCGTTTTCGGAGAACACGACGTTCATGTCCCAGTTGAACATTCGCTCGCCGGCGAAGAAATCGCCTTGCAAACCGCCGTTGTAATACCAGGTGTCCACGTCCTGCCTGAATAGCCGCGGCCCCAACTCGATCGGTCGACGGCCTGCGAGAATGAAATTCGATTCCGCATCCAGCGTGATGCCGAAAGGGTTGAACGGGTTGGTCGCGTCGATATCCGTGACGTCGGCGGCGTTGCCGGCGCCGGCACCGGGACCGAGGAAGATCGGCTCGGGTGCAGCCCGGTTAGTGGATTCGCGGTTGTTGAAAAGGAAGCGGCTGAATCCCGACACGTTGAAACTGCTGCTCTGAACGAAGTCGTAACGCCCTTCAACCCATACGCTGAGACGTTCACCAGGCGTCTGGACCAGGTTGAAATCGGCAAAATTGAAACGCTCGTCGTTGGAAAATGGTATGAAATCACCCGGAAAGCTGGGCTGGCCGCCGGGGAAGGTCGAGCCCCGCGGCGTCGTCAAGTCGCAACTGCTGGAATCAGCTACGCCGTCGCCGTCGGTGTCGATCGGGCTGCACAGACCGCCGAAGCCACTGGGGTCGCCGGGTACCGTGAAGATGAAACGCCCTTGCGGCGTGCCCGAACTGCCTCGGGTGAGACCAGTGCCCGGCACCGGCAGTTGCGACAGTGCACGATCTCCGGCCTCGACCACGCTCTGGTCGGTAAGGCTCAGGTTGAAGAATACATGCGAGCGATCACCGGTCTGGCCGAATGAGATGTCGTATTGCTGCCGCGCGCCGTCGGACTCTTCCTCGAATCGCCCGGCATAGGCATTCATCTCCAGGCCGCTGAAATCAGAACGCGTAATGATGTTGACTACCCCGGCAATCGCATCGGCCCCGTAGAGCGTCGAAGCCCCGTCCTTGAGCACTTCGATGCTTTCGACCGCGGTAATCGGAATCGTGTTCAGATCCACGGCCGACGGCACGCCGCTGGCCGACGCCCCCGGCACCCAGCGTTGACCGTTGACCAGGATCAGCGTGCGATTGGAACCGAGACTGCGCAGGTTGAGCTGCGTGGAGCCGGCACCGATACCGCCGCCGTCGGGCGGAAATCCGAAGTTACCGGAACTGTTGAACGCGGTGTTGATGGCCGATCCGGAAACAGACAGTTCCTGGAGCAGGCTGCCAAGGGAGGTCAGGCCGCTTTGTTCGATATCTTGCCGGTCGATGCGCAGAATCGGCACCGCCCCCTCATCTACCGCTCGCTGGATACGTGAGCCGGTTACCACGATTCGTTCCTCGGTGGCCTCCTGAGCCGAAACACCAACGGTGAAAGCGACGCCTGTTGGCAAGAGCAGTGCCCCGACAACGAAGAAAAGGTATCTGGATCTGGATGAAGCTCGCATTGGTGTTTCCTCTCGCTTAAAGTGAATTTCCATGCTGTTACGCGGTGCGCAAATTTCTTCACAATCGCCAAGCTTTTGTGAAAGTATCAGAACGAAAGATCCAGTGCAACCCGCTTCCGACCTCAGCGTCTTGCGGGGCGACCGACAGAAACGATCAGGACGCGCGTGCCGAAAAAGCTCGGCAATGGCATGATTAGGTCATTCAACCTGAAGTTTTCCCGAGATTTTCGATTACGATGTCAACCTTGGAATCTGATCCGCTTCACCTTTTTGCCGTCTGCCTGGGCGGCCGGGCCGAGGGCTGCAACGTGGAATTGCACGACGTGGTGTTTGCCGCGGGAAGCTCGCTCGAGGACATTCACGATAAATTGCTGGATCGCTGGTTCGGCTCGCCCGACGGTCTGCACATAGATGCATGGGTCGAACTCGACCGGGTCCCCGGTTTCCGGGTCTCGTTGGAAAGAACGACGCCCGAAGCAGGGCAACGTCTATATTTCATCAACATCGGCGGATATGTCGCCGGGGAATTCGGCGAACGTCACGCCTATGGTTTCTATGCCGGCACCGGCAAGGCCGAGGTCAAGGCGAGGGCGAAACGGGAGCTGCTGACCGGCAAGCAGTCAGTGCACCGCGACGATCTGTTCGAGATCGACGACGTCGTCGCGATCGATCCCGGGGACGGCTGGCATATTCACCTGAAACCGGATACCGAAGCCGGCGCGCCCGAAGTCACCAACGGCTACTTCCCGATCCCTCGCGCGACGATCGCGGCCTGGCGCGGGGTGCGCCTTCGGCAGAGCTGAAAGCGGCCGGAACCGACGCCCTCTGCCGGGTTGTTGCCAATGACGAAGCCGGTAGTTTTCAGCTTCAGGGTCTCCCCGAGCGCTCGCGCCAAAGATAGCGAATTCGACCGAAGGCCAGCGTCTTGGCGAATTCGATCAAGCCTGTCGTCATTCATTCAATTCTCCGCAATCCCCGGGTAGTAAACTTCGGATCATGAGAAATTCTCGCCTTTCTCCCGCACTGTTCATCGTGCTTGGATTTGGTTACTGGCTCAGTCTCTGGACCGCGGGATTTCCCGGCGACTGGGCACTCAAGGCCGCGCCTGTGCTGCTGGCCGCAGGCGTGCTGTTGGTCAGGCTTCCCGCCCGTCTGGGCGTCCCGATGATGATCGGCTTCGTCGCGGCCGCGGCCGGCGACATCTTTCTTGCGCTGGACCGCCATGAATACCTGATGCAGGGGCTGCTGTGCTTCCTGGTCACGCAGCTCGCCTATTCGGCGGCTTTCGTTGCACAGCAGGTGCCGATCGGCGACAGACTGGAATATAGACTGCCGGTGACCGTCTACGGCGGCGTGCTGCTGGCGATGATGCTGCCGGGCCTCGGAACGTTCCTGCTGCCCGTATTCGTATACGTCTCGGCGCTGGTCGCCATGGCCGTCCTGGCCGCCGGGGTCGAGCAGCGTCCCGGACGCGTCTACTTCGGCGCCGTGCTGTTCCTGGTGGCCGATTCGCTGATCGGCGTCGACCGGTTCATGGCCCCCTTTGTTTATTCCGAAATCCTGATCGTCGGCCTTTACACGGTCGCCCAGTTCCTGATTTTTACCGGCATGCTGGGCCTGCAGTTCACCGCGCGGGAAGAACGACCGAAGACCTGACGCGCAAGCTGGCGATTCCAGGCAGGCTTTACCTGCAACAGGCGAATATGGCAATATCGTTCCGGGCTCAGGGGAAACTTGATCGTGAAACGCATGCTTTGGCTGCTGTTGGGCATTCTGCTGTTTTCCGCGCCTCAGGCGCAGGTCTACGAGTGGTTCGACGCCGACGGCAACCGCCATTTTTCCGACAAGAAGCCCGAGGGCGTGGCTTTCCGCGCGCTGGGCGATCCTGCCGCCAACCTGTCCAGCTACAAACCGGCCAACATTCAACAACCGCGGCCTTTGGTCGACCAGAGCCGCAGCGACTCCTCTTCATCCGGTCAAAGCCGCCGCTCGACCGCCGGCGCGGCCGCAGAAGATCTGAAGGCGATCTGCGCCGAATACCTGGCACGGATCGACAGCATTCACGATCGGTTGCGTGCAGGCTACGATGAGCCCCGCGGCAACCGCCTGCGCGCCGAGCGCAGCGCGCTCCGGGCCGCCTATCGCCGGGACTGCAACTGAATGCGCGGTGCGAAAAGTCAAAGCATCGTCCTGCCGGCACCGACAGCATCATTGATATGAGTGGTCAGCGCCATGGCTGAAAGGGACGACCTTCTTCTCGACGATTTCAGCCGCAGCGATGGCATCTCGGCCATCGGCACGCGCTGGCAGGATTTCACGGACCGCGTCATGGGCGGGCTTTCGGATATGCAGGCCGGGATAGTCGAGACCGAACGGGGCTCGGTGCTGCGAATGTCCGGCCAGGTTCGGCTGGAAAACAACGGCGGGTTCATCCAGGTTCGGCTGCCGCTTGCTGGCGCG
>DATGCS010000187.1:0-18901 GCA_035311685.1 Wenzhouxiangellaceae bacterium
GAGACCAGTTCCATGTCGCGGTTGACCTGCACCGCGAAATGCAGGTGCGGGCCGGTCGAGAAGCCGGTGTTGCCCGATCGTCCGATCTGTTGACCGGCTTCGACCTGCTGGCCGGGGCGGACGATCACGCCGTTGTAGTCCAGGTGGGCGTAGACGCCCATGCTGCCGTCGTCGTGCAGGATGCGCACATAGTTGGCCCTGGGGCCGTCGATTTCCGGATCCTGCCCGGCGCGGTGAAAGTAGCGCTCCACGTCCATCACCGTGCCGGCGCGCGCGGCCAATACGGGCGTGCCCGTCGGCAGCGTGAAATCGACCGCGTGGCGACTGTGCGGCGCCTGGTGGCTGAACTCGCCGGTAAAACCCTGGCCGACGCGCAATGGTTGGTCCGGGCGCAACGGCGGCCGGTAGCTAAACTCGCTGTCCGGTTGGGGATCGAGTGGGCCGGGCGTGGCCGACATCAGGATCGAATAGCGCCAGGCGGCGGTCGGCGCCATCGGGCCTATCAGCACGGAGCTGGCGCCACGTGCAGGCAGTTCCAGCCGGGCGGGCAGCGCAGGCTCCGTCACGACGTTACTGGACTGCTCGAGCGAGACCGCGACAGTGACCGCGCCGTGCATAAGGTTGGTGAAGCGCCATTCCGGTTCGCGATCGCTGCCGATGTTCTCCATCTCGACCGGCGCCTCGGGCTGCGTGATCGCGCGCTGCACCTTGACCTCGTATTCGCCCTCGGGTTCGCGGTCGCTGAGGTGGCGAATGCCGGCCTCGTCGGTCCACAGGTAGATTTCCTGGGCTTGCAGCGCGACGGTCCAGCCGAATGCCAGCACCAGCGCTGCAATTGCGGCACGACAGACTCGCAAAGCGCTGCGAAGAAGGCTGAGGGTGGGTCGGCGTGTCATCGTGGGGTCAACTGGAATCGGAAGTCACAATGAAAAAAGGTTTCCGGTTTCGGGTTTCAGGTTTCCGGAACGACAAAATCGGGAGTCGAAGTCGGCGCAATCGCCGGCGAGGCCGGCTCCCACACCCGTAGAGGTCGCCGAAACATTCTCATCAGCGCCGGAGCCGCCTCCCACAACAACCAGCAACGCCCTCGTCCTTGATTGCGGAAACCGGAAACCGGAAACCGTGCCCTCTTCAACACTCGATGACGTTGACGGCCAGACCGCCTCTCGACGTTTCCTTGTATTTCGTCTTCATGTCGCGCCCGGTGTCGCGCATGGTCTTGATGACGCGATCCAGCGAGACGTGGTGCTTGCCCTCGCCGGCCATGGCCATTCGGGTGGCGTTGACGGCTTTGACCGCGCCCATGGCGTTGCGTTCTATGCAGGGAATCTGGACCAGGCCGCCGACCGGGTCGCAGGTGAGCCCCAGGTTATGCTCCATGCCGATCTCGGCGGCGTTCTCGACCTGGTCCATGCTGCAGCCCAGAGCCGCGGTCAGCCCGGCCGCGGCCATCGAGCAGGCCACGCCGACTTCGCCCTGGCAACCCACCTCGGCCCCGGAGATCGAGGCGTTCTCCTTGTACAGAATACCTATGGCGGCGGCGGTGAGCAGAAACTCGAGCACGCCGTCCTCGCTGGCCGAGTCGATGAACCTTCTATAGTAGTGCAGCACCGCCGGAATGATGCCGGCCGCGCCGTTGGTCGGTGCGGTGACCACGCGCCCGCCGGCAGCGTTTTCCTCGTTGACCGCCAGCGCATAGAGATTGATCCAGTCCAGGCTGTCGAGGTCCTCGCGCCTGGCCCGGTCCTTCAGCCGCCGGTACAGCTTCGGCGCGCGGCGTTCAACCTTCAGACCGCCCGGTAGGTAGCCTTCGCTGTCGACGCCACGCTGCACGCAATCCTTCATCGCCTGCCAGATGCGAAACAGACCTTCGCGGATTTCGGACTCGTCGCGCCAGACCTGTTCATTGGCCATCATCACCTCGCCGATTCGTAGTTCGTTCCGATGGCAGATGCCGAGTAACTCGTCGCCGGACGAGAAAGGATACGGGACAAGCGTTGTATCGGTCACGATACGATCTGCGGCGGCCTCGTCGGGATTGACCACGAACCCGCCGCCGACCGAATAATACTCGCGTCTGACCAGCAGCTCGCCGTCAGCGTCCAGCGCCGAAAAACGCATGCCGTTGGAGTGATAGGGCAGGGTCTGGCGCTTGTGGAAGGTCATGTCGCGCCGCAGATCGATGTCCAGTTCGCGTTTGCCCAGCAGCGAAATCCGGCCGCTGGAATAAATTTCGGTGATCCGCCGGCCGATGTGGTTCGGGTCGATCGCATCGGGCATATGTCCCTCCAGCCCCAGCAGCACCGCCTTGTCCGTGCCGTGCCCGCGTCCGGTATGGCCCAGCGAGCCGAACAGCTCGAGCTTGAGTTTTTCGACACGTTTTATCAGGCCATTGCGCTCGATGGCGCCCGCGAACAGGCAGGCCGCCCGCATCGGGCCCACGGTGTGCGAGCTGGACGGCCCGATGCCGATCTTGAACAGGTCGAATACGCTGACGGCCATGCTGGTTCACGCACAGGTTGAAATGATCGAGAATTATGCATCGGCGAGCCGATTGCCGCCACCTGAATAGTTTGAGGGTACACATGCGTCGATGGTTCCGTGGAATGGGCGTAGATTCCGGGCGCACCACCGGCGGCATTCGAAAACCGTCCGATTTCCGTCATAATGTCGGAGTTGTAAACGTTCACGATCCGGAAGGAATCCAATGGGACTGCTCTTCTATACCCGCGAGCCGTGCGAGCTCTGCGAGAAGGCCTACAGGCTGATCACCGTTGGCGGCCTGGCCGACGAGGTCGAAATCGTCAATATCGATGACGATCTCGAGTTGATCCAGCGCTACGGCGACCAGGTGCCGGTGGTGCGCAATGAGGACACTGGTGAAAAGCTCACCTGGCCGTTCACGGCCTCACAGGTTCGTGAACTGGCCGGTCTCGACTGATGCACCGATCGATGCTGAAATCGATGCTGCGGGAAATGCTGCAGCCGGCAGTCCCCGACAAATGGAGAAACCGATGAGCGCGTCTTCGACGCTGATGCGCATCGAGCCGGAGCAGCTTCAATACGCGTTGATGTCCGGCATCGCTTACGTGCAGGCGCGGCGCGATCTGCTCAACCGGATAAACGTGTTCCCGGTGCCCGATGGCGATACCGGCACTAACCTGATGTTTACACTCAACAATGTCGGGCAGCGTTTGCAGTCGAGCAGGCGGGCGCGGGTGGCGCAGTTGTTGGACGAGGTGGCCGACGCGGCGCTGGACGGTGCGCGTGGAAATTCCGGCGTCATCATGGCCCAGTATTTTCACGGTATCAGCGAAAGTTGCCGGCACTGCAGCGAGCTTGACGCGCGCCAGCTTGCCGCGGCGTCCAAGGCGGGCGCAGTGGCCGCCTGGTCGGCCATGTCCAAGCCGGTCGCCGGCACGATGCCCACTGTACTGGAAGATTTCGGCGACGCCATGGCCGAGGGCGTGGAGCACGGTATTCGCGATATCCGCAAGCTGTTCAACCGGGCGCGCAAGGCGGCGCACAAGTCGCTGGCGGCCACGCCCGAAAAGCTTGCGGTGCTGCGTGAAGCCGGCGTGGTGGATGCCGGCGGGCAGGGTTTCGTGGATTTTCTCGACGGCATCTGGCGCTACATTCGAAGCGGCAAGCTGCCGGCCAGCGGGGCATTGCCGCTGGAAGAGCCAGGTGATGAACTCGCCCATACCGGCGAGGCGCCGAGCGAACACCGCTACTGCACCGAGTGCCTGATTGCCGGCGACCGGATCGAGGCAGCGCAGCTGCGCGAATCACTGGATGCGCTGGACGCCAGTTCGCTGGTGGTCGCCGGCGGAGGTCGCAGAGCCCGGGTACATATTCATACTGATCGACCCGGTGAGGTGTTCAAGATCTGCGGCGATTTCGGCGAGATCAAGCAGCAGAAGGCCGATGACATGACCCGCCAGCACGGTTTGATCAACCAGCGCGGGCGGATTGCCGTGGTCACCGACTCGGCCGCCGACCTGCCGGCCGAGGAGATCGACAGGCTGGCCATTCACGTGGTGCCGCTGAGGCTTTTCTTCGGCGACGAGGAATTTCTCGACAAGCTTTCGATTCAACCGTCCGCGTTCTATGCGCGACTGGCCGAATCCAACCTGCACCCGCAGACCTCGCAACCGCCGCCGCGCGATTTCCGGCGACAGTTCGAACTGCTGACAAGCCATGGTCACGAGGTGCTGGCGATCCCGATTTCCGGTAAGCTCAGCGGCACCTGTCAGGCAGCCGAGCAGACCGCGGGCCGAATGCACGATCAGCCGGTGAAGGTCTTCGACTCGCTCAACGCCGCATGCGGGCAGGCGCTTCTGAGCCTGTTCGCTGCAGAGGCGGCCGCCAATCGGTGGCCCATGGACAAGATCATTCGCGCGCTCGAAGAACTGGTGCCCAAGACCCGCACCTTCGCCCTGGCCCGTGACCTGTCGTGGGGCGTAAAGGGTGGAAGGGTCAAGCCCTGGATGCACTGGCTGGCGTGCAAGCTGAGATTGAATCCCGTGCTGGCCAATACCGAGGACGGCAACCTGACCGCACGCGGCGTCATTCGAGGCCGGGCGGGCGCCGTGAAAAGATTTGCGCGCTATCTTGCCCGACGCATGGACCGCGGGGTCACCTACAGAATCCTGATCAGCCATACCGACGCCGAGACCGACGCCAGGTGTTTACGTGATTTGTTGCTGACCAGCCACCCCGAAGTGGATGCCTGCTGGATCGAGGAAGCCTCTCCTGCGGTGGGCGTGCACGCAGGCCCGGGGGCACTGCTGGTGGGACTGCAGCCCTGGCGCGCGCCAGAGCGCTACGAAAACGGGGACAGTTCGCCGGCACCCGATAAGAAGCGTGAAGACGATGCTTGACCTCGCCTGGATGACGCTGCTCGGCTATCTGTTGGGCTCGATTTCCGGCTCGCTGGTCCTGGGCCCGCTGCGCGGCGTCGACATCCGTTCGATGGGTTCGGGCAACGCCGGGGGCACCAACGCCTTGCGCAGCGTCGGCTGGCTGTTTGCGCTCATGGTGGTGCTGATCGATATCGGCAAGGGCGTGGTCGCCGCCGTGGTGGTGCCGATGTTGCCGCCGCTGTTTGGCGAAGGTCTGCCGCTGCCGGCTTCCAGCGTCGGGGCCCTGTGCGGTCTGGCTGCCGTGGTCGGTCACGTCTGGCCGGTGTATTTCGGCTTTCGCGGCGGCAAGGGCGCCGGAACCGCCGTAGGCGTGGTTTCCGCAGTCGCGCCCTGGTGCATTCTGCCGCTTGTCGTTGTGTGGCTGGTTGCATTGCTCGGTACCGGCTACGTTGGCCTGGCCACCGTGCTGGCGGGACTTAGCCTGGTGCCGGCGATGTGGTTGCTTGGCCCGGATCCGGTCGCGCCGGCGCTTGGTGCCTTGGCGATTGCGCTGGCCGGGCTTCTGCTTTTTACCCATAGAAGCAATCTTGCGCGGCTGAAAAGCGGAACTGAAAACCGGTTCGAAAAGGCGCGCGTGATCAAGCGCAGGCGATGACGCCCGAAGCGGTTCGCCTGTTCAGAGCGCTGGCCGACGGCAGGCCGCTAAATGGTATGAACTACGCCGAGGAGGCCGGCATCAGCCGTTCCGCGGTCTGGAAACAGGTCGAACAATTACGCCGGGCCGGCCTGCCGGTGGCTGCGGTGCGCGGCAGCGGCTACTGTCTGGCGTGGCCGATTCGTTTGCTTGACGCCGGCGAGATTCAACAGGCGGCGAGCTCGCCGGGGGTGACTGTCGAAATCGTCGAGCGCACCGGTTCGACCAACAGCGATCTGAACCGGCACTTTACGCACCGTCGCATAAGGGCCGCGGAATACCAATCTGGTGGCCGCGGACGTCGGGGACGATGCTGGGTCTCGCCGCCGGGCTGTGGCGCATATTTCTCGTTCGGTTACAGATTCGAATGCGGATTGCAGCGGCTCGGCGCGCTCAGCCTGGTGGCCGGGGTAATCGCGGCCGACACTGTCGCCGGAGATGGCGTCCCGGTGGCGCTGAAATGGCCCAACGATCTGGTGGTCGACGATGCCAAGCTGGGCGGTCTGCTGGTCGAGATCCGCGGCGCCAGCGAAGGTCCCTGCGAGGTGGTTGCCGGAATCGGCATCAATGTCCGCTTGCCACGCAGAGCAACCGGGCCGTGCGGCTTCGTTGCGCCGGACCAGCCCTGGATCGATATTCATGCGGCAGCCTCTGGTTTACACGACCTCGATCGTAACCGGCTCATCGGCCGACTTGCGGGCGCACTGGACGCGGCTTTTTCGCAATTCGAGCGTGATGGCTTCGAGCCATTCATGCCGCGCTGGCGCGAGCTGGATGCGCTGGACGGGCGCCATGTGCGGGTGTCGTTCGGTGACAGGAGCGTGCTCGAAGGCGTTGCGGCGGGAGTCGACCGGCAGGGTCGGCTTCGTGTTGAAAACGAGCTTGGAATCCTAAGCGTTCACGCCGGTGAGGTGATTGTCCGTGCGAACTGACTGGCTGCTGGAACTTGGCCACACCAGGCTCAAGCTGGGGCAGCGCAAAAATGGAGGCGTTGCCGGCGTAGACTCGATTCCGACCGACCGTTTCGGTGAATGGCTCGCCGGCCGGTCGCTGGCGCCTGTCGATCGCTTCTGGCTCGCGTCGGTACCGTTGGCGCACGTTACGGCATGGGTGACCGACACGCTGGCGGACGCCGGACTTGCATGGACCACGGTCACCACCGGCTCAACGACGCTGCCGGTGGCGGCTTCTTATTCCGGCATGGGCGTGGACAGGTGGCTCGCGATGCAACCGGTCTGGACCGCGCTTCGTGCGCCGTTCTGTCTGGTCGATTGCGGGACTGCGACCACCATCGACGTCGTCGACGAATTCGGCGTGCACAGGGGCGGCTGGATCATGCCCGGCATCGATGCCGCACGTGAGGGTCTGCTGGCGCGTGCACCCGGGCTCCGGCGAGAGTTGCCTGAGCACAGCGCGCTACCGCTCCCGGCCCGCGATACCGCCCAGGGCATCGAGGACGGCCTGCTGCTGCAACAGGCGGGCGGTATTGCACGGGCATACCGGATTGCCGCCGGCGCGCCCGGCGTTGACCGAGAACCTGCATTGGTCATGACCGGTGGCGCGGCTGCGCCGTTACAATCGTTGCTTGAAGGGGCTCGGGTCGAGCCCGACCTGGTGTTGCGCGGCCTGGCGATGGCCGCTGAATCGTTGAGCGAGTAATTATCCGGGATGACGGGTTTCTGGCGAATCGCGGTAATCGTTTTGGTATTGGCCAACGGTGCGACGCTCGTGTTGCATACGCTGCAACCGGAATCCCAGCCCCTGCCCGAGGCGCCCCCACCCGACCCGGAGGTGCCGGAGGCGGAACTTGTTGCCGATGCCTACCGTCGCGCAACCGCGTCGGGCCCTCGCTGTTTCACTATCGGCCCACTCGCGACCCTGGTACAGCAAAGTCGGGCCGAGGATCGTCTGCGCCCGTTCGCCAATCAGCTTCGGCTTCGCACTACCCAGGCCGATCGGGATCGCGGCTGGTGGGTGTTCGTATCCGCTCCGAGCCGGTCGGCTGCTATCGCCCTGGCCCGGCGCTTGGCCGAGCGTGACGTCGAAGACTATTTCGTCGTCGCCGATGCGGATCTGCCGGACGCCGTTTCGCTGGGATTGTTCGAGGACCTCGACAACGCCCGCCGCCGGTTGTCTTCGATCCGACGTCTGGGCTTCGACGCCCAGCTGTCGATTCGACGCGAGGAAATTCCGCAGTTCTGGATTGACTACCAGATCGATCCGGGCACGCGGTCGCCATGGCGGTTCATTCTTCGGGCTTCGCCCGGGGCCCGGAATTTTGAAATTCCGTGCTTTTAGAACTTTTTTGTTTTTTGGGCGGGTTCTGATTTCGCCTTCAAGTTTTTAATTTCCAACTTCCAACTTCAAATTCATTTCGCCCGCAAGCGCGAAGCGCGGGGCGAAATGAAGTTGAAGTTGAATTTGAATTTGAATTTGAATTTGAATTTGATTTAAAAGCTGCCGCACACAGCCAATGTGCCCTCAACCCTGGGTTGCAACCCCCATGTCCTGCAGCGCCTGCCGGGCGCGCTGTCCGGTCGGTGTCTCCGACTGCGCGGCGACGCGAAAGTGCTCGATAGCCTCGGCGCGGTTGCCGGATTCGCGTTCCACGGCGCCCAGATAGAAATGCCCGACGGCGGTCGGCATGCGCTCGATGCTGGCCTGCAGGTCGGCGCGCGCCTGGGTGTTTCGACCGAGTTCGGCGCGGGCCATCCCGCGTTTGAGGTGGTGATAAAACCAGCTGGAGTTGCGATCCAGGGCCCGTGAATAGGCTTGTTCGGCTTGCTGGAAATCTTTGCGTTCGGCCAGCGCGTCGCCGCGCAGGGTGTAGAACAGGGCCTCGCCTGGTTCTATTTCGATCGCCCGGCGTGCCTTTTCCAGTGCGCTTTCGGTATTGCCTTCCTGCAGTGCCTCGCGTCCTTCATCGTAAGCCTCGTAAGCCGGTTGAGCACGTTTCAAGCGAGCAATCTGCTGCTGGTATTCGTCGCGCCCGATTCGGCCGGAATCGCCGAGTTCGGCCAGCAGCTCGCGATTGTTTTCCAGCCGTTCCCGACTGGGGGGGTGGGAGGCGAACAGCGCGGAGAAGGCGTCCTGTTCCTGACTCTCGGAAATCCTCAGAAAGGTTTCCTGCAGCTCCACCGCACCCCTTGGGTTATAGCCGGCACGCTTCATATAGCGCATGCCGTACAAATCGGATTCGCGTTCGGCATCGCGAGAATATCGCTGCGAGACCAGTTGCGCGCCGACCATGCCGCCCAGCAACGCGGCCTGGGTGTAACGCTGGTCGTCGGTCGCCGCGCCGGCGGCGATGCCGCCCGCAAGCACCGCGCCCTGCAGCAACATGCCGCGCGACTGGCTCTGGGCACCGTGGCTGGCGGCCGAATGCACGATTTCGTGGCCGAGCACTGCGGCCAGTTCGGCTTCACTGTCCATTTCGGTCAGCAGGCCGCGGTTGATCGAGATCTTGCCGCCGGGCAGTGCCCAGGCGTTCGGCACGGATTCATTGATAACTGCAAATTCATACGGGAGGTCACGGTCGGAAACGGCGGCGAGCCGCTGGCCGACTTGCTGAACGTAGTCGACCAGTCCGGGATCCAGAGTGAAATCCCCGCCCTGGGCTTGGCGCAACGGTGCGTACTGCTGGGCGCCGACGTCGAGTTCCCACTGTTCGCTCACCAGGCTGAGATTGCGCTCGCCGGTGACCGGGTTGACGGCGCAGCCTGATGTCAGTGCGATACCGCTGGCAATGACGACGAGTAAAAGAGTTTTGCGCATGGTGGTGGCTCCAGTATGCGTTATCTTTTTGGCAAACCTACTCTCAATCCTACTCGATTTCCGAATTCTGACCGACACTGGCCTGGCATGCCGACGAAGCCGGCAGCTTCAGGCTCGCGGACCGCCAATCTTCCAGCGTCAGCGAGATCGGCTTGCCGTCGTCCTCGTGCGAAATCCGGACCGGCATCCAGCCCAGGGACTCGGCATGCCAGGCCGTGTAGTTGCGGCTGGAGCCTTGTTTCCGAAAGCGCTTGAACACGGCTGTCCGGTAACAGCGCCCGTCGATTTTCAGCATCTCCCTGCCGCTGTAGCGGTATTGCTGCTGTTCGATTTCGTCGCGTTCCAGCACCGGCATGGTAAAGCTCTCGAAATCCGGGGCCTGTTCGGCCATCCTGGCGACGGCGGCCAGGCGAAGGCTGAGCGGATCGACTACGCCGCTTGTCAGCTTGATGGTCAGATCGCCTTCGTGGGTTCTGGTCTCGGTTTGCAGCGTCTGCCAGTCATAGCGGTGCTGCCAGAATCGGTCGCTGCCCGGTTCGCGTGAAACGTGATGGTAAGTCAGCGGGAGTACTCGACCCTGGTACCACTGAACCCAGGCACTCTCGGTGGTCGAGATTCCCAGCACCTTGATATACCAGGCCGTAGCCTGCGACTCGATGGCGTAGTGCCACAAGCCGTCCTCGCGCTGGCTGAGCGCGACTTCCATCCTTCCGATTTCGGAATTGCCGCGGGTGACCGCGTAGGTGGCCTTGTGCGGTTCGAACGGGGGCGATTCAGCGGCCAGCGCGCAGCAGGCGCCCAGCGTCATCGAAATCACGGTCAAGAACCGGCGGCGAACCGATGGACTTGCAGTCGTCTGATGTCTCATGCCTATCTCCGACCGGATTGGCGAGCAATAGTGCCAGGGCTGCCGGATAAAGTCTGTGCTCCTGTTCCAGCACCCGGGCGGCCAGGGTGTCGGCATCGTCGGCGTCGCGAATCGGCACCTTCGCCTGGGCGATTACCGGACCGGCGTCGAGTTCCGGCGTTACCCAGTGCACGCTGGCGCCGTGGTCGGCGTCGCCGGACGCCAGCGCCCTGGCGTGGGTGTCCAGCCCGCGGTATTTCGGCAGCAGGGAAGGGTGGATGTTGATCATGCGGCCGGCGTGACTGTCGACGAAACCGCTCGACAAGACCCGCATGAAACCCGCCAGCGCGATCAGCCGGGGCCGGAACCCTGCGATGGCTTCGGTCAGGGCGGTCTCGAAGGCATTTCGGTCGCGGAACGCGTCGCGCGGAACCGCGGCGACGTCGACGCCTTTCTCGACGGCCGGTTTCAGGCCCGGGGCGGCGCCGTCGGCGATGACGGCGTGGACCGGGATGGGCAGAATCCCGCGGGCGGCGGCATCGACGATCGACATCGCATTGCTGCCGCGGCCGGATATCAGGATGACCAGGCCGTCACGCTTCATGCGTCGCCGAAGTGCATCCGGGGCTGGCCGGTTTCCACCCTGCGCACCCGACCGATCCGGGCCGGGCGCCCCGCCCCGGACTCGGCGAGCCGGTCGGCCAGGCGCTCGGCATCCGCCTCGGGAACCACCAGCACGAAGCCTATTCCGAGATTGAAGGTACGGCGCATTTCGACCGGCTCGATGCGGCCCACTTCGGCCAGCCAGGAAAAGATCTCCGGCGGCTGCCAAGCGGTCGTGTCGATCTCCACCCCGAATCCGTCCGGGATGACGCGCACGATGTTCTCGTCGAGTCCGCCGCCGGTGATGTGGGCCATCCCGCGAATGTCGAAATCGTCCAGCAGCGGCAGCACGTCGGCGACGTAAATGCGGGTGGGTGCCATCAGGGCCTCGATCCGGTCGCCGTTGCGCTCCGCGCCGCCGGCGCGCTCCAGCACCTTGCGAATCAGCGAATAGCCGTTGCTGTGCGGCCCCGAGGACGGCAGTCCGAGCAGAACGCAACTATCGTCGATGCGGCTGCCGTCGATGATCCGCTCGCGTTCCACGGCGCCGACGGTGAAGCCGGCCAGGTCATAGTCGCCGGGCGAATACATGCCGGGCATTTCGGCGGTTTCCCCGCCGATCAGCGCGCAACCTGCTTGTTCGCAGCCGGCGGCGATGCCCTCGATCACTTCGGCCGCGGCATCCACTTCGAGTTTGCCGCAAGCGTAGTAGTCGAGAAAGAACAGCGGTTCGGCGCCGCAAACCAGGATGTCGTTGACGCACATGGCGACCAGGTCGATGCCGAGGCCGTGATGGCGACCGGACTGGCGTGCCAGCAGCAGCTTGGTGCCGACGCCGTCGGTGCCGGAAACAAGCACCGGGTCCTCGAAGCGGCGACCCAGGTGGAACAAGCCGCCAAACCCGCCCAGTCCGCCCATGACTTCGCTGCGGGTGGTGCGCTTGACGGCCGGCTTGATGCGCTCGACCAGTCGGTTGCCCGCGTCGATGTCGACGCCGGCGCTCTTGTAGCTTAGATTGGAATCGGGTTTATTGTTCATTCAATTCGTTCATTCGGTTCGTTTATCCGGGTTGCCGGGGCGTTCGCGATCAACGCATGCATTGTGCCCCAAGCGCGGTCGTCGAGGCTGCCGACCGAACCGGAAGCGCGCCAGAAGGCGTGCGCGTTCGAGGTTCCTTTTCGGCCGTGCTGTGCTATCTTTTCGGACGTGAATATCCCGCGCGTCATCATCATGCTGCTGGTCCTGTCCGGCTTTTCCATGCCGGTCACAGCTCAACAGGAATTGTATGAGGGCGAGGCCGTCGTTGCCGGCGACCGCTCCGCCGCGCGCGCGCCGATTCTGGACGCGCTCAACCAGGTGCTGGTCCGGCTGACCGGCCGCGTGGGCGAGGATGTGGTCGCAACCCTGGGGCTGGATTCGGAACAAGCCTCGGCGATGGCACTGGGGCGCCAGTTCAAGCGCGTCGACGTTCCGGCTGCGGGGGGCGAAATGCTGGAGCAGCGACGCCTGAGCGTCGATTTCGATCCGTCGTCGGTCAATCGCCTCATCGATGAGGCCGGTCTGCTGCGCTGGGGTTCGGAGCGGCCTGAATTGTTGCTGTGGATCGTGGTCGAAGGCGAGCGCGGCGTAGCGTATCTCGAGCAGGAACGGATGCTTCAACACACCATCGATGAACTCGCTTTTCGCTACGGTATAGAACTGACTCGACCAATACTGGATGCCAGCGATCGGGTCGAAGTGACGCCGGCCGACGTGCGCGGCGGCTTCACCGGCGTGGCCACCGCGGCGGTGCAGCGGTACGGCGCAGACGGCGTGATCATGCTCGATCTCAGGCCCAACCGAAATTTCTGGACCGGGCGCTGGGCCTGGCGCATCGGCGACCAGGAAAGCGCTTTTCAACGCTCCGGCGCCGGGCGCGGTGAAGTGTTCGAACTTGGGCTCGGACGAATTGCCGAGTCCCTGGCGGCGCGCTTCTCGGTGCGGCCGTCCGAAGGCATCGAACATCGCCTGGTCGTCGACGGCATTGAGAGCACTGCGCACTACAATGAAGTCCGGGATTTTCTGGAGGCGCTGACCGGTGTCGAGTCCGTGCGAGTCGTTTCGGCTGCGGAGGCGGCCATGAGCTTTTCCGTCCGGGTATCCACCGACGGGCTTCGCCAGCGAATCGCGTTGACCGGACCGCTGGAATTCCTGCGCCACGACCTGGCGACGGATACCTTTTTCTACCGGTTTTCGCTGTAGCAGCGCCCGGGGGCGACGGCATGCTTTCGATCCGCGACCTTCCCAATGTGCTGACGGTTGCCCGAATGCTGCTGGTCGGGCCGCTGGTCTATCTGCTGCTGACCGATCGCTACGTCGCGGCGCTGGTGCTGGCCGTCGTCTCGGGCGTCAGCGACTGGCTGGACGGCGCGCTGGCGCGTCGCTTCGACTGGCAGAGCAAATTCGGCGGCGTGCTCGATCCGCTGGCCGACAAGACGCTGATGATCGCCGTTTACGCCACGCTGGCCTGGCTGGGTCATCTTCCGGCCTGGCTGTTCTGGCTGGTGGTCCTGCGCGATCTCGTGATCGTGAGTGGGGGGCTTGTCTATCACTATTGGATCGAGCCGTTCCGCGCCGAGCCGACCCGGCTGTCCAAATTCAATACGCTGTGCCAGGTATTGCTGATGTGGGCAGTGCTCACGGCACTTGCCGGACTTGCATTGCCGCAGCTGTTCATACAGGGTCTGATCTGGCTGGTGACCTTTACCCTGCTTGCCACCATGTTCCAGTACGTGGCCGTCTGGGGCCTTCGGGCGCGCGCGATCGTCGGCCGGCGCAAGCCGGAATAGCCATGGCGCAACTCCCCCTTTCGCTGACGCCGCCGCGCCGGAAGCGCCTGAACAACTTCGTCACCGGGGCCAACGCGCCGCTCGTCAGTTCTCTCAGGCACGGCCTGGAAGAGCGGGGATGGCTGTTGCTGTGCGGTCCGGAAGGCAGTGGAAAATCTCATCTGGCGCTGGGCGTGCTGGCCGAATGGACGGCGGACCAGCGGCGCGCCTGCTATGTGCCGTGTCGCGATCGGGGCGCGGCCGAATTGCTAGCCAGTTGCGATGCGGAACTGGCTGTAGTCGAGGATATCGAAGCCCTTGCCGGCCGCAGCCAGGCGGAACTCGGGCTGTTCAATGCGCTGAACCGCTGGAGAGCTGCGCGCACTGCGGTGCTGATGACCGGCAGCGGCGCAACACCGTTCGACCTGCCGGATCTCGTATCCCGGGTCAGCCAGGCCGCGCGCTTGACCCTGAAGTCGCTGGACGATGACGCTCTTGAGCGTTTCATCCTGCAGCTGATCGCTGATTTTCACGTGGTGCCGGGACGGGGGCTTGTCGAGTACCTGATGCGGCATGGACCACGCTCGGCCGGAGGCCTGGCGGACCTGTTCGAGCGGATCAGTCGCAGGGCACAGGCGGAGCGGCGGGTGGTTTCTGTGCCGCTGGTGCGAGAGGCATTGAACGAAGACTGAGTCCGTCTGCAAGGCGATGTTTCAGAGGTCGCACCCGAAACAAGACCGCCCGGCGCCGGGCCGGGCGGTCTTGGCAAAGACTGGAGAATCCGTGCCTAGTTCAGCGTGGATTCGGCCACGAAGTCAATGCCCTTGTCGCCGAAGCGAATCTTGAACGCGGCCTGCTCGTAGATTTCGGCCAGCGCTTCATACTGGGCCCGCTGTGCGGCCAGGCCCATTTCGGCCTCGTCGCCTTCCATGCCGCCGAGCGCGGATTCGGCCACGTCGACCAGTTCCAGAAGCATTCGGAAATCGAATCGACCCGCCAGCAGGAGGTCGTCGGCGGAGGTCGCCTCGATGGCGCTGGTCAGCGCATCAATGTTTTCCTCGCCGATCGCGATGCCGATGGCGTTCTCGCCCATCGCAAGCCACGCTTTCAGGTTGGCCTGCTGCAACTGCGGAATGGCCCCTTCAGGCACCGGAAGCGGCTCACCGCCCGGCTCGAGCTGCATTTCCGCCACGGCCGGCGAAAACATCTGCGCCATGCCGACCAGCAGCTGCGGGTTGCGCATGAAAAAGCTCAGCGTGCCGCCACCTGTGGGCATTCCGTTTGCCATGCTGAAGCTCTCGGCCTCTAGAAACATGCCCTGGAGGTTCGTGACCACCGGCGGGATGGGCCGATTGAGGGTTTCCTGCATCTGCGGTGCCTGTTTCGCAATATCCTCGAAACTCGGGCATTGCGGCGGGTTGGCCACCCAGCCGTCGACCAGCCCGCGGGCAAATTCGCGGCCGGCGACCAGATCGAACGCCAGTCCGAAGTTGAACAGGCCGGACAGTTCACGGTCGATGCTCACCGGCGCCTGCGCGATCGGGGCGAGGCTGGCAGCGAGCTCGTCGGACGTCTCCTGGCGCGCCAGGAAGTCGGCATGGCTTTCGGTCATTCGCGTATAGCCGAAGACCATGCGCGGCATGGCTTCGGTCACGGCCTGGTATTCGGCTACGCAGGCGGGGTTTTCGATCACCGACGTCAGCGCTTGCTGTTGTTCGGGTTCGTGCATCAATCGGGCGATGGCCGACTCCCCGGTCAACAGGGCGTTGACCATGCGTTGCCAGTCGATGAAGCCGCTGCCGTGGCTGGAAAAGCCGATCTCGCGGTTGAATGCCTCCAGCGTGTCGCTGCTCATAGCATCAGCCGGTTCATACTGGCCGGCCACGCGCGCGAGCAGGGCCGCGTCGTCCGGGATCATGGCCGCAGTCACCGAATCCTGGTCGTGCTGCATGGCGATACCGAAGCCTTCGGCAATCTCGAACCAGATCACCTCCACGCCCTCGATGTCGCGCCGTTGCAGCGGTTGTTCCAGGTCCGATTCCACGCGATCCAGCAAGTCACTGAATGCGGCGCCATCGGCGAGCTCGAGCTCGCCGAAAGGCATCAGGTCGACGCCGTAGAACGCATAAAGCGGGTTGGTGTGCAAGCCTGCCGCTTCCCAGCCCTCGCGCGTTGAAAGTGCCTTGACTTCGGTGATCAGCGCGTCCATTTCGGCGGTGATTTCCTCGTCTTCGGCCAGCGCGTCGAAAATTGCTTCGTTGCTCTTCGCGCTTGCATCGTTCATGGCCCAGGCCTTGTCAACAACTACCTGCGGAAGGCGTTCGAGGTTGGCATAAAGGTAAGTGGTATCGGCGTCGACATTGACCAGAAAGCGGTTCGCGCTCGCAGTGGCGGCCGCTTCGGGCTGGGATTCCTGACTCTTGGGCGCCTCGGTCTCGGGCTCGCCGCAACCCGCGGTAATAAGAGTGGCGGAGATGGCCGCAATGCACAAACGTTTCATTGGATTCCTCCCGGAAATGTAGGTTCTCTACTGTTGTACAACAGTAACACACTAGTCCGGCCCAGTGCAAGCGAACTTCGGTCCCGAAGGCACTTCCACAAGCCATTGACGTCATAATACCCAAGGAGTCGGCCGGACAGTCGCTGCCTTGCGTTTCCTCGCGGATCGCCGGTGGAGGAAAGTCCGGGCTTCACAGGGCAGGGTGCCAGGTAATGCCTGGGAGGCGCGAGCCTACGGAAAGTGCCACAGAAAACAAACCGCCTCCGGCATCGGCCGGGGGTAAGGGTGAAAAGGTGCGGTAAGAGCGCACCGCGTCGCGGGTAACCGCTGGCGGCACGGTAAACCCCACCCGAAGCAAGGCCAAATAGGGATGCGACGGCGTGGCCCGCGCTGCATCCGGGTAGGCCGCTCGAGGCGGCTGGCGACAGCCGTCCCAGATGAATGACTGTTCTCGACAGAACCCGGCTTACAGGCCGACTCCTTAATTTTTTCGGCGGCAAGAACTTGCAAAAGCGCTTTTTGCGAAGGCGGTTTTGGACGCCAGTGTTGCAGGCCGAGGATCCTCCTGCGCCGGGGAGTCTTCAGCTCGCGAATTTGGAAGCCGCCCGCACACGCCCCAAGGCATGCCGGAGGCGCACTTGCCAATTGGGCTAGGAAGCGCGATCGAGCGAAAGTCCCGGATGCTCGCCGGACGCCGGACGCCGGACGGCTTCGCCGCAGAATGGGTGGTGAACAAGGCGGGTTCAAAGTACCATAAGGGTTTGTTTCTGAATTCCCAGTATAGCCCCGGGATTCCTGGAGAAAAACCGGAAACCGCAATGTGGTGCCCCTTCTGTAATCACACCGATACCCGCGTGGTCGACTCGAGGCTGACCTCAGACGGTTACCAGATTCGCAGGCGGCGCGAGTGCGCCCATTGCGGCGCGCGGTTCAACACTTTCGAGGCGCCTGCTCTCCGCGCGCCCAACGTCATCAAGTCGAATGGTTCGCGCGAGGCGTTCGACGAGGACAAGCTGCGCGGCGGCATGATGCGGGCGCTGGAAAAACGGCCGGTCGAGACCCAGCAGGTCGAGCGTGCGATCCGCGATCTGCTGCGCAAGATCCGTACGCTCGAAGAGCCCGAAGTGCCCAGCAACGCGATCGGTGAATGGGTGGCCGCCGAGCTGGCGAAGCTCGACCAGGTGGCCTACGTCAGATTCGCCTCGGTCTACCGCCGCTTCGAGGACGTCCAGGCGTTTCGCGAGGAAATCGAGCGGCTGGAAAAGGAAAGCCCGGGCGGCCTGGACACCCGCCAGATTTCACTGCTGGGCCAGCGCGATGATTGACGCGGTCGCTGGAACGACGGAAATCGGAGGGCGGATGTCGGTGGTCGGTGGTCGGAAGTCGGAGACAGGACTATCGCCGGCGAGGCCGGCTCCCACATTCGTAGCCGCTATCGAACCTGGTTCGAGACCCGACGATGACTGTTGAACCACTACGGGTGTGGGAGCTTGCCCTGCAAACGAAAGACTTTGGCGAGCCGCAAGATTTTTCCGACTACCGACTACCGACTACGCTTTATCGGTAAACCTCAAATCCGAAATCTTAAAACTTAAAACTTAAAACTTAAAACTGACCCCCATGCCCCGCAACCCGCCGACCTTTACCGCCCTCGACCACGCCATGATGGCCGAGGCGCTGCGGCTGGCGCGCAAGGGCCTGTGGACCGCCGAGCCCAACCCCCGGGTGGGCTGCGTGATTGTCCGCGGTGACCGGATCGTCGGGCGTGGCTGGCATTCGCTCACCGGCGGGCCGCACGCCGAATCGGTTGCCCTGGCCGGCGCCGGAGCGGAGGCGCGGGGCGCAACCGCGTATATCAACCTGGAGCCGTGCAGTCATCACGGCCGCACGCCGCCGTGCGCCGATGCGCTGATCGCTGCAGGCATCGCGCGCGTGGTCTGCGCCATGCGCGATCCCCATCCCAGCGTGGCCGGCGAGGGCATGCGTCGGCTGGAGGCGGCCGGTGTTGAGGTCGTCTGCGGTCTGATGAGTGGGCTTGCCCACGAACTCAATCGGGGTTTCGTCAGCCGCATCGAACGCAAGCGGCCTTTCGTTCGTGCCAAGCTGGCCGGCTCGCTGGACGCGAAGACGTCGGGACCGGACGGCGCGTCGAAATGGATTACCAGCGAGGCCGCGCGCCGCGACGGCCACCGCTGGCGCGCGCGCGCCGGAGCGATACTGACAGGCATCGAGACCGTGCTGGCCGACGATCCGGCCATGGATGTCCGGCTGGCCGATTTCAAGAAAAAACCATTGGTCGTCGTTGCCGACAGCCGCGCACGCTTGCCTGTGACGGCCAGATTGCTCAGCACCGGCGCGCCAGTGCTGCAGGCCTGCGTCCAGGGCGACGCGGCCGTTCCTGCAGCATGGGAGCGGGTGATCCTGTCGGCGGGACCGGACGGTCGGGTCGCGCTGGATGCGCTGTTCGGCCTGCTGGCCCAGCGCGGCATCAACGAACTGCACGTGGAAGCCGGCCCGGCATTGACCGGCGCGCTGTTGATGCAAGGCTTGATTGATGAACTCCTCGTCTACCAGGCCCCTTGTATTATCGGAATGAATGGCGGTGCGATGGTGCGCCTGCCCGGCGTGGAAAAACTCGACCAGCGTCTCCATTTCCAGGTGCTGGAACGTCGCGTCGTGGGCCCGGACCTCCGCCTGCGCCTGGCGCCGGAGGTCAGTGGTCGGTAGACGGAAGTCGGAAGTCGGAAAAGGCGGTTTCCGGTTTCGGGTTTCCGGTTTCCGGAAAGGCAAAACCGGAACCCTTAACCCTTA
>DATGCS010000188.1:0-4148 GCA_035311685.1 Wenzhouxiangellaceae bacterium
TCCAGCAGCCGGTGTCTCCCGGCGCGCTGAACTGAGCCCGGATCATGAATAATCCGGGCTGAGCACGCACATCGCCGGGCGGAGATGATTCACCGAACCCCGGGCCCCGTTGCCCGGCCCGGAACGGCGGCCACATCATGGCTATAGGCATCGTTCAGGTCGCGGTGCCGGTCCCGCTCTACCGATTCTTCGATTATCTGCCGCCGGCCGGCAAGCCGTCGCCACCGCCGGGTTCCCGCGTACTGGTCCCGTTCGGCAACCGCAAACTTGTCGGGGTCGTCATTGGCCGTTCAAGCGCTTCGGAAATCGATCCGGCCCGCGTCAAGTCCATCGAACGGACGTTCGAAACCGCCCTGGTCGGGGAAGAACTGCTGTCGC
Source organism: Wenzhouxiangellaceae bacterium (assembly GCA_035311685.1). Taxonomy (GTDB): domain Bacteria; phylum Pseudomonadota; class Gammaproteobacteria; order Xanthomonadales; family Wenzhouxiangellaceae. The sequence goes on from DATGCS010000188.1 coordinate 379, forward strand.
TGATACGCTGGACGACCCGCTACTACGCTGCACCACCGGGCGAACTCGTCAATCATGCGCTGCCGGCCGTCCTGCGCCGGAATCGCGAAATGCCGACGTCCCGGATTCATTGGCTGCACCTGACCCCCGCCGGCGCGAAAGCCGACCTGACCCGCGCGCCGCGCCAGCGCGAAGTTGCAGAGCAGCTTCAAGCCGGGGCTCAATCACGCGAAGCGCTCTCCGAGGCCGGCGCCAGCACCGCCACGCTGCGGCGCATGCTCGATACAGGGCTGCTCGAGGCCTGCCGACCGCCCCGGTCCCGACCTGCGCCGGGGCCTCGATTGAATCCCGATCAACGAGCCGCGCTGGCCGCCATCCTGCGCGCGCGCAACCGCTTCGAGACCTTGCTGCTTGCAGGCGTAACGGGCAGCGGCAAGACCGAGGTCTACCTGCAGGCCGCCCGCCATCTGCTGCGTCGGGGTCGGCAGATCCTGGTGCTGGTACCCGAGATTGGACTCACACCGCAGTTCGTGCGACGGCTGGAGGCGCGTCTTGGACACAAGGCCCACGTCTTTCACTCCGGCCTGGGGGAACGCGAGCGCCTGGAAACCTGGCAGGCCGCCGGAAACGGCGAGGGCGGGCTTCTGATCGGAACACGCTCAGCGGTCTTTCTACCCCTGAAACAGCCGGGACTGTTGATCGTCGACGAGGAGCACGACGGCTCCTTCAAACAGTTCGACGCCATGCGCTATCACGCGCGCGACGTGGCCGTGCTGCGCGCCAGCCGGCTCAACATTCCGGTCGTCCTGGGCTCGGCCACGCCGTCGCTGGAATCTCTGCACAATGCCGAGCGCGGACGATACCGGATGCTGCTGTTGCCGGAGCGTGCGGGTTCATCCGGGCAACCGCACTGGCGCATAGACGACCCGCGCGGGCAGCGCGTCGAGCACGGCCTGACCGAGAAGCTGGTCGAACGGATCGGAAAAACCCTCGCCGGCGGCGAGCAGGTACTGGTCTACCGGAACAGGCGCGGCTACGCACCGGTGCTGATATGCAACGAATGCGGCTGGCAGGCCGATTGCGACCACTGCAGCGCGCACCTGACCTGGCATCGCAGCGCGCATCGACTCAACTGCCATCACTGCGGCCGCTACCGCAGCGTGCCGGCGCGCTGCCCGGAGTGTCAGTCGCCGCAGCTTCAGGCCGTCGGGGCCGGCACCGAAAGGATTGAAATCGCGCTCAAGGAGTTGTTTCCCGATCACCCGGTGCTGCGTGCCGACCGCGACGTGGTGCGCGGCCGCGACGATTTCGAGGCGTTGCTGGACCAGGTCGCGACCGGCGACCCTTGCATCCTGGTCGGCACCCAGATGCTCGCCAAGGGACACCACCTGCCGGGGATTGGGCTGGCGATCATGCTGGACACCGATCAGCTGCTGTTCAGCGCCGATTTCCGGGCGCCCGAAAGGCTGGCGCAAAGCATCGTCCAGGTCGCCGGCCGCGCGGGCCGGGAGCAGCAGGGCCGGTTCATCCTGCAAAGCCGCCACCCCGAGCACCCGCTGATCCAGACCCTGGCCAGCGGTGATTACCTGCGCGCGGCCCGCCTGATGCTCGAAGAACGTCGGGACGCCGGATTGCCGCCGTGGCAGAACCTGGCAATGGTGCGAGCCGAAGCGCCGAAAGCGTCCGATGCAGCCGGCTTCCTGCGCGAGGTCGCTCGCCGGATCGATCGACCGTCACTTCAGGTGGCCGGGCCGCTGGCCGCGATTCTCCAACGCAGGGCGGGCTTCTGGCGCTACCAGCTATGGCTGATGTCGGAATCCCGAACCGCGCTCGGTTCGGAAATCGCCCGCCTAACCACGGTCATAGAGGGCATGCGCGAGGCCAGGACGGTGCGCTGGCACATCGACGTGGATCCAATGGAAGTCTGACCCTGCCGAAAAAATCCGGCGATTTCGATCAACCGGCATGCCACGCAGCGCCCTGGCGCCGCGGGTCTGCGGCCTGATCGTCGTCGGCCACCGCATGCACGCCACCGAAATACAGGCTGCGCCCGGTCCACCGCCGAGCGTCGGGAAACCCGTTGCCCAACCAGGTGTGGGTCGCTTCGCCCCAGCCGGGGCTGCCGCACTCCAGTTCCAGCGACAACACATCCCCTTCGAGATGAAGCCGCGGGGCATCGACCGCTTGCTGCAGCCCCATGCCGAAGTGCATGACGTTGCAAAGCACCTGGGCGATCGCCGTTCGAATGCGGTTGGAGCCGCCGCTGCCCAGCATGATCCGCGTGCCGGCATGCTCGACCAGCGTTGGCGCCATCATCGACGAAAGCCTGCGATTGCGTGGCCAGTGCTCGAAACCCAGTCGATTCAGATCTTCCTCGCCCAGCATGTTGTTGAGCATGAAGCCGCAGCCAGGCACCACCCGGCCGCAGCCTTCTCCATTCGAAAGCGTGGTGCCGGCCAGATTGCCGTCGCCGTCGCGGATACTGATCTGGGTCGTGCCTCGGGCGGTCCGGATTCGTGTCTGACCCAGACGCCGGAACTCCTGCATAAGTACGCGACTACTGCGCAGGCAGTCGGGTCTTTCCAGTTCTCCACGCTGATCCTGACTCAGGCGCATCGCTTCGAGCAAAGCTTCGAGATGGGCTATGGAGCCGAAGCCTGTGCCGGGTACCAGACGACGTGCCAGCGCCTGGGTCATAAGCGCCACCATCAAACCTCCGAAGGCCGGAGGGGGATTGGACCAGACCCGTGCATTCCCGTTGAGACGCCACTGCATGGGACGTCGCCATCGAACCCGGTAGCGCTGCAGGTCCGACAAAGACAGGTGGCCGCCGTAAGTGGTGGACATTGCGCCGATTCGCGCGGCGATATCGCCGCTATAGAAACTGCGGGCGCCCTCGCGCGCGATCGAATGCATGAAATCGGCCAGGCGGACGTTGCGGGATCGATCACCCGCGACCGGCAGCGGCGCGCTCGCCGACGACATCCCGAACATGCGCGCAGATTCGTCGCCGGTTCTGACAATGGGCTCGAGAATTCGAAGCGCTTCGGCCTGTACCAGATTCAGTTCCACACCTTGCCGGGCGAGTGCTACGGCCGGCTGAACCAGATCGGTCATCGGCAACGTTCCATATCGCTGCTGCATCGCGAACAGCCCGGCAACCATGCCGGGCACCGCGGCCGAACCGAGGCCGACGTGGAATTCCTGGATCTCCGAGCCGAAGTTGCCCTGTATCGGATAGAAATCCGAGCCTTCCAGGCGCCGCGCCGATGGGGTCTGCGTAAAAAAGTCCGCGACCACCGGCGCGCACCCGCGCAGTCGGATCAACGCATGTCCACCACCGCCCGGCGAGCAAAGCACCGGCTCGGCCACGCAGGCGGTCCAGGCCGCCGCGATCAGTGCATCGACGGCGTTGCCGCCGCTTCGGAGCACGGACGCGGCCGCTTCGGTCGTTTCAGGATGGCCGCACGCGACCCGGGCGATCGAATCTTTCATCGCCCCCATTCTGCCCAACGCGCAGCGGAATGTGAACCAGTTCGAAACCCTGTTCGCCATGCATCGATATACTGAGCGGGAATCCCGCCTCATGGACGATCGATGAAAACGCTGTTGGTAGCCGCCCTCGCACTGCTGTCCACCGCCACCCCGGCCCAGATACCGGACGACGTCAGCCTGGAGACTGTTCCCGGCATCACCGCTCTCAGCGCCCCGCTGGGCCTCAAGCACGCCGGCGACGGCAGCGGACGAATCTTCATCGTCGAGCAAGGGGGCGCGGTGCGCATTATCGACAG
>DATGCS010000189.1:0-2273 GCA_035311685.1 Wenzhouxiangellaceae bacterium
CGGTCGCCGTGCGGGGTTTTCGGTTCGCTCCAGCTTTTGCCGGCATCGGATGAATGCGCGACGCGAATGTCGTAGGCGTAGGTTGCACCGGCCGATTTTTCGAGCCAGTGAGCAATCCATGTGCCGTCGGCGCGCGCTTGAACCGCAGGGGTGTCGGCCCAATTGGCGAACCAGTCGCGGCCGCGGCCAATTTCGCGGACCTCGCCGAATCTGCCGTTTGCAAATCGACTCAGCTTCAGGACGTGGTATCCGCCTGTCTTTTCTATCCAGCTCAAAATGGCGCCCGAGCCGTCCGGCAGTGTCGTCAGGGCGGGTGCCATGGCGCTGTTGCCGGACGGATTCTCGATGCTCAAGGCCTGCGCCTGGACCCAAGCGGCCGGGAGAAGCAGCATCAGTAAAGCGAGAGAAATCCTGCGGAACATTTGCGGACTCCGGGGGTTCAGGAATATGATCGAATATCTGATGATGGCAGACTCACTGGAATTTTCAAAGCGAAGGACGTAGAGCCATGATGACAGGAACGAACGACATGCGGCGCTTCCGTTGGGCGGGATGGGTCGCATTGACCCTCGTTTTCGTCTCCGGATGTTCTGCCGCGCCGCGGAGCGATCCGCCGAGTTACGGTGAGTGGCGGCCGGAGTCGGGGGAGCGGGTGGACAGGGTTCGCTTTTCGAACCTGATCGACTGGCAGCCGCTGGATCGCGACTGGGTGCTGCTTCGCTTCAACGGCGGCAAATCGTTCGCGATTCGGCCGCGTGATCCCTGTATGGGCGATGTCCGGGAAGCGAGGACCCTGGAGCTGCTCTCGGCGATGCCCAACCTGCTGCACCGATCCGACCGAGTGCGTCTGGACGACAATGTCTGCCTTATCGAGGAAATCCGGTCCGTGCCTTCTCGAGCCGGCGACGGCGGCACGCGAGGCAGCGCTTACCTGTCCAATGGTGGCTGACGGGGCTGGTAGCGCCGATTCGGATCATTCCGGCGGCACATAACCTTCGGCGGCATCCACTTCGCCGCCGAACAGAAACGCCTCGGCCTGTTCCTCCAGGTATTTGCGGTGCTCGCGGTCGATCGGCGAGAGTCGTTTTTCGTTGATGAGCATGGTCTGGTGGGCCAGCCATTGTTTCCACGCCTGGGCCGAAATCTCGTTGTAGATCCGCTCGCCCAGTTCACCCGGGAGCGGCTTGCGCGTAAGCCCTTCGGCCTCGCGGCCGAGAAATTTGCAGTGCACGGTTCGTGTCATGAGGTTCTCAAGTAAAGATGGGGGAAATCGTTGCAAAGCGTAGCGAGCGGGTGGCTGGCGGTGGCCGCCGGCGCGCAGGCACCGCAGTGTACGAAGTTGTACATGAGGATTCCGAGCACCGCCGAACGCCGCCAGCGGCAAGCGCAGTAGCTTTGCAGCGATATCCTAGAATAACAGCCAGAAGTCGACTATCGCATCGCCGCCGACCAGCACCAGCCAGCCGGCGGCGGCCAGGAAGGGGCCGAACGCGATCGGCACTTCCCGCCCCATTTTTCTAAGCGCGATCAGCCCCAGTCCGAGCACTGCACCGACGCCCGAGGCCAGCAGTATGACCGTCGGCAGCACTTGCCAGCCGAACCAGGCCCCGATGGCGGCCAGCAGCTTGAAATCGCCGTAGCCCATGCCTTCCTTGCCGGTCACCAGCCGGAACAGGTGGAATACCAGCCACAGCACCAGGTATCCGGCAACCGCGCCGACGACCGCCGATTCCAGGTCGGTGAAGACGCCGAAGACGTTCAGGGTCAAGCCCAACCAGAGAAGCGGCAGCGTCAACTGGTCGGGCAGCAGCTTGTGGTCCAGGTCGATGCCGGCCGCGGCGATGAGCGTCCAGGTGAAGACCAGGCCGGCCAGTCCGGCTGTGGTTGGTCCCAGTTGCCAGATCACCAGCACGGACAAGATCGCCGTGAGCAACTCGACGACCGGGTAGCGCATCGATATGGCCGTGCCGCATTTGCGGCATCGGCCCCGAAGAATCAGCCAGCTGGCCACCGGAATATTGTCGTACCAGGCGATCGGATGGCTGCACGAGGGGCAGCGCGATCGACCGCTGGCAATACCGGCCGGCGTTTCATGGGGCGCTTCGTCTCCCTCGAGTCCCAGCAATTCGCGGCACTGGCATTTCCAGTCGTGGAGCAGTGCGGCCGGAAAACGCAGGATGACCACGTTCAGAAAGCTTCCGACGAGCAAGCCGAGAACGACGACCAGCGCATAGAGCGTGGCCGGGTGGAGAGCAGCCAGGTATTCCATCGAT
>DATGCS010000190.1:0-17129 GCA_035311685.1 Wenzhouxiangellaceae bacterium
CCGTCCGACCAGCCCGCGGCGTGGATCACCGAAGACGTCACCCCGATTGCCAAGAACATCTACGGCGCGACCAAGACCGCCGCCGAAGACCTGTGCCGGCTGTTTCACCGCAACAACGGCTTGCCCTGCGTGGTGCTGCGAACCTCCCGGTTTTTCCCGGAGGACGACGACGAACCGGTACGCCGCGATTCCTTCGGTCGCGACAACCTGCAGGTTTGCGAGTTGCTGTATCGCAGGGTCGACATCGCCGACGTCGTGGACGCGCATTTGCTTGCAATAGGTCGCGCTGCCGAGCTCGGTTTCGACAAGTTCATCATCAGCGCGACCACGCCTTTCCGGCGCGACGATCTTGACCGGCTGCGCAGCGATCCGGCCGGCGTTCTTGATCTTCGAGTGCCGGGCTGGCGCGAGGTGTTCGAGGCCCGCGGATGGCGGATGCTCGACGAAATAGAGCGTGTCTACGTCAACGACCATGCCCGAGAGCGCCTAGGCTGGCATCCCGCGTACGATTTTCAGCGGGCGATCCACGATCTGGGTCAGGGATGCGACCATAGAAGCAAGCTGGCACGGGCCATCGGCGCCAAGGGGTACCATGAGACGAAGTATGCCGACGGGATCTTCCCGGTCGAACCCTGATCCCGATTCAATGGGAATCAGCAGGCGTAGCGGCCTTGTTCGGTGGGGATGATGATCTGACGCGAGACGCGCGTCATCCCCGATCGCAGACCCGTCCCGGCCCGGGATCGCCCCCGAAGTGTCTTTCGGCCAGATTTTCGAGGCGCATGTAGCCGGAAACCAGGTCCTCCTGGATGCGCACCAGATCGCTGATCACGTTGCGCTCTCCCGGCAGATGCCACGCGGAGATCTCGTTGCTTGGCAGTGCGAGCGTGAACACCGCCTGAAGATAGCCCTTGATGGTTTCCCGATGATCGCGTTGGCGGCTGCTGATTTCCGACATGACCGCGATGATGTCGTAGTCCAGCCAGCCGGCCGCGCCGGTAGTCTTGACCACATCCCAGGCATCGTTACGCAACAATCCCACGCGCATGCCTTCCGGTAGCTGGTCGCCTTCGGAGACCGCCTGGTGATATTCCGCGGTCGCCTGGATATCCCGGCAGTTCGCGCGCGCCTCGTCAATAAAACCCGCCAGCGCACGCTGTGCCAATTGTTGCTGTTCGCGTTCCTCGCGCCAGCTGTCCATCCCTAGTGCCAGCAGCACGCTGAGTGCGATCAGCACGGCTTCAACGGTCAGGAGTCTCCATGGAAGGTCGGATGATTTGAGCTTGGTCAACAGCATTCAATTTCTCCAGCAAATCGGCCTTGAGCGACACAGCGCCCGAAATCGCATGCCGCAGTCGCGGCGGCCGATGTGATTTGCAGGTCGCGTTCGAAACAGGCGTGCAGGCAGCCGCCCCAATTCATACCGAGATATTTCGATGTAGATTGGAAAATCGGTTCGAAGCCGTGGGCAGGGCCGGATCCGCGCTCGTCGCAACGACATAAAGGCGTCGGCCGGCCAACGCGCGACCGAGAGACTTACGTATGGTCACCAGATCCGAAAGTCGATCGACGAATCGCTTCATTGTCGCGCTCGTCGTGTACCAGTACACCGGGGTGGCAAGTACGACCCATTGGTGCGAGACGAGTACATCGGCCAGTTCTGCGAAGGCCTCGTCGTGATTGGCGCAGGTGTAACCGTACTCCGAAAACGCGTGACTTCCCAGGTCGATCAAGCGGCGGTTCGATTTCGGAAATGCGGCATCCACGAGCATCCGCGTATTGCCGCGGCTTCGGCTGCTGCCGAGGATGACCAGTATCGGTGACCCCGGATTACCCGGCATCATCGCCGATCTCCACGCGCCACGGAGGATGGCGCCGGTTGTCCCCGGCGTGATAAAGCTTGATCCTGTTGCCCGAAGGATCGTGCAGGACGGCCTCGCGCCACAGGTAGCGCATGTCCGTGGGCGGCTGGTCGAATTCGATGCCGCGTTCGACGAGCTCTTCGACCCAGTCGTCCAGTCGTTCACTTTCGAAGTACACGACTGCGCCGTTTTCGAAGCTGCCCTCCGTGAGCGAAAGCGAAAAGGTGGCCCCGCCTTCCGGGCACTCGAATCTTGCGTAATGCGGCGTGTCGACGATCTGGGGAAATCCCAGCCGACGGTAGAATGCCGTGTCGGCATCCATGTCGCTGACAGGAAGCGTGATCTGGTTGAGATTCATTCCAAGTTTTCCTGAGCGCCGTCAGGCGCCTGGCATCCGAATTTCAGTCCGGCCAAGCCGGACAGAAACCCCGCGGCCGACCGCCACTTGCAACCGGCGATCGCCGTCCAGCAGATCCTACTGTATCTGAACCAGTTTCCGACTTGCGCCGCCTTGGCCGGGCTGGTGCCACTCATTGTCTCCATCGCGCGAGAATTCGAGAGAACACGGCCTCAAACAGGCCTGATCATTCGACGCCTGTCCGGCCCCGGCGGGGCGGGTGCGCTTTATCAACGGGTTTCTGCGGATATCTGATCTGGACGTTTTCCCCAGGTTAATGAGCGATGGAGTTGTCGCCTATTTCAAGCTGCCTGGCAACAGATCCGGTCGTTTCGACCAACTGCTCAAGCGAGGAAGCGCCGATGCTTCTGATAAGAATCGCGTCGAGTGCAGCCAGTTCTCTGCGCGCGTCAGCCATCAACGTCTCGCCGCGGGCCGTGAACACGATGCGCTTGCCGCGGCTCGCGCCAGGGATCTGCTCAAGGTAGTCCAGTCGGCAAAACCGGGCCACGTTCTTGGCAACCCACTGGCGCGAGACGCCCATCATCCGCGCGATTTCCGAAGCGTGGTTATCGCCGCACTCCAGCGCGCCGAGAAAGTCCAGTGCCGCCGGTGTCGCCGCTTCATATCCCATTTCGATCAAATGTGACGCGACGCGTTGAAGAATGGCCTCGTGCAGTCGGCGTGAGGCGAATGCGAGTCTCAACGATCGGCTCTCGACCATGGGCGTGTTGTTTTTTGTCAATCTAGTTGACATAAAGCCTCGTTCAGGATAACCTTGTGTCAACTAAGTTTACATGAGGAGTGCCGTGAAACGTCTTCGTCTCGTTCTGATGCTCAACGGCGCAAGCTGCGTCCTGTTTGGGCTCCTGTTTCTCTTGGCCTCTTCCTCGGTTTCAGCGTTCCTTGCCGATCGCGCGGCCGCTCCCGCAGCGATCATCCTGGTACTCGGTGCGGGCTTGCTGATCAACGGCCTGGCGCTTTTCTTTGTCGCCAGATCTAACAGACCCAACCGGCACGCGGTCTGGTTCTTTTCGGTCGGAGACCTGCTCTGGGTTCTGGCAACGCTCGTGCTGATCGCCACCGGCGTCTGGATTGACCGGGCGCCCGCCATTCTGGCAGCGCTTGCCGTGGCGGTTTTCGTCGGCACGGTCGGTTGGCTTCAGTGGCGCGCGATCCGTGCACAGCCGACTTGATCGGGCTAAATCGAAATGCGGAAAAACAGTCTTCCCGAGCTCAACGACCTGGTTGGTAGCCGTCCCTGGCAACGGGCGTCCGAAGTCAGTCCGGCTGGACGATACGCCACGCCGCGTCGATAAACACCTGACGTTGCCTCGATGGTGAATTCCGAACCTGATCGCGCAGCCAGCGTCTGGCGTAATCGTGTGCCGGCGCCACGATCAGCGACGGCCAGCACTCCCTGGGCAACCGACGGATCTGGCCGGATTCAATCAACGGATCAAAGTAGCGCTCGACCAGTTTTCCGTAACGCCGATTGATTTCAATGATCGGTTCGGCCGACGAGGCGCCGCTGCTGTTGAGGTTGGCGTAGATGAACATCGCCCAGCGCGGATTGAGCTCAACCCAGTCGATCAGACTGCCGACGACCGCCTCGACGCACTGGAAGGGATCACCGCCGGCGTGCTCCAGGGCACGTCCCAGCGCCTTCAGGTGCGCCTCCAGGCCATCGGCAAGTAGCGCAAGCATGATGCCTTCCTTGCTGCCGAAGTGGTGATACACACTGCCAACGCTGGCACCAGACCGCGCGCAGATGGCGGCGATCGATGCCGATTCCACATCGGTCTCGGCGAAGCATTCCAGCGCCGCCTCCAGAACGGCCCGGCGTCTCATGCGGGTGGATAAGCGCTCTTGTTTCACGCCATTAAATGAAATATCATTCTAGAACCATATTCTATTACAGGTGAACCATGCTCATCTCGATCACGCGCGCGATGATGCGTCTGCTGCCCGAGCGCGCTGCCTTCCGAATTGCAGTCGCTCTGGCGAGCTTACCACCGCGACTGCCGCTGAAGCCCGAGGACCGGCGCGTGCTCGAGGCCGCGACGCGATTCGAGTTCGGGACCGGTCTTCGGCGGGTCGCCTGGCGTTGGGGTACAGGCCCTACGGTCGTGCTGGCTCACGGCTGGGGGGGGCGGGCCGGCCAGATGGTCAAACTGGCCGACGCCATTGCCAAGGCCGGCTTCGGGGTGGTGGTGTTTGATGGCCAGGGGCACGGCGAGTCCGACGGCCGACGAATCGGGTTTCGCCGGATGATTGACGATCTCAATGGACTGGATGACGCCCTGGCGGGCGAGGCCGTAGCCTGGGTGTGTCATTCGGCAGCCGGACTCTGTCTTGCTGCGGCACGTATTCGCTACGGACTGAACCCCGCCCGGCTGGTGTTCCTGGCCACACCGCGCGGCCCATATATCCCGATCAATGAGTTGATCCATCACCTCAATCCCCGCGACGGCGTGCTGAAGCGATGCCGTGAGTACTACGCCGGCGAGTTCGGCATGCGTTGGGAGGAACTCGACCTTTGTGCCGCATTTGCAAACCACGGCGACGCCGAGTTGCTGCTGATCCAGGACCGCCATGATCCCCGGGTCGAGGACGGGGACGCCGAGAAGATCGCGGCCACCTGGGGCAAGGCCCGAATCCTCCATACCGAGGGCCTGGGCCATCTCAAACTACTCTGGTCCGACGACGTGGCGAAGGAGATCAACGCAATGCTGCAGCCTGCCGGAAGCCCGAACGGTTCCGAATCGTAGTTCTCTTGAACCCGGCCAAAAGCGCCGTTTCGAAGGAGGTCGTTAGTAATCACTGCTTGTCCGGGCGCGCTGATCGCACCCCATCTATTAACATGGCATCAACCATAGCTCCGGTCTTCGATACAGGCCCTTTGCGGCGCATGTCCGCAAAGGGCTTCGCTTTTCGGTCCCGGCCGTTCCGGCCGGGCATCAACCCGGCCGGCTCAATAGCCGGCGCGCCCGCCTTCGGCAGTGCGCCGTGAGAGCCGGTTCCAGATTCTTTGCCGGGCCTGAAAGACCGTCACGCCGAGTACCGCGGCGGCCAGCCAGAACAGGCCCTCCGTCGAGGCCGCGGCCAGCGTGGCCAGCACGAAAAGCGTGCCTCGCGAAACCTCCATGGCGATGCCGAGACCGAGTGCGATCCAGCAGGCCAGGCAGATCAAGCCGCCGCCGATGAGCAGCCACCGCCGCGCCGCTAGCCTCCGGCTGCCGGTCGCGGATTCGACCCGGCCCTCCTTCTGATTGTCTTTGCCGTCGGCGCCATTCATCGGGTGCCCTCCGAGGTCCGGTCCGGATCGAACGCAGCCGGAAGCTTCCAATCGCCGCTTTCCACTGTCGAGATGTTGGACACGATCCACCAGCGTTCGCCGTCATTGAGCAGCTGGAAATGATTCAGACCGCGCATCAGCGGCTCGGCATCATCGCGACGGAGCTTGACTTCGAAGCTGTTGGTGACCACGGCCAGCGCGCCGAATTCAGCGACATCAACAATCAGCGGAATCTCGTGAAAGCCGGTCGAGCCGTAATTGGCTTCGGTTTGCTCGATCAACTCTTCCGTGGTCGCGGCCATGATCCCCGGCGCGCGCGGCGACTTGATCGCCATCGATATCATCGCACCATCGAGAAACAGGTCGCGGTAGCGGTCCCAGTCTCGCTGTTCCCCGGGCCCCGCGGATATGGTTTCGTGCAGCGCGTGGACGATGCTGCGCGGCGATGCCCAGTCGTCGGCATGCGATTTCGAGGCCATTGCAGGCAACGCGGCAATGGTGGTCATGAGCAGGGCCAGCAGAGTCCTCTGAAAAGTTTTGAGATGGTTATTGAGCATGATCATTCTCCTTTTGGTCATTTTCTTCAGCAGCGGGTTCGGCCAGTTCGGCCAGGCGGTTGGCGTCGAGCCAGCGTCCGTCGGACACCACGGCGTGAATGGCGCGTGTGTGAGAGATGTCTTCGAGGGGGTTGGCGTCGAGCACGACCAGGTCGGCCTCGAAGCCTTCGGCGATGTGGCCGAGTCGATCGTTGGCACCCAGCGCTTCGGCGGCATTCACAGTGGCTGCAGCCAGAATGCGGTCGACCGGGACCCCGGCCTCGGCCAGCAGCGCCATCTCGCGATGCAGGCTGATGCCCGGCGCGATCCACGGATTGTTCATGTCGGTGCCGATGGTCACGCGTGCACCGCTGTTATAGACGCGCTCGGCCAGACGTTGCACCTTGGGCCAGATTGCACGTGCGCGTTCGAAGTCATCGGCCTGCCAGCCCACGGCAAAGGTGAACCAGTCTTCCCAGTTGGCGCGCAGACGCGGATGCGCCAGACGCCGGGTATCTTCCTTGTAGGCGTTGTCGAGATCCTGAACGAACGCGGCGTGAAACGCGACCAGTGTGGCATCGAATACCGGCCGGTGCTGCTCGAACGACGCCACCAGGCGATCGGCGCCCGAACCGTCGGGATCGAAATGCTCCCACCACTCGAAAAACGCGAACGTGCCGGGTCGGGCATTCGAGTGCCAGGCTTGTCGGGATTCGTCGTCGAGCAGATCGGGGCTGGTCGGCATCAGGTGGACGATGCCGTCCAGGCCCATCGCCAGCGCGTCGGGCCAGGCAATCCGCTCGAGGTGGGCAACGGCCGGCAGGTCATGGTCATGCGCTGCATCGATTCCGGCCTGAAGGAGATCCGGAGAGAGCCCGGTATAGAGCTTGATCCAGTCCGCCCCCGCTGCGGCCTGATCGGCGACCACGCGGCGCATGCCGTCGGCGTCTCGGACCGCCTCGGCAAGACCGGGTATCGCGGTGTTGTGGATGACCTTGCCGGCGTCGAAGGATTCCGGGCCGATGACCTCGCCGGCCGCGCGGCGCCCCTTGTAGCGGGCCGCCGCGGCGAGATCCCCGCCGGGGTTGCGGATGGTGGTCACGCCGAACGCGACCAGCCGCCGGGCATTGTGGTCGGCGATCTCGTCACTGGCCTCGGCGGCCATGACCATTTTGCCGCGTTCGCGTCGCATCTCGACCGGACCCAGCGTCAGATGGGCGTGCGTGTCGATCAGGCCCGGCATTACGTAGAGCCCCGCCAGTTCCACTATCCGGGCATTAATTCGGCAACGGCGGCTACCGGCTTCGGTAACTGCGACAATCCTGTTGCCCTGGATGCGCACGCAGCGACCAGTCGTAACCTGACCTCCGGCGGTATCGACGATGCGTACATCGTCCAGTGCGAGCGCCTCGCCGATACCGGCAGAGACATCGGATAACCAGAAAATGAGAACGGGCGCCAGCAAAAGGCGAATCTGAGAAATCATCGGGATATTTCCTCAATTGGGTGTTGCCCAGCTAGTCGCGATAGTCCGGGATTTCTTACAGATCGAATATTTTCGCTACGAGTTGTAAGAAAATCAGCCGCGCGCGCGACTTGGCAGGAAATGACTTGTCCCGGTGATTACCCCTCGAATGCATCCCCTCTGGCCGAAGATCGAAGCTTTCCACCCGCAACTGTGGCGCGCGGTGAGCGGCTATGAGCTCAATCCTGCGCTGCGCGAGGAGTTGTATCAGGAGGTGCTTCTGGCAATCTGGGAAAGCCTGCCTCGGCTGCGCGAGCCGGACAGGCTGCTGTTTTTCGCCCTGCGCATCGCACACAACCTGGGCGCCAGCCATGCACGCACGGCAGCGCGCCGGCCGGCCGCGGTGAGCTTCGACGAGCGGTCGCACGACATGGGCGCCGGGGATCGACCAGGCGACCGGGAAGCTGCGCGACGCAACTGGCTGTTCGATGCGCTTGCAGCGCTGCCGCTGAATTTGCGCCAGGTGCTAATGCTGCAACTCGAGGGATTTGATTACGGAGAAATCGCCGAGTTGCTCGGCATCAGCGCAGACAACGTCGGGGTGCGGCTGCACCGGGCGCGGAAGCGGCTCAGGCAACTGTCACGTGAGGACCAAAGCGATGGAGATTGAAGAGCAATTGCGTACTGCCTGGAACGCCGAATCCGGCGGGCAGGCAGACCTGGCCGGCCTGACGGCGCGGGTTCGGCGCCAGCAGCGCCGCATGATGCTCAGGCGCGCGCTGGAGGTGGCGCTGACTGTCGCCGCCATTGCGTTGTTTGCCCACGCGCTCGCCTCGCAATCCATGGGGCCCGAACATTGGCTGCTGCTGCCTTTCTTTGCCGTGTTCCTGCCAACGGTCTGGCTATTGACCCTTCGCGGGCCCCGGCGGGATGCTGACGCGGCAACCGCGCCGACGAACGTCTACGCACGCATCCGGCTGTCGCAGTTGAAAATCAGCCTGCGCGACCTGTGGCTGGCAAGGCGAGCGGCCCAGGGATTGCTCGTCTATGCGTTGCTGGGCTGCCTCGGCGCGTGGATGTTCGGTGATGCGCAGTGGCACGCCGCCGCGCAGTGGCTGTTGGTCTACGCTCTGGCATGGCTGGGCGCGAGTCTGCTGGTGACGCATCTGCTTGGACGACGGACGCGACGCGAATACCGTAATCTGAGCGGTTTGCTCGAGGATTGAAGACGCTCCGCGTAAAACCCGAGCCTTTTGTACAAATCCACCGCATCGCCCATGTCGTCGACCGGTAATGTGATCTGATCGCATTCGTAGGATTCATGAAAGAGCCTCGCCCTTGCCTGTTGTCGGTGAGGCAGGATGGAAGTGCTCGGGTGCAATCCGATTCCGCTCGAAGGCTTCGACGAACGCGGCGTCGTCTGAATTTGTGAGCTGTCGGCGCATGCCCCGGTTATGGTTCATCATGACTGCGCGAACCAGAATACCCGCTCCACCGGCTCGCCGAAAGCCCGGGCTATCTTCATGGCAACTTCCAGGGACGGCGAGTAGCGGCCCTGCTCGATGGCGATGATGGTCTGACGCGAGACGCCGACCGCTTCGGCCAGCGCCTGCTGCGTCATATGGTCGTGTTCGTCGCGCAGGGCGCGAACGCCGTTGTCCAGATTGCTGCTGCCCACCTCAGATTCCCCGCCGGTAGAACACCAGCGTCAGCACCAGCTCCACGATGGTGGCGATGAACACCACGGCCATCAAAGCGTTGGCGATCAATACCGGTGACCCGGCCAGCGGGTCATCCAACATGCCGCCGATGAGGATCTGAACAACGATTCCGACGACGCCGAAGCCAAGGACAAAACCGCCGATACGGCCGGCACGCCAAGCGATCAGTCGGTCCCGCTCGTCCTCTTCCTCGGGCTTGCCCGTCACCGCGATCAGTATGTGATAGGCGACAAGCACGATCACCAGCAGGACCGTCAATCCTGCCGCCAGCCCGAAATTCGACGCGGGATGGAGCTGTCCGGCCTGCCACAGTTCCCAGGCCGAATGAAAATAGAAGATCCCGATTATCCATGTGGCGATCAGCGTGCCGATCGCGCTCTTTTCGTGAAACGAGAGGTTGGTCATTGGATTGAGTTCCGTGTCCTGATGTTGCGGACTAATGTAAAGCAAACTTTACATGATGTCAAGCTAACTTTACATACGGTATCGTACCGGGTCTCCCGGTCCCGGTCATTCACCCGGTTGTTGCGTGCCGCACGTAGGGTCTGGGTTTATCATCAGGCATTCAAGACCATTGGAACCACATCGGCGCCACAATCAAAAAACGGAAGGCAATCGTGACCAAGACGCTTACGAAGACCGGAAACGACGCGGCAACGCTGATTCAGAACCTCGGCTTGTGGGTCGTCCTGCTCGCTACCGTGGTTGCAGGCATTCAGGAAATCTGGGTAATGATCGAGGCGCGCGAGGTCAAGCTGACCGATCTGCTTTTGCTGTTCATCTACCTCGAAGTCATCACGATGGTGAACGTGTATTGGCAGTCTGGGAAGCTGCCGGTGCGCATGCCGTTGTATATCGCGATGGTAGCCCTGGCGCGTTATCTCATCCTGGAAGCCGCTCACCTCGGCAGCGCACAGGTGCTGGCCGTTTCGGGCGGAATCCTGATTCTTGCGCTTGCCGTCATCGTGGTGCGCTACGGACATTTGAAGATGCCCTATCCCGACAGCGCGAAAGCGCCGGAAAAAGAAGAGCCTGCTATAAAGGACTGACGCGGGCATCGTCGCTGACCGGCTTCGAGCTCGGCGCGCATTTCTTCGAACGTCCGTCGTAACGCCGGTTCGGCGTCCGTGCCCGCGTCGAGTTCGAGGACGGCGTTGGCCAGGGCGGCATGAAGCGCGACCATCGGCATCTCGGTGATCAGGCGGTCTCCCTCAATAAGGAATCTGTGACGCGTTCAGCTTGCATCGTCGAGAAAAAATACGTCTTCCAGGGGCACTTGAAAATAACGGGCGATTTTCAGTGCGATGATGGTGGACGGCACGAACCGGCCCACCTCGATGGTGCTGATGGTCTTTCGGGATACGCCGATCGCCTCGGCAAGTTCGGCCTGGCTGAGCCGGTGTTCGGCGCGGAAGACCCGGATTCTGTTGCCCAGTTCATTCCTCATTGCCGCTCTCCGCACGCGTCAAGAACAAAAAGGCGACACTGAAAAGCAGCAGCATGAAGGCCAGAATGCCTTGAATGACGATCTCCAGCGGCATTGCCGGAAGCCGTTCGAGGATCAGGTTGTCCAGTGCCTGCAATATCACCAGAACCAGGAAACTCAGCATCCAGGATTTGGCCATGGCCTTCTGGAAAGCAATGTGCACGAAACCGTCTTCAGCCAGATAGTGACTTCGCTGGTCGCGGCTCATCGGTCGGAATTTCCAGAAATAGAGGAGCGCCATCAGGCCCAGAATCACAATGCCCAGCGCCTTGCCGGCAATATCAATGATTGCCGCGATGGGTTCGCTGGCGAAGAATTCGGCGACGGACAGGCAGAACACGAGGGCAACCGCGAACATCGCCCAGGCAATGAGTTGCAGCTTGCGATCGGCAAGTTCTGCCGGAGAGGGCGTGGTTTGTGCTTTCATGGTCGTTCTCCAATGCTGTGTGTGCTGTTTGGGTAACAAATAGACGATCAAAGGTTACTTTATAGTACCTGAGGGTTACATTACCTGATTCTGACAGATTGTCAACCCGGCACGTTCCTCTCATGCCGTTGGCGCTAGCATGGGCATGAATTTACGGAGCCGAAGCACGGAGGCGAAGCAATGAGGATTCTGATTACCGGCGCTACCGGTTTTATTGGCCAGCCGTTATGCGAAGCGCTGGCCGAAAAAGGGCATGAATTGCTGGCGGTTTCGCGCGGCCCGGACAAGGCCCGGGAACTGTTGCCCGAAGGCGCCGACGTCCGTGCCGCTGTGGCCGATTTTGCCGATGCATCGCCCGAGGCGGTGATCAACCTGGCCGGCGAACCGATCGCAGAGGGTCGCTGGACCGACGAGAAGAAGCGCAAGATCGTGGAATCGCGCGTGGAGTCAACCCGCGCAATTGTCGAGCTGTGTGCCGCAGCCGAAAGTCCGCCCAAGGTGCTTGTCTCGGCCTCGGCCATGGGTTACTACGGCGACCAGGGTGATCGCGAAGTCACCGAGGACACCCCGCCGAATCACGAGTTCGTGCACGACATCTGCGACCGCTGGGAGTCCGAGGCGCGCAAGGCCGAGTCCCATGGCGTGCGCGTTGCGATCGCGCGCATCGGCCTGGTCCTCGACCAGGGCGGCGGCATGCTGGCCAGGACGCTGACCCCGTTCAAGCTGGGCGTCGGCGGCCGGCTCGGCGACGGCAGTCAGTACATGCCGTGGATCCACCGCGAAGACATGGTGCGAATCCTGATCTTCCTGCTCGAGCGGGAAGAGCTGTCGGGCCCGTTCAACGCGTCGGCGCCCAAACCGGTCACCAACGCGGAATTCACCCAGACGCTGGCCAGCGCACTCCATCGGCCGGCGGTGCTGCCCGCTCCGGCAATCGCGTTGAAACTGGCCTTCGGCGAAATGTCGCGCCTGCTGCTGACTGGCGCGAAGATGCTGCCGAAGCGGCTGGAGGAGGCCGGATTCGAGTTCCGTTACGCCGAACTGAAAGAAGCGCTGGCGGAAATACTCGATAGCCAATGAGGCTGCGCGTTTCGCGCGGCGGAGTGTATTGCGCCGCGGTGCCTTTACCTGCATGACAATCGTCACTGGTAATCGCTTGCCCGACTCCTATACTCGAATACCTCCAAGCCTTTCGGCACCGTGCCAGTCTCATGAGCAAGGATGACCTGATCGACCGTCTTCGCATCAAGCCGGAACGCCGGGGTGCTGAAATTCAGCCGAGAGGAGCTGAACATGCCGAACGATTCGTCTCATTTCCGCCATGGGGATTTCTGCCGCGTGGATCTCAACGCACGCGACCCGGACGCCGCGCGCGTATTCTATTCAGGGCTGTTCGGCTGGACCGGGGAATTCGCCGGGCGTGCCGGCGACGCCGGGCCTTACGAGCGGTTCTTCCTGGACGGCCTGCTCGTCGCCGGCATGGGGCGAATGAGCGACGAGATGCGCCACGGCGGCTCGCCGTCGGTGTGGGTGAGCTACATCCGCGTCGACGATGTGGACGCCGCAGTCCAGGCCGCCGAGGGGCTGGGCGCGACCATACAGGTGCCGGCGACGTCGATTTCGGAGGCCGGGCGAATTGCATTCATCCAGGACCCCACCGGCGCGAGTGTGGCGTTCTGGGAAGCGGGCCTGGAGCCCGGTGCCGAAGCGACCAAGGTGCCGGGGACATTCTGCTGGAACGAACTGGTCACGCCAGATCTCGACGGGGCGCAGGCCTTCTACGCCGAACTGCTGGGCTGGACCGGCTACGTCAATCCGCACTCGCCGGCGCCGTACCGGATCATCGAGAACGCCGGCCGGTCAAACGGCGGCATTCTCAAGATGACCGAAGAATGGGGCGACGCACCGCCGCACTGGATCGTCTACTTTGCCGTCGTTGATGCCGAAGACGCCGCCGCGCGGGTTCGCGCGCTAGGCGGCTCGGTCCACCACGGCCCTTTCGATACCGCCGCCGGCCGGCTCGTGGTGTGCCAGGACAACCAGGGCGCCGGGTTCCACGTTCTCGAGCTGGCCGGGCGTATTGGGGATTGAACGGGGACTGAATCTGTCTGAAGCGGGCTCCGCAGCTATTCAGCCTGAGGTTCCTCGACGACCCGCTTTCCGAAACGGCAAGAGCGCGAGATGCAGTGGATCGGGCTGGTGCGATCCAGTACCGGTTTGCGAGACCTCGCCGATGGCGTGAGTGCCGAAGAGCCGATCCCAGATGATGGCATTGCAGGCGTAGTTTCGGTCGGATTGCTCCCGTACCATCGAGTGATGCACCCGATGGTCGGCTCCGGTGGTGACGATCCACCGAATTCCCGGCGCGCCCAGATCGAGATTGGCGTGGACCAGCTGGCTGTTGGTGCCCAGCAGCACGACGCCCGCCGCCACCACGGCAGGATCGATCGAGAAGACGGTGCCGATCAGCGCGATCGGCAGCGCCAGCAACAGGAGCTCGAACGGATGGGTCACCCCGGCGTTGACTGCGTGCAGGTTATGGAACGCGTGGTGCACCCCGTGGCCGCTGGCGCGCCATAACCACGGCCAGGTGTGAATCGCACGGTGAATCCAGTAGTAGACAAGATCCGAAACCAGAAACAGCAGCATGGCCTGGACCGGCCACGGTAGTGAGTGCGGCCAAATCGCGGCAGATTGTTCCGGCAGGGGCAGTCCATACAAAATCTGCTCGTAGCCGATCGTGATCAGACCCAGAATGGCGCCGAGCACAATCCAGGCGCCGGCGAGAGTAACTTTCTCACCGATGCTTTGTCGCCAATCCCGGCGCCTGGCTTGCCATCGTTCGAGGATGAACAAAACCGCGAGCATTGTAATGACCGTGATTGGTGCCGCGGCTGAATCGCCGCCGAACAGCATCCACAGGCCAATCGAAATCAGCAACAGCAAGGGTTGACCGGCCAGCCGCAAAAGTCTCGTCACGACGTTTTTTTCATCCTGCGGATTCCGGTTCCGACGGTGTTGGGCCGGTGGCCTGGACTGGGGCCGCATAGACCCCGAACAACGGCCAGAGCATCGGCGTCCGCAGGATGATACCGTGATGAATCAGCGCGCAGCCCAGCAGCGTGCCGGTAAGCAGCAAAGTCGCTTCAAGCGGGCCGGGAAGCGCCAGTGGAATAAGAAAGAACGCCAACGGCACGATCAGGCTCTGGTGCAGGATGTACCACGGATAGACTGCCCGATTGGCGTATGGCAGCCACCGAAACGGCCGGTTCAGCCAGATCGCGCCGTATCCCAGGATCGCAAGCAACATGTTCCACGCATACAGCGCGTGGGCGCCGTCTGAAATCGCGCGCCAGTTCCAGGCCGGTAGCGCATCCACTTCGACCGGTGTCAAAACTTGCCCCGCCACGCGCAGCCGCATGTAGATGGTCAGGCCCAGCAGGGCCAGCGCGAGCGTCCACCGCCGCAGTTCAACCACTCGTGTCCACCAGACCGGCGCGCGCGCCAGCCAGAAGCCGAACAGCAATACCGGGAAATACTGCGCGTGCTGGGCCCAGTCGTCGGTCAGCGCCTTGGTGTCGCCGAATAGCGGTTCCAGCCAGTACAGGCAGGCGCAAAGCCATGCCGCCGGCACCACTGTAAGAGCCGCCGCGGCCGCGTGCCCCGGTGCACGCACTATCGACAGCCGGGTCGCGCCAGTGAATCCGATCCAACGCGAAAGCAGGATTCCGGCCGCCAGCGCCATGCTGTAAAACCAGAGGTAGGCCAGGTACCAGAGGTGGTTCCAGGTGACGCCGAATTCAGCGCCGGCGAAGCTGCCCCGAGGCCACGGTCGCAACTGCCAGTAGCGCAGCAGAAAGGACACGAAACCGCCGTCGAAGGCGCCGTTCAGCCGCGCTTCCACCCAGGCCTGCACCGGCACGATCGCCAGCATGCCGAAAATCAGCGGAATCAGCAGAAACCGCGTGCGACGCAACGCCAGCCGGCCGGGCCGGGTCGCACCACGGCTGAGCCCGAGCGCGATGCCCGACAGCAGAAAGATAAGCGGCATGCGCCACCGGTTGATCGCTACCATCGGCCACTGCAGCCAATCCCACTGCTGCGGGCTTTTTATGTGGAAGCCCCAGTCTTGCACGTACACCATGCCGACGTGATAGGCGATCAGCAACGCGAATGCGAAAACGCGCAGGGCGTCGATGTCGTGGCGGCGGTCTTGCATCGAACCAATTCCATGAGTGCGTGACTGCAGTCTGTGCATAGCGTTCGTCATCGGGCAAGCGTCAAGGGATGGCTCGTGCCCTGGCGGGGATGAATCGCACCTGCGCGGGGATCGATTCCGGGCTAGGATTCGACCCATGCATCCCGACGGCCCCCAAATCCTTCGCCGATTCCGGCCCTGGAAGCGCACCTTCGACTGGGGATTCTGGATCGCGCTGTACACGCTCAACGCCGTGGCCAACAGCGTGACCGTGGCGCTGGATCTGGACCGCCGGGGCGTCGACGCGGCCGCCTGGGAAGCGGCGGTCTGGGAGTCCAGCAGTGCGCTGTCGATGCTGCTGCTGGTCTGGCCGGTGGTCTGGCTCACGCGTCGGTTTCCACTGCAATGGGAGGGTCTCGGGCGCAGGATCGGCTTGCATTTCGCAGGCAGCATCGGCTATTCGCTGGCCCACGTGGTGCTGATGGTGGCGATGCGCGAATTCGCCTACGCGATGGCCGGCGCAGAATATTCGTTCGGCCATTGGCCCAGCGAACTGTTCTACGAATATCTCAAGGACGTGCGCACGTATGCCGGCGTGGTCCTGATGATCGAGGGTTATCGGTTCGTGCTGCGCCGGTTGCAGGGCGAGGCGCGTTGGCCAGATAGAGCTTCCCCGGAAATCGAATTCGAGCCGACCAGACCTTCGCGTTTCCTGGTCAAGATGCTGGGCCGCGAGTTCCTGGTGCCCGCCAATCGAATCGAGTACGCCAGCGCTTCGGGAAATTACGTGAATCTGCACGTGGCCGGGCGCGACTATCCGCTTCGCAGCACCATGAAGGATCTTCTGGCGCGCCTCGATCCGGAAAAATTCCGGCGTGCCCACCGAAGCCACATCGTCAACCTGGATTCCGTCGCGCAGATCGAGCCGGTCGACAGCGGTGATGCGCGCATAACCATGCGCGACGGCGCGGTGCTGCCCTGCTCGCGAAAATACCGTCCGGCCCTGACCCGGGGATTCGGTCCGCAATGATCGATTTTGGTCCGGTCGCGTCCCAGTTGACGATACCAAGCTGGTATAATCTGCGGGCTTTGCGGCTCTGGATTCGTTTGGGCCGCTTGTTTTTTGATGCGCCGCGGGGATTGGACAGGCTTTGTCTACCGACATGTCTAACGATTCCGTCAAGTCGGAAAGCAGCCAGACCGTTCACGACTCGGCCGGTTTCGCCCGGACTGTCGTATGGCTGCTGAGAACGCAGGCGATGATGGCGGTAGCAGCTGCCATCCTTGCCGGCATTTTCGCCGGGACAGGATCGGCGCTCGCAGTGCTGGCGGGCAGCGGCATCGGCATCGTACTGACGGCCATCTCGGCGCTGCGCGCCGGGGCGGTATCGGCCCCCGAGCCGGAGGCTGTGGCGGCCGCGTTCTATCGCGGCATGTTTTTGAAGATGGCGCTGGCTGTGGTGATGTTCGTGATCGTCGCGGCGATTTTCGCCGAATGGTTTTTGCCGGTGATTGCCGGTTATGTGGTCACGCTGGTGGCCTACTGGATTGCACTGGTGCGGATCGGGCGTCAAGTCGGGCGTCGAATGGATTCGAAAAGTGCATTGAACAACGATTGACAAGGACGACTGAATCGTGCGTTTTGGAGTTGCAGCCGCGGGATCCTCTCCGACCGAGTACGTCTCGCACCATCTCGAGCATCTGAAGATCGGCGAGGGTCTGTGGGCCTTTCACGTCGA
>DATGCS010000191.1:0-2671 GCA_035311685.1 Wenzhouxiangellaceae bacterium
GACGGTGGCCGCCGGCGCGCAGAAACCGGAGTGTACGATTCTGTACACGAGGATTTCGAGCACCGCCGGACGCCGTCAGGCGCGTGCTCGCGGCGTTTATCAGCGTTTTTGGATGGGGGTGTAGTTTCGCTCGGTCGGCCCCGTGTAGACCTGTCGCGGGCGCCCGATGCGGGTCGGGTTGGCTGCCTGCTCCAGCCACTGGCTGACCCAGCCAACGGTGCGGCCGATCGCAAACATCGCGGTGAACATCGACGTCGGAATGCCCAGCGCCTTGTAGATGAGGCCCGAGTAGAAGTCGACGTTCGGATACAGCTTGCGCTCGACGAAGTAATCGTCTTCCAGCGCGATCCGCTCGAGTTCCATGGCCAGATCCAGCAACTCGTCCTTCTTGCCAAGCTCCGCCAGCACCTCGTGGCACTGCTTGCGAATGATGGTCGCGCGCGGGTCATAATTCTTGTAGACCCGGTGCCCGAAGCCCATCAGGCGGAAGGAATCGTTCTTGTCCTTGGCCTTGTCGACGAACTTCGGCACATTGTCGACCGACCCGATCTGATTGAGCATGTTCAGCACCGCCTCGTTGGCGCCGCCGTGCGCCGGCCCCCAGAGTGCGGCAATGCCGGCGGCCACGCAGGCATAGGGATTGGCACCGGTGGAGGCCACCAGCCGCACGGTGGAAGTCGACGCATTCTGCTCGTGGTCGGCGTGCAGGATGAACAGCAGGTCCAGTGCCTTGGCCGCAACCGGGTTGATCTCGTACGGCTCGGCCGGCACCGAGAACATCATGTGCAGGAAACGGTCGCTGTAGGGCAGCGAATTTTTCGGGTAAGCGCTGGGCCAGCCCATCGAATGCCGGTAAGCGGCCGCGGCCACTGTCGGCATCTTGGCGATCAGCCGCTTGGCGGCCAGTTCGCGCTGTTCGGCGTCATTGACGTCGAGCTTGTCATGATAGAACGCGGCCATGGAGCCGACCACACCCGACAGAATGGCCATCGGATGAGCGTTGTAGTGGAAGCCCTGCATGAAGGTGTTGAGCTTCTCGTGCACCATCGTGTGATAGGTGATGTCGCGCTCGAACCCGGCAAACTGGTCGCGACCCGGCAGGTCGCCATAGAGCAGCGTGTAGGCCACTTCGAGAAACGAGGAATTCTCGGCCAGTTGCTCGATCGGGTAGCCGCGGTAGCGCAGGATGCCCTTTTCACCATCGATGAAGGTGATGTCGCTCTTGCAGCTTGCGGTTGTGCCGTAACCGGGATCGAACGTGAAGTAGCCCAGCTCCTTGTGCAGGCTGCTGATGTCCAGCGTCGGATCGCCTTCCGAACCGGAGACGACGGGGAGGTCCAGCGATTTGCCGGATTCAGGATCACTTAGATTCAGTTTACGATCGGACACGGCACAACTCCTGGCAGTCTGCAACAGGCTGAGCCGGAAGTCGGAAAATCGTTGAGCAATTCCGAATGCTTGCCGACAGGCCTGTCGCCATGGGTTCGGCCGCAACCATACGGCTGCGTATATTCAGTATGTCACAATTCGCGGCCATTGCTGACCGCGCGCTGCCGGCGTTACTTGCTCTTGCCGTAACGCTGCTTGAACCGGTCGACACGACCGCCGGAATCGACGATCTTGTGCTGGCCGGTGTAGAACGGGTGCGACTTGCTCGACACTTCTACCTTGACCAGCGGGTATTCGTTGCCGTCTTCCCACTTGATGGTATCGCGGGTCTGGATTGTCGAGCGAGTCTTGAACGAGAAGTCGCTGGACAGGTCCTGGAAGACGACTTCGCGATATTCGGGATGGATTTCAGCCTTCATTTGGGCGCACCTGATGCTTGGTGGAAAGTCAGCCCTCTATTATGGTCGAACAGGCGCCCAAATACAACAACAACCCGCCTCCGATCCCGCTCGTCCAGAATCGGCGGCCGATTCAGGGCGCTTTCCCCCGCTCCTCGAGAAAATCGCGCGGTTCTCCCCGCTCATTGAGCAACCCGATCCAGGGCGGTGGTCCGGACAGCAGGCGCGAGATTTCCCTTGCCGATACCGGGTGCATGAACAGGAACCCCTGGCCCAGGTCGCAGCCGTATCGACGCAGAAGTTCCAGCTGGCCGGCCTGCTCGATGCCCTCGGCAACAGCCTTCAACGCAAGCGCGTGTGACAGGTCGCAAATGGTGCGCGTGATGGCCTGATCGTCGGCATCGTCCTGGATGCCGCGGATGAAACCCTGATCGATCTTGATCGTGGAAATCGGGAAGTTCTTTATGTAGGCCAGCGACGAGTAACCAATGCCGAAGTCGTCGACGACGATAGGCATGCCGATTTCATCGAGTTGCTCCAGCACGTCGCGATTGCGCACCAGGTTTTCGATCAGAACTTGTTCGGTGATTTCCAGGTGCAGTTGATCGGGCGAAATCCGGTGCTGGTGCAGCAAGACACTCAGATCGCGCACGAATTCGGCCTCGCGAAACTGCGCGCCCGAAATGTTGACCGCCAGCCACGGGGCATTGTCGAATTTCTTCTGCCAGCCGGCCAGATCGCCCACCGCGCGCGACAGCGCGTACTGGCTCAGACGATGCACGACGCCGGTCTCCTCGGCAACGCGAATGAAATCCCGCGGCGGGACGTTGTAGCCATCCTTGTGCGGCCAGCGCATCAGCGCCTCGACGCCGCAGATTTCAAGC
>DATGCS010000192.1:0-4024 GCA_035311685.1 Wenzhouxiangellaceae bacterium
TGCGCTGGAGAAAACGCGGGTTTTGAATGCTGCCTCAAAGCCGTGTAATCTGTTGCACTTCCCGAGCCGACCTCCGGTAACCCGATGACCAGACTTTCTGCAACATTACTGCTTCTTGCCGTATCACTTGCCCCTATCGCCTACGCCGAAATAGAAGCCGCACCGGATCGTGATCGAGGCGAGGGTCCGTTCGAGCAATTGATTCTGCGCGGCGGGATCCTGGTCAACGGCGCTGGTGCGCCGCCGATCGGGCCGGTCGATATAGTGATCGAGAACAAGCGTATCGCGGAGATCGCGATGGTGGGTGCGCCCGGCGTCCCAATCAATGATGCGGACCGCCCGGCGTTGACAAACAACGGTCGCGAAATCGACATCGCCGGGCAGTACGTGCTGCCCGGGTTCGTCGATATGCACGGACACATCGGCGGCAAGGCCCAGGGCACGCCGGCCGAGTATGTCTACAAGCTGTGGCTGGGTCACGGCATCACGACAATCCGCGATCCGGGATCGGGCAATGGTCTCGACTGGACGATGAGCGAGCGCAAGCGCAGTGACGGCGGCGAGATCGCAGCGCCGCGCATCCATGCCTACGTCAGCTTCGGCCAGGGCCGCGACAAACCCATAACGACTGCGGAGCAGGCGCGTGAATGGGTCGACGAGGTCAAGCAGCTAGGCGCCGACGGCATAAAGTTCTTCGGCGCGCGCCCCGAAGTGCTGCTGGCGGCGATCGAACAAGCGAAGAAGGTCGGGCTCGGCACCGCGATGCATCATGCCCAGATGGACGTCGCGCGCGCCAATGTGCTGGATACCGCGCGGGCTGGGCTGACCACCATGGAGCACTGGTATGGTCTGCCCGAAGCGCTGTTCGCCGACAAGACCATCCAGGACTACCCTGCCGAGTACAATTACGCCAATGAATACCATCGCTTCACCGAGGCCGGCAAGCTCTGGCGCCAGGCCGCCGGGCCCGATCACCCGCGCTGGCAGGCGGTGCGCGACGAGTTGGTAGCGCTGGACTTCACGCTCGATCCCACGCTGACCATCTATCAGGCCAACCGCGATTTCATGGCTGCACGCACCGCGGAATGGCATGAGGATTACACGCTGCCCAGTCTGTGGGATTTCTACGCGCCGAGCCGGCAGGCGCACGGCAGTTACTGGTTCGCCTGGTCGACCGCCAACGAGGTCGACTGGCGGCAGAACTATCGCCGCTGGATGCAATTCATCAACGACTACAAGAATCACGGCGGGCGCGTCACGGTCGGATCCGACTCGGGCTATATCTACAAGCTCTACGGGTTCGGCTATGTCGAGGAGCTGGAGCTGCTGCAGGAAACAGGTTTTCATCCGCTGGAAGTGCTTCGTTCGGCGACGCTCAACGGCGCAGAGGCTTTGGGTATTGCCGACGTCACCGGGTCGGTGGAAGTCGGCAAGCAGGCCGATCTGGTGGTGGTGGACGAAAACCCGCTGGCCGACTGGAAAGTGTTGTTCGGCACCGGCGCCGTGCGCGTAACCGAAGACAACCGGGTGGTTCGCACTGAGGGCGTCCGTTACACCGTCTCGCGCGGCATCGTCTACGACGCCGCCGAACTGCGCCGGGACGTGCGCGAAATGGTCGAGAACGCGTGGAACGAGGCGGGGCGGGAATTAAGCCAGCCCGGCGTCAGTCCCGCGCCTTGAGCTTCGCGCTGAACGCATCCGGACCGGACCGTTTTGGCCGCGCGCCTTCCAGCCGAGCGAGCCGAATATTTGGATGTTATTAAGCCAAGGAGCGAAGCAATTTGCACCACGTGATGTTTGATGTTGATGGCACGCTGGTAATGTCGGACGAGTTCGACGGCAATTGTTATCTTGAAGCCGTGCATGAAGTTCTAGGCCATAGCCTGGATACCGATTGGCGGAAGTACACTTATGTAAGTGACGCGGGCATCCTTGATCAGCATATACGCGAAAGCGGGCTTGACGATAGAAAAGAGAAAATCTTCGCTGATGTCAAAGCCGCGTTTATCGAAAAAATTTCCAATCACCTGAAAGATCACCCAGTGCAGCAGGTTTCCGGTGCCTCCGAATTCTTGTTCGAGCTACGGCAAACGGAACATCTGACGCTATCGATTGCTACCGGGGGATGGCATGAGACAGCCCTGATGAAACTGGAGGCAGCTGATATTGACGTCGGAGATATCCCTATCGCATCATCGAACAATCACTATGCGCGAAGCGAAATAATGAAAATCGCCAAAGCAAAAGCTGTTGGCCACAATGAAGTTCCCTGCACATATTTCGGAGACGGCGAGTGGGATAAGATCGCCTGCCAGGAACTGGGCTTCAATTTCGTGTTAATTGGTGAAAAAACATACCACCATCAAAATATCAAAGACTTCATCAATGCAAGACAGGCAATGGCCTTCATCGGCTTATAACAAGCGCAGGCAGCCGTACAAAGTGCCAGCTAAGCGCACATTTTAGCTGAGGCGGAGCGTTAGGTGAAACGGATACTATGATTCAGCAGCTTGTATTCAGGATCAAGACTCCCTTACTGCTTGCAGTTGTAAACAGTCTTGCCTGGACCCTCTTGGCGCCAGATCTCTCAGACCTTCTCGTCGCGCTCTTCAACGGGATCCGGTTTTTACTCATTTTTTGGGCCGGCTTTCTTGCTCTAGAAGAGAGTGCTTGCCGTTTATGGAACTCTGCAGCGGCAGGTGCCCTGGTTCTTGCGGTTGATCATATGCTTGTTACAGGCGCAGTCTCACTATTAAAGCTGGGCGTGGCGGGGTTTCTAGGAGCCTTGACTTCGTTTTTGATAGTTGTATGGTTGGCTATGCTTTTGGGTGCCCTGGGAGGTCTTTTACGGAGAATGAGCCTGTCGAAGGGGTCGAGGAATCGCACCTAACAAATCACTTCAGCACGTTACGGCCCTTTCGCCTCTCGAGCAGGCGCGTTTACGCCCAGTGCTCACTTCAAACGTTACCTGTCATAAGCAACAGGAGATCCGGAAATCATCAAATACATAATCCCGACATTCCTCGCTCTTTTTCATTGCCCGCATTGACGGTAAACAAGCCACTTAACCGGTCGTCGGCAAAGCCGGCGCCCGCTAATGCAAACGTTATGCCTGAAAAGGGTCCCGGAATGAAGGGACGTTGAGGGGCGCACGGTGGTTCAAGGGCCATTTAGTCGATTTAGATTTATTTTCGATGCTCCGTGAAGATTGGTCGCATAACAACTAGCTCAAGCACGCCCCGGCCTTGACGGGCCTCCCCCGGGGGCGCGCCAAAGGTGTCCTGTTTAGCACAGATATTTGTCCTGCGTGCATGCTTCCTGCAGCTCGATCCATAGCTTCCCGTGAGTCTCGACCAGCGGATGTTCGAGGACGATCGATTCGGATTCGATGACCTCCAGGTCTTCGCATGCGGGAAGGCTTCGCCAGCCGAGTCGCGTTCGCCTGCTGCATTGCGGGCTTTCGCCTGCATGGGCAGATGCTGCAAGTCATATATGGGCGTAGTGACTTCCGGCCCTGTCGCGAAGCCACCGGGTCTGCGCATACTGAAACCTCGTTTTTCGATACCGGCCGACAGCGAGCCCGCATGCTTTCAATTTCCTCGATTTCCAAGACCTATCCGAACGGCGTTCGCGCCCTGAACGATGTCTCTATCGATATTCCGGTCGGCATGTTCGGCCTGCTGGGGCCCAACGGGGCGGGCAAGTCCACACTGATGCGCACCATCGCCACGTTGCAGCAGCCGGACATCGGAAAAATCGTGTTTGATGGTATAGACGTGCTGGCCGAGCCTGACAGGCTTCGCCGCACGCTGGGATACCTGCCGCAGGACTTCGGCGTGTATCCGCGCATTACGGCCGAGGGGATGCTCGAGCATCTGGCCGTGCTCAAGGGCATAGTGTCCAGGTCCGAGCGCAAGCGACTGGTCGATGCATTGCTGCAGCAGGTGAACCTGCACCAGGTTCGCAAAAAGGCGCTGGCCGGGTTTTCGGGCGGCATGCGTCAGCGCTTCGGTATCGCCCAGGC
>DATGCS010000193.1:0-6031 GCA_035311685.1 Wenzhouxiangellaceae bacterium
GCTGGCGACGTTGTTGGTGAAGGTGCTTCGTCGCACGGTCAAGGTCCCCGTGCTGTAGATCGCGCCGCCGTTCGTCGCATCACCGTTCTGCAGCAATGCGTCCTCGATCAGCAGTTCGCCGTTGTTGCGGATCAAGCCCGCAACGTCGTTGACGTATTCGTCGCCAGAGAGCGTCAATCCGATCAAGGTCAGTCGTCCGCCGGGGGCGATCTCGAACAGGCGCTGGGCACCCTCGGCGACGATCTCGCTCTGGCCGACGCCGAGGCCGATCAGCGTGAGGTCGCCGGTCACGGGCACGGCGCCCTGATCGAGACGGAACAGACCGTCGGGCAGCGCAATCGTGCGCGCACCGCCCAGGGCATTCGCTTCCTCGATCGCGGCGCGAAGCGTGCAGCGACCTTCGGCGTCTTCGCAGAAGCCGTCGCCAGCATTGGCTGCCGAGCCATCGGCCTGGATCGGATCAATGACGAAGTCGCCGGACGCGACCAGCACGCGCTCGAAGGTGGCCCCGACGTTGGCGTTGCGATTGATCGGGTCGGCAAACAGGCGTGCCCGCGTCGCCAGGCGGGTACCGAGCGGCAGACCCGGATCGACGATGGCGTTGATCGTCACCTGCCGATCGATCGGCGGCGTGCCGTTGCTGGCGCCGCGGGGAATCGGCAGCAGGTCGGGGATCGCGCAGACGCGCCTGTTGCCGTCCTCGACGCAGCTCGCGCCACTGATGCCGAGCACGCTGAGCCGCGGATCCAGATCCACCTCCAGCGTCACGCCGGTGGCCGGAATACCGGCGCCGCCCTCGCCCTGGAAGTTCGAGAGGCCGATGACGTAGCTGACCGGCTGACCGACCGGGATCGCGCGCGGCGACCCGGATTCGAACACCGCCAGGTCGGTCATCGGCACGAGATCGATTTCGATCGCTTCGCAGGACTGGAGAGAAGCGCTGTCGGTCACGCATACCTCGACCGTTCGCTGCCCCGTGCCTCGCCGCGTGCCGGTGAACTCATGCCGCCCGTGGACCAGGCCCTCGCCGCCGAAATTGAAATCCAGCAGCGGCCCGGTGATGGTCCCGTCGTCGAGGATCTCGCCCTCGGGCTCGGTGATGCCGTCTCCCCAGTTGACGACCAACTGGTGCTCGTCGCCCGGATCCGGATCGACGACGCCGACGTTGAGTTCCCACGGATAGCCGATGCCGGCGACCCGCTCTTCGGGTTCCGAAGTCGAGGTCAGCCGCGGCGCGTCGGGCACCGGGGTGATTTCAACGGTGACCGCTTCCGGTGCGGAGACGTCGATGCCGTCGCTGACCGCGAATTCAAACGTATCGGTGCCGTTGAAGTCGGGGTCTGGGACATAGGTTGCCGTCAGGCCGTTGATCGTCACCTCGCCGTGGGCCGGAGGCGTGATGAGCACCGCCGACAGGCTCTGCAGCGGCTCCCAGGGATAGGTATCGCCGATGTCGGGATCGCTGCCGTCGAGCAGGATTCCGGTGGCCTGGTCCTCCGGCACCTGCGCAGTCAGGCCGTTGGTCGCGAACGGCACACGCTGGTTCTGGGCCACGTCGACGGTGGCCGTCGCGACATTGCTGCGGACCAGCTCGCCGTCGATGCGCAGACCGTCGCTGGCAAACCAGTCGAAGCTGTCCAGGCCGATGAAGTTGTTGTTCGATCGATACGTCACGAGGCCGGTATCCGGTCCGGTCATGGTCACCGGGTCGGCAGCGAAGATGTGCAGGATGTCGGTGTCCGGGTCGAGCACGTAAAAACTCGTCGAATTGACGGTCACCGAGTCGGCGACGCCGAACTGACCGATCACGAAACAGTTGACCGACTCGCAGTCCGAGGTCGCCTGGCCGGCGAAAAAGCCCTCCGGCGTGAAACGCTGGACCCGCTGGTTGCCGCGGTCGGCCACGTACAGGATGTCGTTGGGATCGATCCCGAAACCCTGGGGCCGCTGGAACTGGCCCGGCGCGTCGCCGGCCTCCTGGGCCCTGCCGCAGACATCGTCGGTGCATGAGTAGCCGATGCTGCGCTGGCGGGCCACGTCGCAGACCGCCGCATCGCCGGGCGCGTTATCGCTGTCGCAGCGGCCCAGCCAGCCGACCACGCCGCCCGGTGTGAACGCCGGCGGTGACACGCTACGCTCCATCGTCGAGGCGCTGAACTTGTGGATGAGGCTGTCGCCGTAGTCGACGACGTAGACGTTGCCCCCGGAATCCACGTCGATATCCCAGGCCTGGCCGTAGCTGCCGAAGTTTGCGCCGAGCGGCGCGCCGATCCGGTCGAGGAACTTCGCGGCGTTGCTGCCGACGCGCTGCAGGAAATCGAACGCATAGAGCTTGGTGGTGTCGGTCACGTACAGCAGGCCCTGCGCGTCGATGGCCGCATCCACCGGGTCGCCCTGCGTGGGCGTGCCGAACGGCAGGTCGTCGATGCGGATCACCTCCAGCGAACCGGCCAGCATCTGGTCGAGCACCAGCAGCCGACCCGTGTTCGGGCTGACCCAGTAGATGAACGGATCCGGATAACCCATGAGGCCGCCCGGGTGGAAAGCCAGCGTTTTTGGCCGGTTCGATCCGAGGTCGAACTCGGCGAGCAGCTCGCCGTCCGGGCCAAATCGGGCAATCCGGGCGTTGTTGGTCGAAATCCCCGTGCTGCTCTCCGAGCTGCACTCGACTTTGCGATCGATGACGAAGCTGATGCCTTCGTCGTCGGTGGTGACGTATTCCGGGCTCCAGACATAATCCTGCGGTGGCAGCGTTCCGCCGGACTGACAGATTGCGCCCGGATCGGCCTGGGCCTGAACGCGCAGATCGTCGACGAAGGTCGGCAGCAATGGCGCGACGAAAAACCCTTCGTCGGGCTGGCGGTCGATATAGAAATAGAGCTCGTCGCTGTCGGCGTCGGTGGCGGTCAGCGGTACGGTGATTTCCTCGAAGGACTCGCCGGCCGCGGTCGCATCATCGGCCACCGGAACGTTGTTGGTACCGGTGAGCTTGACGTTGATGGTCTGCTCGACCCACGGCGAGACGTTGCCCGACGCGTCGGTCGCGCGCCAGCGCACCACGGTGACGCCAATCGGGAAGGTGACCGGCCCATCGTATTCGACCACAGGCTCCAGGTCGACGACGTCGAATACCTGCGGCGAGCCGGTTTCGACGAACACCGGCGCCGAGTTGACCTCCACGACCACCGACGGCGGCGGCGCGATCTGGGGCGGTTGGGTGTCCTCGACAACGATGGTCTGGACGAGCGTGGTCTCGTTGACCCCGCCGCCCGGCGCCGGGCCGGCGTCCCGCGCGGTCCAGGTCACCGGATGACTACCCAGCGGCAGGAACGGCGGCAGCGGCGCGGTGACCTGCGGCGTGCGGTTGCAGGCGTCGGAGGCGACTATGGAATCACGCAGTGCGCCGCGGAGCGCCCGCGTCGACTGGCCGCCGGGTTCCTGGGCCTCGACCCGGAATGTGGCCAGCGCCGGGTCGACGAAGGCGAGCGAAGGCGGCGTCGTATCCAGCACGTCGACGGTCTGGGTCGCCAGATTCACCACACCGGTCGGGTAGCTCTCGAGGAACGAACCTGCAACGGATTCACTGGCGGCCTCATAAATGTTCTTGAGGATCGCCTTGGCCGCTTCCGTCTTTGATCCCGGCGGATTGCCGGGCACGTAAATCGGCGGCAATGTGTCGAGCAGGCCGACCGAGGTTTCGGCGCGCCAGAAGATGGTGTGACTGCCGACGCCGAGCCGGAACGTGCGATCGATATCGACCGGGCACGGCCCGCCGTTGTTGCTGATCGGCACGCTGCCGTCCAGGGCGCAGCCGATCGCGTTGAATACTTCGTTGCTCGGCGCACGGATGCCGAACGGTCCGATCTCGGCGACGAACTGCGGATCGGGGGTCTCTTCCAGGAACCCGGGCGGCGCTTCGCCCGGCAGCACCATGCGCACGCCGACGCCGGTGTTGTAGTGAAACACGCTGGGCGTGCCGAAGCCCCTGGTACTGGAGGTTTCATTGAAGGTCCAGTTGCCCAGGAACCTGTACGGCACGCCCATGAAGTCCTCGCGCCCACCGGCGATGATCGGCTGACTGAAGTCGTAGGCACACGACGCGCCGACGTCGGTATCCACGTTCGGCGTTACTTCTAAATCGGCCGGGGGATCGAGTACCGGCGGACAGAACTTGAGCGCAAGGTTGGCCGCATAAGCCGGCACTTGCCCGAGCAGATAGTCCCAGGGCGGGTTGGGCACCAGGCCTACGCCAAAGGCAACTGCGAACGGCGCGCTCAGCGCGCCGATGCAGATCAGATTGTTGTCGTTGTCGTTCATCCGGCCCTCGGCCAGGCGGGTTTCCAGCGCGCTGATGCGCGCGGCGCTCAGGTCGGGCGACCGGAGCTGCTTGAGGTTCTCGATTGCCGCGATCGGGTCCGGCGCGGTCGACGGGCTGGCTGGCTGCCCGTGTGCCACGCCGGCACAAAAAATCAACGCCAGGGCGAGCAGGCAGGAACGATTTGGAAACGCGTGGTTGGTAAGCATCGGAAGGTCGCCGGAAAAGGTTGTGTATTTTCTTAATGCGCCGGCTGGGGCATAATCGGATCACCCAGTGTCATCGTCTCGCCCATGACAGGAACCAGCGACCCGCCCCTGACCGACCTTCTGCAGCGTTCCGCGGCCGGCGACGGCGCCGCTCGCGACCAAGTCTGGCACCAGGTCCACGACCGTCTCCGAAGGCTGGCTCAAGCGCGTCTGGCGAAGGAATCCGCGGCGCAGTGCCAGCCCACCGAGCTCGTTCACGAGGCCTACCTGAAGCTGGCCGACCTCGAGCTTGCGCCGCGCGACCGCGAACACTTCTATGCCATTGCCGCCAACGCGATGCGCCAGGTGCTGGTCGACCAGGCGCGGGCGAGAAACCGGGCCAAGCGCGGAGGCGGTCAACCCGCAGTCACGCTGAACAGCAGATTCGCCGACGGCGCCCCGCCGGTGGTGGACGTGTTGGATATCGATCGCGCGATCCGGGCGCTGGAACAGGCCGACGAGCGCAAGGCCAGGGCCGTGGTGTTGAGTTACTTCGGCGGGCTGACCGACGACGAAGTGGCCGAAACGCTGTCGGTATCGCCGGCCACGATCAAGCGCGACCTGCGAACCGCTCGCGCCTGGCTGGCCACCGCGCTGGACGCGGATCACTGATGCAACAGGGCGACTTTCAGCGGCTGGAGCGCTGGTTCGATCGGGCACTGGCATGCGATGCCGGGGAAAGGGACGCGCTGGTCCGCGAACTGACCGAGCGCGACGCCGAACTGGGCAGACGACTGGCGGCGATGCTTGCCGCCGATGACCGGGACGCCGACCCGGTGCGCGGCGCGATCGGCACGGCGGTGGGAGAAAACACCCCGCTGCCGCGCGCCATAGGACCGTTCGAGGTCATCCGCAGATTGGGCGCCGGCGGCATGGGCGTGGTCTACCTGTGCCGCCGCCGCGATCACGATTTCGATCAGCAGGTGGCGGTCAAGCGGCTTGGCGCGGCCGGCGATTCCGACTTCGCACGACAGCGCCTGCGCATGGAGCGACGGGTACTCGCCGGGCTCAGACACCCTAATATCGCCCAGTTGATCGACGGTGGCGAGGACGACGACGGCACGCCTTACGTCGCCATGGAATATGTCGAAGGCGAAACCATCGACCGGTTTGCCGCCCGCCAGGCGCTGAATGTGCGCGGGCGCGTCAAGCTGTTTCTTGCGCTGTGCGAGGCGCTGCAGTTCGCGCACAGAAACCTGGTGGTGCATCGCGACATCAAGGCCGCCAACGTGCAGATCGATCGCCACGGCCAGCTCAAGCTGCTCGATTTCGGCATCGCCAAGCTGCTGGGCGCGGTCGAAGCGAACACCGAGGTGCCGACCGTTGCCGCCTCGATGACGCCGCATTACGCCAGCCCGGAGCAGGTCCGGGGCGAGCCGGTCGGCCCGGCCTCCGACATCTATTCCATGGGCGTGCTGCTGTACGAACTGCTGTCGGGGCGCCGACCCTACGAGATCAATACCACCCG
>DATGCS010000194.1:0-12034 GCA_035311685.1 Wenzhouxiangellaceae bacterium
ATGCCGCTGGAAAACGCGTAGCCGCCGGTGAACAGGTAGTAGTAACCGGCCGGATTCGACGGCTGGTAATCGAAGGTCTGATCTCTCTTGATGTTGAGCTTGATCTCGTTTCCGGCCATGTCGTTATCCTTTGTCGTCGAACCTCTCCGCTACATCGAATATATCACCCATGCGGTGCCTGCCCGGTCACTGACTCGAAGGCAGGAATCATCCCTGCCCGGAACCGGACCCGGGAGCACCTGCCCGATTGGCCCGCTGGATCTTCGGGTTTCAAGAACATCGACAATTTTCTGCCAGACTGACCTCCCAGTACCAATGCGCCGGTTTATCATTTATGCTCTCCGGCACCGCGCTCCAATGGTTGTTCGGAACCGGGGATCGGCAGCGTCGAGGCGACCTGCCGGACGGACAGAAAAAGGGGATCTTTGATGATGAATTTACTGCCCGTCGCCGCTGTGCTGATTGCACTGGCGCCGACCCTGAATGCGCCGGCGTACGCCCAAGCACAGCCATCCGGGACCGTGCCCGATATCGTAGAACTGCGGACACAACTGCGCGCGAACGCTTCCGACGCCGAGCGCGATGCAGCGCTCGAGAGCATGGGCGAATGGCTCGCGCGCGACTTCGACCAGGCCCGCCCCACCCTCGCGGCCTGGGTTCGCGATCCCGCGCTGCCGACCGAAACCCGCTCGCAGCTGCTGCGGCTGGCAATCGAAGCGGCGCGCGCTGCGGCCAAACTGGCGTTCGATACCGATGCCGGACCGGTCTATCGGGAATTGGTCGATCGTCTGCCCACCGGGTCCGAGCGTTCGCTACTGCACCAGACGTACGCCAACCTCAACGTCTCGCGCGGCCAGTTCGAAACCGCCGAATCGCTGTATCGCCTGGCCCTGGGCGACGGCGAGAACCGCGACACCGGCGAGCGCGCCAATCTGAGAACCTCGCTCGGCGTTGCCCTCGCCCAGCAAGGGCGGCTGGACGACGCACTTGACCAGATGCTGCAAGCGTATCGGCTTTTCGAGCAGACCGAGGCCGGGCCGTCGGCCGGTCTGCTGCGCAACATCGGCGGTCTTTCGATTTACCTGGAAGACTGGGAACAGGCGGTAAGTTTTTCGCAGCTGGCGATCGAGAAGCTAGGTCCGGACAATCCGGAAACCGCCGGCATTTATTCAAACCAGGCGGCCGCCCTGATCGAACAGGGCAGGCTCGAGGCTGCGCTGGAAGCACTGGAGCGCGGCATGGCGATCGGCGAGGCACACGGCCGGCCGAGCGCGTCGGTCATCAGCAACCTGGGCTACGTGCTGCGCGAACTGGGCCGCCCGGCCGATGCGCTGGCACAGTTCGAGCGTGCCGCCGAGATCAACCGCGCCGAAAGCGACGCCGGCTCTCTGGGAATCTCGCTGAAGAACATCGGCGAAACGCTGATCGCGCTGGACCGCCGGCAGGATGCCGACGCCGCCCTGCAACAGTCGATGGCCGCCTATCGCGAGGCCGACATCAAGCCCAAGCGGCTGGAACTCTATCCGGTACTGGTCGACAACCTCGAGCAGTTGGAACAATTCCCGGAAGCGCTGGCGATGATGCGCGAGTACCGGGAATTGACCGAAGAACTCGCCTCGGCCGATGTCCAGGCGCGGGTCGCCGAACTGCAGACCGCTTTCGACCTGGAGCGCAAGGAGCGCGAGCTGCTCGAATCCGAGCGCGAACGGTTGGCCCGTGAGGCCGAAGTGGCCGCGCTGCAGGCCGAGCAATCTCGCGAGCGGCTGGTGGGAGCCCTGCTCCTGGCGGGCGTAATCGTGCTCGGCCTGTTCATGGTCTTGATGTTGCGTTCGCTGCGTTTGCGCACTAAAGCCAATCACCTTCTGGCCGAGAAGAACGCCGAAATCGACTTGCAGCACAAGGCGCTGGGCGAGACCAACGCGCTGCTGCACCGGCAAAGCATCGAGGACGAACTCACCGGGCTGGGCAATCGGCGGTCGCTGCGCCACCTGCTGGAATCGGAAATTCCCCAGGCGCTTGGGGAATCTCCGGCGCTGCTGGTGCTGATCGACCTCGACCGGTTCAAGGGCATCAACGACCAGTTCGGACACGCCGCCGGCGATCGCGTACTGGCCGAATTCGCCGACGTGCTGCGAGCGGTTGCGGGCCCTGACGACGTGCTGGCCCGCTGGGGTGGCGAGGAATTCGTGTGGCTGGTGGCCAATGCCGGGATTGCGGAGGCGGCAGACTGTTGCCGCGCGCTGGCCGAACGGCTACGTACCACGGCGTTCGAAGTCGCCGGTCGGCGGCTTGCGATCACCTGCTCGATGGGCTTTACCCGCGTCGACCTCGGCGTCGAAAATCCACAGGCCGAATTCGACCTGGCGCTCAAGATCGCCGACGCCGCCCTCTACGAGATCAAGGACTCCGGCCGCAATGGCTGGACCGGGTTCGAGCGCCGCGCCGGCGGTGCCGAAATATTCGAAGGCTCGCTGGAC
Source organism: Wenzhouxiangellaceae bacterium (assembly GCA_035311685.1). GTDB lineage: Bacteria > Pseudomonadota > Gammaproteobacteria > Xanthomonadales > Wenzhouxiangellaceae. The sequence continues at coordinate 2,478 of DATGCS010000194.1, forward strand.
ATCGAAGCACTGGTCGCTGGCGGCGTCCTGGTGCGCAAGCGCCTTCAGCCGCCGTCGACGGGTGCTGCGAAAACCTCGAAGGACTGAAGACAAGAAGCGCCCAAGATAGTTTCTATCCTCAGCTTTTCGGGTCCGGCGTCTTTGATGCGGCCTGCAGCGCCCGGGATTCGCAGGCGATTTTCACGCGGCGCGCTCGAGCTTCCGTCTAAGCCGCCAGACGTAAATTGCCAGCACCAGAGCGACCAGCAAACCAAGCCCCAGGCCTCTCGCAAAATGGGTTCGCGTCATGCCCGTGTCGATGTCGTGGCGATGGTTCCAGATCTCGACGATCCTGCCGTCCTCGAAACGGAAGACGTCGATGACGGGAATGTGAGTGTCGCCCATCATCAAGTGCCCGGCCATGGTGGCGGGCAGAAAATGCCACTGCCAGCGTGTGACCACCAGGTCGCCCTCGGCAACCTGATAATCGATTTCTCCGCTCATCTTGCCGAGCGACCAGAAGAAGTCCGCAGCTTCCTTTTGGCGGATTGCCGGTTCGGTGAGATTCTTGTCGTCGCCGATATCGTGAATGGTGTATTCATCGGCCAGGAACTCGTCGTAACGCTCGGTGTTCTCGTTGAACCAGAGATTTTCGTAGAACTCGCGAGCGAGTCGCTTGTTCTCTTCCTGATCAGCCCATGCGAACTGCGCAATGAACACCTTGGCGAGCAGCAGACCGAACAGCGCAAAGAATTGCCTACCCTTCATGACGGATACCCTCGAGGCCGGATCGAAAAATATATTACCCCGGTCGAGCGCGCCGAGAAAGACGGCAGAGCCGGGGCGGGTACCGCGCAGCAGCGCACTGTGCCCGACCTGGCCCGACTTTTCCCAAGACCCTCGCCGGGCAATGCCCCGTCCGTTTCATTGCTGTGGGTGCTGCGAAATCACGCACCTGTCGGCGCTCGCTTCAGCCGCGAATCGGGCGCGACTCCAGTCGATCAACAGGTCGGGAACGGGCGAGTCTTCACCGACGATGGATAAATGATCCTGGGCCGGAAAACCGCGATAGTCGATAGGCTGGCCGTCCAGGCAGCGGCGTGCCACATAGCCACCCTGGATGCCCGGCGGCACCGTGGAATCCTCGCCGCCCTGCGCAATGAGCAGCGGCGCATCGATCCGGTCTACCGGCGTATTTTCGGACAGGCGTTGGCGGAACGTGCCGTTCGGTGGATTGCGGCGAAAAAGCGTCGGGCGGCCCAGCAATGCCGGCAACGCCGAAACCGCGATCTCGAGCCCGGCCATGCAGCGACCGGCCATGTCGCGGGCCAGCGGACGCGCCCACGGGCGCAAAAGTTCGTCGGCCTCGACATCCGTATAGACTTCCGAATAGGCGTGCACCAGCAGCGCCGACAGCATCCGCCCTATGAACGCATCGTGCACGGCCGAAACAAGTTCCACCAGGTCGCTGGCCGGCGCAACCGCGGCCACCCCGGCCAACCCGACATCCGGCGCATAATCCGGCGCGACGATTCCGGCCCACAACGCCGCGTGACCGCCCTGCGAATGACCCCAGGCAACAGCGAGCGGCGATACCTCGAGGCTATCGATGGCGCGGGCCGCCCGCGCCGCATCGAGCATCGCGTAAGCCTCCGACCGGCCGACCAGGTAGGGATGAGGACCGGCGGTTCCAAGCCCTGAATAATCGGTCGCAACCCAGATCCAGCCCTGTTCCAGCACCTGGGGCCAGGCGGGCACGAATGCGAACGTGTTTTTCAGCAGCGACGGGGCGCAACCGCGCGCGATGCCGGTAGTCCCGTGGGCCCATGCAATCACCGGCTGCGGTCCGGCCGGGGCCTTTGTCGATGCCACGACAATACCGCTGGCCAGTCGGACGTCGCCGTCCAGTCCCGTCGTCGTGTAGAGAATGCGCCAGCCGCGCGCATGGTCGGGAATGTCTTGCGCGAACGCTTCGACCCGCAACAGCTCGCCGGGACCCGTCCCGGGCGACAGATCGAACGCGTAGAAATCTCCGGGCACCGGCGGTTTGGCCAGCCACCAGGCGAGGAGCCAAAGCACCAGCAGGCCCGCCAGGGTCATCCAGGCAATCTTTACGGCGCGCGCAATGCCCGGCCCGGCGAGATCCATTACCGCGGCACCGGAAACGCGCCGATAGGTTGAATCGCGGTCCCGCTCGGGTCAGGCAGATTCAACGCGCTATGGCAACCCGGCTCCGGCACAACCGGTCAGGCGAGTCCCGTGGGCGGCGCCATGAATTCCGGCCCGACCGGGTCCTTGACCGCTTCGGCCAGTATCGAATCGACCGCGCTCAGCGCTGCGCCGTCCAGCGACCAGTCAAAAAGCCGGTCCAGCGGATCCATCTGATCGGGTTTTCGCCCGCCCCAGATCGCGATGGGCACACCCATTTCGAGTATCCAGCGGATGCTGAAGTCGAGCAGCGAACGGCCGAAGCGATCGCTGGCATATTTCTGAAGGCTTTCGACGGCGCGCAGATACTGGCCATAGCGGGGCTCGGCGAACTTGGGGTCGTTGTTGCGCAGGTCGTCGCCCTCGAAAGATGTATCGAGGGTCATCTTTCCGGTCAGCAGGCCGCGGCAGAGCGCACCGTAGGTCATCAGCGCGACTTGATTGCGGTCGCAGTACGGCTTGATCGACGACTCGATGCCGCGCTCGAATATGTTGTACGGCGGCTGGCATACATTTATCGGGCACTCGGCCCGAAAACGCTCCATCTGATCGCAGGTGAAGTTGCTCACGCCGACGTTGCCGATCAGATCCTGGTCGAGCAGGCGGCGCATCGCGCGCGCGGTTTCTTCGACGGGACGGGTCGGATCCGGCCAGTGAACATGGTAGATGTCGATTCGATCGCGGCCCAGGCGCTCCAGCGAGTCTTCGATCTCGCGTTCGATACGGTCCGACGAGCCGTTCCGGTAGACACCGCCGTCGTCGTCCCATTCCAGGCCGACCTTGGTCGATACATGTATCTGATCGCCGCCGTCATGCTCGGCGAGCGCCTTGCCGACAATTTTTTCGGACGTCCCGAAGCCGTAGACCGGCGCGGTATCGATCAGCGTCACGCCCTTGTCGATTGCCGCATGGATCGTGTCTATCGATCGACGCTCTTCGGTGCCGCCCCACATCCAGCCGCCGATGGCCCAGGTACCCAGCGCAATGCGCGAGACCTCGAGATCGGTTCCAGGAATTCGGATCGTTTGCATCGCTGTTCCTCCTTTATCGAGTTCAGGTTTCAAGCTCAAGGCCCTTGTCGGACCAGGCCGAGAAGGAGCCCAGGTAGAGATCGACGTGCTCGAATCCATCGCGAAGCAACAGACTCGCCGCGATGGTGGCGCGGCTGCCGCTGCCGCACATGACAGTGTAGCGGCGACCATTGTCGAGTTCCTTCAGCGCTTCGGGCAGTTCGCCCACGTAAGCGTGACGCGCGCCGGGCACGCTGCCCTCTTCCACTTCGTCGTCGTCGCGCACATCCAGCAGCGTCCAGTCATCGGCATCGGACTCGACACGCCGCTTCACTTCATCGGTATCGACGACACGCAAGCTTCCGAACGCCTGCCCGGCTGAAGCCCAGCCGGCAAGCGACGGGGCCAGGAAACCGCGGATGCGGTCGTAGCCTATGCGCGCCAGTGCCGTGGCCGCACGACCGGCCTGCTCGGGGCCCTCGGCAACCAGCGCCAGGTCATCCTCCGGCGACAGGAACCACCCGGCGAAACTGGCGATCATGTGCTCCGGGATCGCGATGCTGCCGGGCAGGTGCGCACCCAGAAAAGCCGACGCGCTGCGAACGTCGAGCACCGTGGCCCGGCCGGCCGCTTCCAGGAAGTCCGCGGTATTCAGTGCGGCGGGCCGAAGCGATGCGCCTGCTGCAGAAGCGCCTTCCAGGTTGCCCGCTTCCATGTAGCGGAAGTACGGCGGCTGGCGATGGTGTTCGGCGATCTTCGCTTCGATAAACTCGTCGCGGTCGGTGATCCGAAGGCGCGAATTGTGGCGCCGTTCATAACCAATCGTCGAGACCTCGCGATCGGCCATCGCGTTGCCGCACACCGAACCCGCGCCATGCGCCGGGTAGATCACGGCCTGGTCGCCCAGGGCGCAGAGTTTTTGCAGGCTGTCGTAGAGCAGACCCGCAACCTCGCGGGCGCGGTCGGGATAGAAGTCGGTGCGGCCGACGTCGCCGACGAACAGCGCATCGCCGGTAAAGACGCCGACGGCATCCTCACCGAAGGCCGGATCGTAAAAGGCGAGCGACAGGCTGTCGTCGGTATGACCGGGTGTTTCCAGCACGCGCACAAGGGCGCTGCCGATTTCGAACTCGTCGCCGTCCCGGGCGGTGTCGGCGTAAACCACATCGCCGGCCGCGTTCGGCCCGTGCAACACCGCGGCCCCGGTCCGCTCGGCCAGCACGGCCGCGCCCGAAAGCAGGTCCTCGTTGCGGTGGGTCTCGAAGATGTGGGTGATTCGGCAACCGTTTCTTGCCGCGATCTCGGCGTAGACCTCGCAGTCGCGGCGCGGATCGATCACCGCCGCCTTGCCGTCGCTGCCGATCACCCAGGATAAGTGCGCGAGCCCCTCGCTCTTGATCTTTTCCACAAACATGGCTTTCTCCTTCGAAGACAAATTCCCCTTCGAATGCTTCCCTTCGGATTCCCCTTCAGTCGAAGCCCGTTCGAAAAAGCCGGTGGCGACTCCGGCACGAATCGTCGATTCGTCGATCCCCCGGTCCTGTTACTGTTGTTTCCGAAGGTCCATGGAGAAACATGGTGGTCAAGGCGGTCCTGATCAAGTTCGAGCTCGCCGCTCCGAGCTCTCTGCCGGCCCTGGCTGGCGTCTCCAAGACGCGCCGCAGGTGCCTGTCTTGAAGCCCCGTTCGCCAACCGGCTTTGCGCTGTTCGGCGCGGCGCTGGTCGCGATCAGTTACGGGCTGGCGCGCTTCGCCTTCGGGCTCTTCGTACCACCCATTCGCGCCGAACTGGAACTGACGCCGTACGTCATCGGCGTCATCGGCGCCCTGCCGCTGATCAGTTTCCTGCTGGCCACGCTGGTTGCGCCGCTCGCGGCCGATCGCCTCGGGGCCCGCTACACCTCGGTGCTGTCGGGCCTGTTCGGCGTCGGCGGCCTCGCTTTGATCAGCCTGGCCTCGGGCGCCGTATCGCTCGGCGCGGGTGTGTTCGCCTGCGGCATCTGCACCGGCCTGATGATGCCCGCCCTCACGGCTGCGATGCAGGCGCTGGTCACACGCACGCTGCATGGACGCGTCAGCGCGGTCATGAACGCCGGTACCAGCGTCGGCGTGGTCGTCGCCGTGCCGACGGTGCTGTTGATGTCCGGCGCCTGGCGCTTTGCATACGCGTCTTTTGCCGTGCTGGCCGCAATCGGCATGGTGGCTGCGTGGTTCTTCATCCCCTCGGTGTCGCCGATCGTGCCGGCGAACGCCGCGCCGCCGCCGCCGATCAGCAGGCTGCAGTGGTCGCGCCTGTTCGGCCTCTCCCTGTTCGCATTCGCGATGGGCTTCATCTCGTCGGCCTACTGGATCTTCGCCCCCGACCTGGTCGTTACCCTGGGCGCGCTGCCGCCCGGCGCGACCGGTTGGCTGTGGCTGGCGGTCGGTATCGCCGGCCTCGGCGGGGCCGTGGTGGCCGACCTGGCCGATCGCAACAACCCGCCCATTACCCACGCGTTCATGCTGATGATGCTTTCGGCAAGCCTGGCGCTGCTCGCCGCCAGCCCCGGTCAGCTGCTGCTCGCAGCGTTTTCCGCGCTGGTCTTCGGCCTGGCCTACATGAGCCTGACGGGCCTTTACCTGATGACCGGCATCCGCCTGTTGCCGGGCCGGCTTTCGATGGGGCCGGTACTGCCGTTCATGGCTTGTGCGCTCGGGCAGGCGGCCGGCTCGCCCGTGGTCGGGGCGCTGGTGGCCGAATTCGGCTATGCCGATGCGTTTGCCTTGCTTTCGGCGATCGGCATAACGGTGGCGATTCTGTCGCCGCTGTACCCGCGCAACATCGAGCAGGAGCCGGAAGAGGACGTCGAAGAGCACGATACCGGCCTCCAGGCGGCGTTCGATCAACAGCTCCAGGATGCCGAAGGCGAACCGTTCAGATTCGGGACGGAAGCGGCCAAAGACCCGTAACCGGGGCGCTCTCCAGCCCGGCCGAAGGACGTGCGACTGAATCGCACAGGATTTGGCGCGGGGTACACTAGGCGCTCTTTTGCAGGGTTCGGGAGACGTCTTGTCGAAGCAGATTCCGCTGATGGACCTGATGATGCTGCTGGCCGAAACACAGGCCAATCCGATGCATGTCTGCGGCCTGATGCTGTTCGAAAAGCCCAGGGGTCGGCGCGGGCTGGTAAAGGAAGTCGTCGAGGCCTATCGCGCCGCCCATCCGACACCGCCGTTCGACGGCGTACCCGAGTTGTCCGGCAGGCACGCGCCGCGCTGGCAGCAGCCCCACAACTACGACCCGCGCTATCACGTCCAGCACATCGCCATGCCGGCCGGCGCACGCTACGAGGATCTGCTTTACCTGGCAGGTGATCTTCACGAAACCATGCTCGATCGCGGGCGCCCGCTGTTCCGGGTCTGGATCATCGACCAGGTACCGGGCCGGCGATTCGCGCTGTTCGTCAAGATGCACCACGCCATCATCGACGGCGTCAGCGCGGCGCGCCGGGTGAATGCCAGTCTGCGTCCGACCCGGCACCAGGGCGTGCCCAAACCGTTGTTCGCGGTCGACGTGCCGGTGCGCAAGCCACGCCCGCCCAAGGCGCTGGTCAGGCGGCTGCTGGGTCTGAGCACCAACGCGACCAGTCAGTACATGGCGCTGCTCGGCAGCCTGCGGAAAGGTCTGTGGAACCGGATCGGACTGTCGACGCCGGGCAGCGTGCCGTTCGCGGCGCATCGCGGACCGATGAACGAACCGGTTCTGAACGCCCGCAGCGTGGCCACGCTGTCGCTGCCGCTCGAGGCCATGCGCCGGGTCGGCAAGCATTACGGCGCCACGCTGAACGACGTGGCCATGGCCGTGATCGACGCCGGCGTGCATCGCTACCTGTCGGAGCAGAACCAGCCCTTCGAGCACCGGCTTGTGGCCATGTGCCCGGTCTCGCTGCGACAAAAGAACGATGCGTCGGGCGGCACCAAGGTCTCTGCGGTATTCGTGCGCATGGGCAAGCCCGACGCCGGCATCACCGAGCGGCTGGTGCAGGTGGCCGAATCGATGAACGAGACCAAGGAAGAAGTGCGCGGCATGTCAAGGGAAACCGCGCTGGGTTACGCCGCCGGCATGATGGCCATCGCCGGCCTCGGTGCGGTCACTCACGCCGACCGGGTCACTCGCCCCTCGGCCAATCTGGTCATTTCGAACATTCCCGGGTGGGACCGCCAGCTCTACCTCAACGGTGCGCCGCTGGCCGGCGTCTATCCAGTATCGGCAATTGCGGCGGGGGTGGGCCTGAACGCCACCGTCATTTCTTGCAATGGAAACATGGACTTCGGTTTTGTCGGCAACGGCGCCAGCCTGCACGACCTGCCGGCCCTGGCCGATCACGTGGCCCGGGCGTGGCGCGAACTGGAACAGGCGACGCCGGAAAACTGACCTGTGACTGCGCCGCAGAAGACTGAAAAACACGGCCGGCCGATTGGATTATTATTGACTGCTGATGAATCACTGCCAATGAAACTCAGGGGCTCCTAATTGAACATTCAGGCACGTAACCGATAACGTGGTCAGCTGGCAGACACGAACCGCCAAGCTGCTCGGTCGCCTGACCATTCGCCAGGCACTCAAGCGCGACCTGTCGGTCACCGACATGCGCGACCAGATCAAGAGAATGGAGCGTTTCTTTCCCGACGTGCCCGACGATGTGCGCATCGACCTGGAACCCGGGCTGGAACACTGCGATGCCGAGTGGTTGACGCCCGTCTCGGGGCCCACCGAACGCGTCGTCCTGCACCTGCCCGGCGGTGCATTCATGACCCGCTTCAAGCGCGCCGAACGCGTTTTTCTGGCGCGCCTGTGCCGCGCCGCGCATGCCCGCGGGCGGCTGGTGTTCTATCGTCTGGCCCCCGAAAACCCCTACCCGGCCGGACTGGAAGATTGCCTGGACGCCTACCGCCAGCTTCTCGACCTGGACATCGCGCCGGAACATATCTTCATCAGCGGCATGTCGGCGGGCGGCTGCCTGGCCCTGGCCACGCTGCTTTCGCTGCGCGACCAGGGGATGCCGATGCCGGCCGGCGCCTTGTTGATGTCGCCGGCGGCCGACTTCACCGAGCATGCCGAAGGGGGTTCCCGCGTCGACAATGCCGGTCGCGATGCCTTGCTCAGCCTGGAACAGGGCGACGAGATTCGCCGCCTTTACCTGGGTGGACGCACCGAGCTGACCGATCAGCCTTACGTCTCGCCGGTGCTGGGCGACTTCACCGGCCTGCCGCCGCTTTTTTTCCAGGCAAGCAACACCGAGATCCTGCTCGACGACAGCCAGATCTGCGTCGAGCGCGCCCGGGCGGCCGGGGTCGCGGCCGAAATCGAAATCTGGGATCGCATGCCGCACGGCTGGCAGGCCCTGTCATTTACCCCCGAATCCGGCCGCGCCATAAACCGGCTGGCCGATTTCATCCGCGAGCAATGCCCATGACGCCACCCACCGGCAACCAGGCGTCGCCCGCCGCGTTCATGCAGCGACTCAGACGCGATCACGCCGGCCTGTCGCGCATGCTGCGCGCCATCGACAGCATGGTCGATCGCCTGGCCACCGAGCCCGAGGCGGTGCAACCGGTCCTGGTCGAGGCGTTCGGATATCTGCTCGGCTACCAGCACGGCTACCACCATCCGCGCGAAGACCGGCTGTTCGAAAAGATCAGGGCCAGGCGGCCTGCGCTGGCGGATACCCTGACGAAGCTGACCGGAGAACACGAGACCGGCGAGCACGAAACCGGCGAGCTGGCCCAAGATCTGGCCGCCGCCACGCCCGAGCAACTGCGCGGCAAGAAGGGCGATCGCCTGGCCGGGCGAATCCAGGACTATGTCCGGCATGCCCGGGTGCACATGCGCGATGAAGAAGCGGTGTTCTACGCCCGCGCCGAGCAGGTTCTGGACAAATCGGACTGGGCCGACATCATCGACAATGACGGCCTGCAGGATCCGCTGGCCGATATGGATGTACTCGCCGATGAGTATCCCGGCCTGGCGGCGCACTTCGATCTTCCGACCCGCCACCTGGGCGCAAGCCAGGCCGCCGACGGAACCGCCAGCGCAATGCACAATAACGTACTGGCCCTGACCGATCTATACGGCGGTCTGATGCACGAAGGTCTCGACCTGACACGGCGCAATGCCAGGCGCCTGCTGGGCGTGCGCGGCCCGATCAGCCTGGCCCGTGCGGTGACTGCAATCACCACCGACAACCTGCGCTTCGCCGGCCAATGCATTGCCCGCCCGTCGCGGTGGGCCATCGACACGAGCACCGATTTCCTGGTTGCCCGAATCAGGCCGGATCCGGACGGGTAGCCGGGCAAGACTGTCGGGTGGCCGCGTTTGCCC
>DATGCS010000195.1:0-4343 GCA_035311685.1 Wenzhouxiangellaceae bacterium
GCAGCCTCGGTTCACCGCCTTCGCGCTCCAGGCGCGGCAAGCCCGGTACGTGTGCCAACGGCCGGAAGCGCAAAGGCACAGGGGCACCATCCAGGCTGTTGACGGTGGTCACCAGCCGCTCCAGCAGGCGCTCTTCGACGAGGACTTCGAGCTGGCCTGGCCCGAGCCGCACCGCCAGATCCTCGCGAAGCAGTCGCTGTTGCCGCTCCAGGGACACTTCCGGCTCGGGCACAGTCTCGGCCTCGCCCGGTCTCGGCACCACGGCCGGGTCGAAAACCGGATTATCTCTATCGGCTTCGGCGGGACCGTTCTCTGGCTTAACTGCCGGCGCTTCACCCAACGGCGTAGGCTCGAACGAATCGGGACGCACCAACCCGTCACCGGAATCGGCGTCCGTCGGCGCCTCCAATTCCGTCTCGGGCGGCACGGCCCGCTCACTGTAGAAGTACAAGGCGAGCGCGGCAAGCGTCAGCACGACGGCTGCAAATACGCCAACCCGTCCACCTATGTTATTGAATTCAGATCGCATTGCATATTCTCCTCGATCAGGCGGCGGCCCGGCGCATCCGAAGCCGGTGTTACCATATACGACCATTCGAATAGACAGGAAATTCCATGCAAGCAAAAGGCGATACCGTCGTGACCATCGACTACACGCTGACGGACAACGATGGTGAGGTCATCGATACCTCGGAAGGCCGCGAACCCCTGGCGTACCTCCACGGGCACGGCAACATCATCCCGGGACTCGAAAAAGCGCTTGAAGGCAAGGGCGAAGGGGAAGAAATCAAGGTCAAGGTGGACCCCGAAGAAGGCTACGGCCCGCGACGCGACGAGCTGATCCAGCAGGTTTCCATGGAAGCCTTTGCCGGCATCGACGAGGTCGAGCCCGGCATGAAGTTCAATGCCGAATCCGCACAAGGGCCGCTGGTGGTCAAGGTGACCGATGTCGACGGCGATCAGGTCACCATCGACGCCAACCATGACCTGGCCGGCGAGCAGTTGAATTTCGACGTCACCGTGCGCGAAATCCGCGAAGCCAGCCCGGAAGAACTGGAGCAGGGCCAAGTGGCCGGCTGAACGGTTCAAGAAAATCCGAAGCACGAAAGAACCGGGCCTGGCGCCCGGTTTTTTTTGGCCTGACGTTCGGGCCGGGCTTCGTTTCAGCCCGGCTCATTCACGACCCGACCCGCGCCTTCTCCAGCGTTTTTGCCAGGCCCGCCACCACGCCGCCGATATTCGACAGCTCTGCCGGCAGAATCATGGTGTTGTTGATCTTGGCCAGTTCGCCGAACTGCTTGACGTACTGCTCGGCGATCCTGAGACTGACCGCGTCCGAACCGCCCGGCAGATTGATTGCCTTGGCGATTCTTTCGATACCGCCGGCTGTGGCCTCGGCGATCATCCGGATTTCCTCGGCGCGGCCCTTGGCCTCGTTGATCTGCTTTTGCATGTCGCCTTCGGACACGTTGATCATTTCCTGCTTCATGCCTTCCGATACGTTGATCTTTGCTTCACGCGCACCTTCAGATTCGGCCACCACCGCGCGCCGCTCGCGCTCGGCGCGCATCTGCTTTTCCAGCGCATCCTTGATGGATTCCGGCAAGCGGATGTCGGCGACTTCGTAGCGCAGCACCTTCACACCCCACGGCTCGGAAGCCTCGGTCAGCACATCGACCACGCGCTCGTTGATCACCGCACGCTCTTCGAAGGACTTGTCGAGTTCGATCTTGCCGACCACCGACCTGAGCGTGGTCTGGGCCAGCTGGATCGCGGCGAATCGATAATCCTCGATGCCGTAGGAGGCCAGCTTGGGGTCGATGACCTGCATGTAGATCACGCCATCGACGTGGATCTGAATGTTGTCCTTGGTCACGCAGGCCTGCTGCGGCACGTCTATGGCCTGCTCCTTCATCGTATGCTTGTAGGAGACCTTGTCGACGAACGGGATCATCAGGTGAAAACCCGCATCCAGCACACTCTGGAAGCGCCCGAGCCGCTCGACCACATAGGCCGAACGTTGCGGCACGATCTGGGCGGTCTTGACCACCGCGACGATGACGATCAGCAAGACGATCAGCGACATGATGGTCGCGGAATCCATGTTCATGTTGTTTCCCTCGAAAAATGCGCGCCTTGTCGGCGCAAATTGTCAACGCAGCCAGGCCGCGGCCCCACCCGACCTCAGGTCAGGCGCGGGACTCTTTTTCCGGGCTCACCAGAAGCGTGATCCCTCGATGGCCGACCACCCAGACGGTATCTCCAACCTCGAATTCACTCGACTCGCACTCTGCCTTCCACTCCACCCCGTTGAGCCTGACCTTGCCGGCGCCCCGGTCGAATGCCTGGGTGACCTTCACACGGGCGCCGCGGGCCGACACCGGATCCTGGTCGCCGTCCCAGCGATCGCTGACGTTGCCTCGGAACCAGACCTTGATCTTCTCACGCGCCAGCAGCAGCGCCGCGACGCTGAGTACCGCGAAAAGCACGATCTGTTCGGCCGGCGCCGAAACCAGGCCGAGCGCGGTGGCGATCCCGACGAGGATCGCACCAACGCCGAAGAATACCGCCACGATCCCGGTCGCGAAGAACTCGGACAGGATCAGCAGCGCACCTAGAATCAACCAGAACCAGGGTTCCTGCAGCATATTCGAAACTCCAATGCCAACCGCGTCTCCGAGAATTATAGGCGGCACGGCGCTCGAGCGCTACTTGTCCGGCGATCCACGCCGAGCCGACAGTGCGCGAGCCGCAAACGAATCCATGTTGCATATGGAAATAAATTTACTGATAGACTCTGCACATGAACCTTCGCGCTGTACATTACCTCGTCACTCTCGCCGACGTCCGCCATTTCAGCAAGGCCGCCGAGCGCTGTCATGTCAGCCAGCCCACGCTCAGCACCCAGATTCGCAAGCTCGAAGAAGAGCTGGACGTCCAGTTGGTCGAACGCTCGCCGAGAAAGGTGATGCTGACCGAAGTAGGCGAGGAAGTTGTCGAGCGAGCGCGTGCCATGCTGGCCGACGCCGAAGCCATTCGCGCCATCGCCCGGCGCAGCAAGGATCCGCATTCGGGCACCATGCGCATCGGCATTTTCCCGACGCTTGCGCCCTATTTCCTGCCGCACGTCGTACCGGAAATCCGCAAGCGCTTCCCACGCCTCACCCTGAGGCTGTTCGAAGAAAAGACAGAGGATGTTATCGAAATGATACGCCAGGGCCGCCTGGACGCGGGCCTGCTGGCGCTGCCCGTCGATGCCGAACAACTCGCCTCGCGCGTACTGTTCGAAGAGCCGTTCGTGCTCGCTGTGCCCGAATCGCACGCATTGAGCAAGCGGAAATCGATCACCATGAACGATCTCGAGAAGGAAGAACTGCTGCTGCTCGAGGACGGCCACTGCCTTAGAGAACAAGCACTGGAGGTCTGCCAGCTTGCCGGCGCCCACGAAAAGCTCGATTTCCATGCGACCAGCATGGAAACCCTGCGTCAGATGGTCGCCGCCGGGACAGGCATCACATTGATGCCCGTCATGGCGGTCAAGCCGCCGGTCGCGCACACCGACAACCTGGCTATCCGGCCGTTCGTCCAGCCCGGTCCGAAGCGCACCATTGCGCTGGTGTGGCGCAAGTCCACCGCATTGGGTGGATTTCTCGAGGAACTGGCCGAGATCTTTTCTTCGATCGACCCGGAGCTGCTCAAGCCCTGATGGGGGCAACCCTGGCCGGGTGCGGGCGGCTTTTGATTTCAATTTCAACTTCAAAGGCGGTTTCGCCTCGCGCTGCGCGCTTGCAGGCGAGTGACTTTTTTCGGTTGCAAAAAAAGTAACCAAAAATGCGCTTTACAGGCAGCAGCTGTTCGAGGTGCGGGTCGGAGGGGACCAGTGGTTAGGTGTTAGATCCTGCAATTGTGTGGAGATCTTTTTGATCGAGCTGAGTGTTCGACACCAGCTTGTGGGCGACGAGTGGATCGTAGCGTCAATCGGTATCGGAGCGGGGTCGTTTCGATCGTGGTGATTGCTACCCTTCCGTTTTCTGAAGAGGGTTCCAGATCGGGCCAATGAGTGGGTTCGGGTGCGCTTTTCAGGCATTTGGCATCTACGCGCGCCGTCCGAGACCAGGCCACGGCGGCATCCACGCCCACGGCGTTGAAACCCACTTCAGAAAACGGAAACCATGAATTCGGTCCAATCGAGACGAACCACCTCCGATAATCATCGAAGCCGGAATCCATAGGTTGTCACGGAGCCAAATGAAGAACACTCCGCACGTTTAAAAAGATCTGCAATCAACGCCCCTGATCAAACACCTAACCACCCGAGCCATCCACCCGCACCTCCACCCTCT
>DATGCS010000196.1:0-3601 GCA_035311685.1 Wenzhouxiangellaceae bacterium
TGAGCGCCGGCGATTTCAGGTCATTCGCCGGCATGGCGATCGCCGGCAGCGCGCTGTTTGTTCTGGGCATGCGCTACGGATTGTTCCATTGCAACGCACCGGCCTGGTTAGGCGTGGATTACTGGTATCGGGCCGCTGGCAGCGGGTTCGTCAGGCTCTGCCAGAAGACCCTGACGAAAATCCGTTGGCGCGACCTCGAACAGGCGATCGCACGCGGCGTCGTCACGAGTTGCTACCGATTTTCGCTGAACAATGCGAGGCTTCAAGAGTACGTCCAGAATTTATCCGGCCGCGGATGGAATCGATTGGTTTCCCTGCCGCATCGCTCCGAGCCGTCGACAGAGCAGGACGAGGATCGTGATTTCGGACGCCTGGACAGCATGCGCGACCGGATCAGGGCAAAGACCGAGACCGTCGTCTGGGCGCGAACCGATGAGCTCGCCGGACCCGAGCGGGAGCGGCTGGTGAATCGCGCGCTCTGGATATCGGGGTTGCTGGGCACGCATATGCTCGAACAGGCAATGGCCGCTTTCGGTCGAGTCGACAACCGACAAGCCATGCACCGGTGGTTGTCGGCGGCAGAAAAACGAACCGAGGCCGTGGCGCGGTCGGCGCTGGAGCTTGCCGTGGCCTGGCGCCCCGACGCCGCGATTACCGACGCCGAATTGCAGGCATCTCTCCGGAAGACGCTGCCGTCGTTTCCGGCTGTTCCCGAAACGGCCCGCGCACTTCGACTGACAGGATGGCGAGATGAACTACGAACGTTGCTCTTCACGCCGGCGGATCATCACTGGCCGGTGACCGAAAGCCTGGATCGAGGACGGCTGGCGGAGAAGATCCGCGACCGGCTGGAAGCTGCAGCCCGGAATCTCACCCTTGCCCTGGCGCTGGTGCTCGCGTTGCTGGCCTTTCTGCTCATCGGATCGATTCGCTGAAGTGAAGGCGTGCGCCCGAAAGATGCTGCCTTCGCGCCCCGGCAACGCCCGCACCCTTATGCCGATCAGTTGCCGTAAACGGTTTGCCCTTCGTGCACAGCAGATAAAGGGTTGATGCATTCGAGACCGTCGAAGCGCATGAAGTCGTGGTCCGCCGAGTAAACCGTACAGCCGTGCTCCAGCGCGACGGCGGCCAGGTGCGCGTCGCTGGTCAGGTTTCCCGCGCTGCCGCTGTTTCGGAGCAAACGGTTCATGATCAGCCAGTGTTTTTCGCCGGGTGTCACCGGACGGACGTACGGCTGGCCGAGCCAGCCCTCGACATAATCGAGCGCCTGCTCGACTTTCAGCGGATGATCGAAAACGCGGGGATGCGTCGTGATCCGGATGAACGCCAGCAGCACGATCCAGGCCATGCCGACCGCCTCGTTACCCGAGAGGACCTGCTCCAGCCATTTTCTTGCCTGGCGATGATGCGGCGCATCGCGATTGACCGCATAGATCAGCAGGTTGGCGTCGGGCAGGATCACTTGCGCAATTCCATCTTGCGTTCGAGCTCCTCGTTTTCGAGCTCGGATGCCACCTCGAGCGCCTTCTCCAGATTTCTTCCGGACTGCGAGGGCCCCATCGAAGCCGGTTCCAGCCGGTAACGCCGCGCCGCCGGCACCGCCCTGGCGTTTTCCAGGCCGGCGCGCAACGCTTCATTGACGACCTGCTTGAACGGCTTGCCGGTTTCATAGGCCTGCTTTTTCAGCAATTCCGCAAGCGAATCATCGATAGTAAGTGTTGTGCGCATGCGGACATCATAACATCATGAAATAGCGCATCAAAACATCAATTACGGATCCTGCGCCGTTATTCTGACCGGGGCGCGGTGAAAAGAGCCGGCAGCTCCTGGATCTGATCCGAACCGGCAACAAACGGATTGATAACACGGACGTTGCCGTAATGCCGGCCGTGCTGGAAGTCCTCGGAAACGATCTCGCCCAACCCGAAGCATTGTGCATAGGCCCAAAGGTGCGCATCCAACCATGAAATGCCATAGGTGGCACAGCCGTACATCGCGGTCGTCAATACATTGGCATCTGGGTACAGCACGCGGAATTGCCGGCTCAAAGACTCGGCTTCGATAAGCGCATCTGCAAGCGGCAAGAGCGGCTCGCCGCCCAGATCGCGACAAGGCCTCGAGGCCGCTGCAACAAACTCGATCACGGCCTGGTGCGGCAGCACAGCCGAGTCGTCCAGCAAGCCTTCACGCAGCAGATCCAGCGCGATCTGTTGCTTGAGCCGATCGCGCGGATCGATGCGATAGACCAGGATGTTGGTGTCAATCAGGCGAGCCATGCCGTGTCAATCAGCCGAGCCGCGCCGATACAGGTCCTCTCGCTTCCAGCCACGCTCGCCGGGCTCGGCGGAGTCGCCGGACTTGGGCAGCCGTTTCGCGCGCGCCTGAATCCTACTGGTCGCCTCGTCGAAAAGCCGCAGTCGCTCTTCCCGACTCAGCTCGGACGGGCGTTTGCCGGCTTCGGTAATGATTCGGATGTCGTCGCCGCTGGACTGGAACTCGATCCGGTCGCCGGGCGCAATCCTGTGCGCCTCGGCAAGGCGCTTGGGCAGCGTAACTTGCAGCTTGCTGGTGACTTTGGCCATTTCCTTACTTTAACAAGGATTATCTCCTTGTCAAGATCTGCACAGCCGGCGCCAGTGCGGTCAGGCCCCGCGCCCAACCACGAAGTTCGCGATATCACACCCCCGACGCGCCCTTCCCCCGCCCCTTGGATTGCTGGTAGGCTTCAACACAGCACTGAGGGGAATCGGCGCATGGATGAATCCCGCAACCCTGCGGAAGACGAGGCGGTCGAAGCCTTCATCGACCGCTGGCGCGACACCGGCGGCAAGGAGCGCGCCAACTACCAGCTTTTTCTGACCGAGCTCTGCCGCTTGCTCCACCTGCCCGGCCCGGAGCCTGCCGGCGAAAACGACCACGAAGACGCCTACGTCTTCGAGCGCCGGGTCGATATCAATCACCCGGACGGCAATGTCTCGCGCGGTTATATCGATTTATACAAGCGCGGCCATTTTGTATTGGAAGCCAAGCGCGTCGGCGAAAAGCACGAATCCAGCCGCTGGGACAAGGCCATGCTGCGCGCCGCCGCCCAGGCCGACACCTACATCCGCGCCCTGCCCGCCGACGAAGGCCGCCCGCCGTTCCTGCTGACCTGCGACGTCGGCAAGACCATCGAGGTCTACGCCGAGTTTTCCCGAAGTGGCGCAACCTACGTGCCGTTCCCCGATCCCCGGTCGCACCGCATTCATCTCGAGGACCTGCGCGACGAGGACATCCGGCAGCGGCTGATCGGCATCTGGACCGAGCCCGATTCGCTCGACCCGGCCAAGCGCTCGGCGCGCGTCACGCGCGAACTCAGCAAGACGCTGGCGCAACTCGCGCGAGCGCTGGAAAAAGACGGCTACGACGTCGAGCGCGTGGCGCATTTCACCAAGCGCTGCCTGTTCACGATGTTCTGCGAGGACGTCGACCTGCTGCCGCGCGGCGAATTCACGGCGCTTTTGGAAAAGCTCAAGGACACGCCCGAGCACTTCCCCAAGGCCATCGCATCGCTGTGGCAGACCATGAACGACGGCGGCTACAGCGGCGTGCTCAATCAGGA
>DATGCS010000197.1:0-2145 GCA_035311685.1 Wenzhouxiangellaceae bacterium
CCTGGCCGGTGTTCGACGTGGATGCTGAACCTTGATCGCGGCCTGGAGACCGCTCCTACGCGACCTGGTGCAGTCTTTCGTAGGAGGTGTCTCCAGGCGCCGATTCACTCTTCGCCGAAGAAGAAGCCCATCAGATGCAACAAACTCATGAACAGATTGTAGATCGACACGAACAGCGTGACCGTGGCCATGATGTAGTTGCGCTCGCCGCCCTGCACGATCTGCTGGGTCTGGTACACGATCAGCCCGCACATCAGGATCGAGAACATGGCCGAGACCACCAGGCCGAGCGCACTCAGGTTGAAGAACGCCGCAGCCAGGCCGGCCAGGAAGGCGACCAGGATGCCGGCGAACAGGAACGAACCCATGAAGCTGAAATCTTTCTTGGTGGTCACGGCGAAGGCCGACAGAGCGAAGAAGGTCACGCCGGTCGCGCCCAGAGCCGAGATGACCAGTTCGTGGCCATTGCTGAAGGTCTGCAGGTACATGCTGATGATCGGCCCGATGGTAAGACCCATGAACCCGGTCAACGCGAACACGCTGAGCAGACCCCAGGCAGAATTGCGCAGGTACATGGTCAGGAACAGAAGGCCGAAATAGCCGATCAGGGTGATCGCCAGCCCCGGATGCGGCCAGTTGTTGGCCATGGACATCAGTGCGGTGCCGGCCGAAAACAGCAGGGTCAGTGCCAGCAGGTTCCAGGTATTGCGCAGGACTCGGCGAGCCTCGTCGTCGATTTCGCGCGCGCCTGTTCCGGTGCGCTCGATACTTGCGGTTCTGATTCTGTCGTTCATGCATTTACCTCGAAGTGAAAATGGACGCCAAACGTTTCGTCGGCTTCTGCGAAACGATTCTCGTTACGCAGATATGTAGACCGCAAAGAATCTTATCAAGTTTCAGTGATGAAACGGTTGTCGCGGCGCGTGAGCCGCACTTTGGGCCTTGCGCTAAGCGCCACGCGCAGTCCCAGCCGCTGGGCGAGCTCGCTGGCCGGACCGCGCGATCGTGTGGCGAGCGCGTGGTAATAGTCGCGCGGCCGCTGCCAGCGCCACAGGGAATGCGGCAGCACCATGCGCTTGCCGACCGTGCCTTCGATCTCGAAGGTGTGTTCGCCCAGCGCCCGCGGCACTTCAAGCACTCCCGGCACTTTGGTCTTGCCGGAATGGTCCCGGCGCCACTTCCCGAGCTTCCACTCGGTATCGACAAGCACCGGCACCTGCTCGCGCGCCATCCGCTCGAGCACTGGCCACAGAGTGGCGGGAATCCGGTCGTCGGCCAGGAAATGGCCGTCGGCGGGGTCCGGCGACTGCATGCGCTCCACCCAGGCCGCTACGTTGGGGGCGGTTTCGCGCATCAGCTTGCCGGGGTAGGGGTCGCGGTACAGGTGAGCGTACATCGGGCCGATCAGGCCGAAATCACCAATCGACGGACGCCCGCCGAACAGGAAATCGTGTTGACCGAAATGCGCATCCAGTTCGGCCAGCACGCCTTCGAAGGATTTCTCTACCGCGGGTATCGTGCTCTCGGTGATGCCAAGACGCGGCACGAATGCCTTGAATCTACCCCCGATCTTGCGCCCCAGCGCGCGCCGGACGAACTTCGGAAACCAGGGGAAGGCCATGCCGCCGAATTCCTCGAAGATGAACGGCTGATTGACGTCCGGGAAATTCCAGCGGTAGTGCATGGCCGGTATCAGCAGCCATTCGTCGCCGTAGAGTTCCAGCAGAAGCGCGGCAAGTCGCTGGGCTGGGCCGGTGGGATAAACGCCGTGCTCGGGAAAGCGCGGCTCCAGCGCATCGATGATGGCGGTAGTGTCCTGCAATACCTCGTCTTCGGGGGTGTGCAGCACCGGGATGAACCGGACGCCGGTACGCGGCTCGATGAAGCGCCTGTAAGTGAGCACCGACGGCGATTTCTCGCTGAACGGGATGGCCTTCTTGCGCAGGTAGCTTCGGAGCTTGCCCGAGTAGAGCGAGAACTCCGCTCCGTACATCGTGTAGTTGTCGTTGGACATGCCCTGGGCCCGGTCGGGGTTCCAGCCAAGAGTATATGCGGTCCCGGGAAGGGGAAAGATGGTTAACGTGTCGACTTCGCGGCCTCGGGGATGCTGCCCCCGCCTTATGGCCAACCAGCGGGGCGGTTTTT
>DATGCS010000198.1:0-4238 GCA_035311685.1 Wenzhouxiangellaceae bacterium
GCAACGCTGGGCCGGCTATCTCAGCGTGAACTACATCGACGAAGTCTGCGCATTCGCCTCGTGCGGGCCGTTCGAGCAAACCGATTCGCTGACCACCGTCGACGCATCGGTGCAATACGACCTGACGCCGCGAATCCAGATATTCGGTCTGGCCAAAAACCTCAACAACGAAGACGGCATCGCCGGCCGCCAGCCGCGCGGCGCCCGTCCCAACCTGGACCGCACGTTCATCGGCGGTCTGCGGATTCAGTTGTAAACATCAACTTTCCCGCGCCCGGCGCGGGTGCGGGCCTTGACGGCTCCACCCGCGCCTTTTAGTTGACCTTCCCGCTACAACCGGTGGCGATGCACGTTGCACGACCTGACTCCAACTTCCCGGCCGCCGGCCATCCGGCGCCCGCGCATGGGGTTTACTGGAAGGCACTCCGGAAGATCACGTCGAAGCGGGTTTCGAAGTAGCCTTCGAACTGGTTGATCACCAGTTGATCGTAACCCTCGGCGCTCAGGTGAAAACAATCAGCGCCATCGAAACGCAGGGCCGCGACCGGGCTGGGCATGGCCGGGTCTCCGGGTGGCTGCAGGTCGCCGGGCTCGATGCCCATTCCGGGAAAGCCGAACAGCGACTGCATCTGGCCGAAATGGCTGACGTGAAAAACCCTCGGGTGCTCCGCCATGTCCAGGAGGGACTGCTCCAGCGCGATCGCTGCCGTGTTGAGCTCCAGCGGCGTTGGCTGCTCCATGCTGTTCCACAGGGGCGCGCAGAACAGCCCGCCGATGATGCCGCCCAGGGTGTCGACGAAGTTGGGGTAGTCGTAGAAGCTCAACAGTACTTCCACATCCGGCCGGCTGGCGAGAATGAACTCGACAATGGTCTCGACGTCGGCACGGATAGTGGCGAACAGCGCGGCCTGATCGGGCGGGTCCAGGTCGGCGTTCCAGGCGTCGAGAAAGTCGTTGCCGCCGACGCTGAGCTGGACGATCTCGATGGCCGGATCGGTCAGCGTCTGGTCGATGATCGCCAGCCGGTCCGGCGCGGCCCACTCGGCCGCGGTCGAGCCGGATTCGACGGTGGCTGCACCAAACACCTGGACCTGGCCGAAACCGAGGGCGGCGAATACCATGGAATGGGACTGGTCATTGAACTGCTGGTCGGCCCAGCTATCGCCGATCAACAGCAGTCCGCCGGGTGCGGCCTGGGCCGCGCTTGCGAAAATGAACAGCGACAACAACGCCATGGCGGATTTCAGGCTGGGCATGGAGCCATCTCCTGGGAGCGTGTCGGACTGACTCGATCATACCAAGACAATCAAAACGATCGCCGCATCCAGGGCCTTGGACGGATTCGCCTGCAAGCCAGAACAGCCTCCACCCTGTTCCGACAGAGTTGGGCTGATGAGTGACTCCAGGTTTCTTCAGTCCCGGTCGCGGCCCGGGCCCGGGCATTCGGGTAGTGGGCCGCAAGACCAGGATAACGAGGTCAGCGCCGGGTTCCCGCGGCGACCAGGTAGTCGCGCGGCACGCAGATGCCCAGATCGGTCGCGAAGCCGTCGTGAAACGCGACGAAGTCGCGCTCGAGCGCCCGGCGATTCGTTTCGTCCAGCTTGCCGGCGAGGGTGCGCAGGGGGCCGTAGCCCTCGACGAACGTCTGCCAGGCGGCCTCGCCGTCGGGTTCCCGGTAGAACGACGTGCCCTGCTCGAAACCGAGGTCGACCTGGTCGCCGAGGAGTGTCGCCAGGCGCTCCCGGGTGCCCCACTCGAAGGGCGACGGGGGCGGTGTCCCCGTGGGTTTCGGCATATAGCTCTTCATGATCGAGAACATCTCGAAGACGTTGCCATCGGGCGTCCAGGTGGCAAGCGCGATACGCCCGCCGGGCTTGCAGACGCGCGCGATCTCGGCGGCGGCATCCTCGGGCCGCTGGACGAACATGATCCCGAAGCTCGACATGACCGCGTGGAAGGAGGCATCCGGGTAGGGCAGCGCCTCCGCGTCGCCCAGATCGAACGCGATGTCGAGGTCGTGCGCGCCGGCCAATTCTCTGGCCACGGCCAGCATGTCGGGCGCGAAATCCACCCCCGTCACACGGAACCCGCGCTCGGCGAGACGCCGCGCGGCCCAGCCGGTGCCCGTGGCCAGGTCGAGAACGCTCCCGCCCCGGGGCGGTGCCAGACGATTCGTGCAGTGTTCGATGGCATCGAGAATGCCGCGGCTGATCTCGTCATAGGCGCCGCCGGCGCTGGACCACGTGGCGGACGGGGTTGCGTTGTGACTGCGAATATGGGTGTCGAGAGTTTCAGCTGCATGTGTCATGGGAGTCTCCGTGAAAGTGCTTGGGTGTCTCCTTTGAAAATGCTTATCGCCGGGGGAAGAATATCGTCATGCGCCGAGGCGCATCGCTCCTCCGGAGATTCGATGAAGCAAGCATGGCACAGCGAACATCGTGGCGCATGAGGCGCCGGTCCTGGCGCGTTGGTTTTTTCCAGGGCTGATCCGTCGATATCGGGACATTGGTCCCGGTCTCGTCAGTCGCGGCCGAGACCGGCGTCGCGGGCCGCCACGATCGCTTTTGCCCGGCTCGCGACACCGAGTTTGGAGAAGATCGTGGTGACGTGATTGCGCACCGTCTTCTCGGAGATTCTCAGCAGGTCCGCCATTTCGCGGTTGCCGAGACCGCGCGCGACGCCGCTCAGTACCTCCGTCTCGCGCGGGGTCAGCGTATCGAGCGCGGCGTGGCTGGCCCGGGCGGCGACGGCCTCGGGTTCGAGAAAATCGTCGACCTCGCGGCAGAACGTCTCCCATGCATCTTCGTTCGGGAGAAGGATATGGTTGCTGGTCTCCAGAGGCACGAACCGCGCATCCGGTATCAGCGATGCCAGTTGGCGGCCGGCCTCGAACGGGACCATTGCGTCGCGGCGACCGTGAAAGACGAGGGTCGGCGCCGCAATGTCGGCTGCAATGTCACGGATGTCGAAGGTGTTGAAAGCGCCCCACATCAGCCGCGCATTGCGCGCCGAGGCGCTGCGCCGTTGCATCTCGCCAATCCATTGGAGGGCGTCCTTCCCGGCCTCGGGCATGAGAAGGTTGGCGAAGACCTCGCGGAAGGCGCCGCTCCTCTTACCCCAGCCCACCTCGATCATCCCGGCCAGGGCGCGCGCTTCTCGACCCAAGCTGTCGGGCGCACCCTCGGCATAGGCACCGAACGGGTAGCTGTCATAGAGAACGAGGCGGCTGATCCTGTCGGGGTGCCTGGCAGCATAAGCTGCGGCCACGGCACCGCCCTGGCACAGGCCGATCAGCGGAAAGCGCGTCAGGCCGGCGCATTCGACCACCGCGTCGAGGTCGTCGATGCAGCGGTCCATCGAAAAATCGTCGACATTGCGATCGGACAGCCCGGAGCCGCGCGGATCATAGCGAATGAGGGTGCGACCGTCGGACATGAAGTCGAACCAGTGCCGCCACACGGCACTCTGCCGGTCGAGGTCGAGATGCGTGAACCAGTTCGCCACCCGAACCAGTGGCGGGCCCTGGCCGGACTGGGCAAGCGCGATCCGAACGCCATCTGATGACGTGCAAAATCCCACACGCTGTTTCATGACGGTAGTCTACACGCCACCAACACCTCGATAAAGTCACGCCTGGCGAGGCGCAGTCGGATGCAAGCCTCCTGATCCTGGTGTTGTCATTGGGCTTGCTGGCGGTCTGGAGACTTCGAGGCGCCTGATTCACCCGTCGCCGGCACCCGGCAGCAACGGTTCTTGGCGTCTACCATCAAAATTGCATGGTAGCGGCCCGAGTAAATGCAAGAAACAAGACCTAACCTCACTACACCTATCCGTCGAACCGCACAACAACCGCCCCTTGCAAGAGACCCCGATCCGCGGCTAGACTCGAATCAGGGCAGACTATGGGACAAAGGGGCACGACTTGACCACGCAATTTCCAAATACAGGCGAGCGCGTCGAGCGGCCTTCTGGCACCGCGCAGAAGGCGCCGTCGACGGCAACCGAAGCAGAGCAGCCGCGTCGAAAGTGGCCTCTGATTTTTATTGCTGTCGGCACGCTTTTACAGGCCGATGGCTGTGACTTCTGACAACTCAAGAAAAGCTGGACATCAGGACCAGGTTCTCTTGAAAGGCTCTCCGTACCATGGGTCGCCAGAAATCGCTTCTGCACAACTGAAGAATGGCCATTGGGCATTTGGAAGCAAAAAGCTTGTTGCCAGGTTGCTATCACCAAAAGTG
>DATGCS010000199.1:0-9744 GCA_035311685.1 Wenzhouxiangellaceae bacterium
TGATAACCCAACAGGACAGGCCGCAAATCCTGCTACTGTTGGCGCTCCAGATACCCGGGAAAATTGCGTGAACCACCTCGCCCACGTCGTGCTTGCCGGCCCCGACCCGGACGACCGCCTGGGCGCGTTCCTGGGCGATCATATCAAGGGGATCGCGGCCGTCAATGCCCTTTCGCCGGGCGTGGCCCGCGGGGTGCGACTGCACCGCCGGATCGACGTCTGGTCTGACAATCACCCTGCAGTCGTCGGTCTCCGGGCGGAAACCGGGCCTTATTGGCGTCGCTACAGCGGGGTGATTATCGATGTGCTGTTCGACGCCATGCTCGTTCGGCACTGGAACGACTACCAGTCTGTTCCGCTCGAGACATTCGGGCGTGAAATAGACCATTTGCTGGCGGCACGCAAAAGCGAACTGCCGCCGCGGCTGCTGCGATTTTCCGTCTGGGCGCGTCGCGCAGGGCTTTGGACCCGTTACGACGAGCGCGAGATGCTCGACGCGATCTTCGCCCGGCTGGCCGATAGGCACGGTCGCGCGGGCCCGCTGGCCGACGGCACCAAGCTGCTCGACCGGTTGGAACCGGATATCGAGCGTGCGTTCTTCGCGCTGTTTCCGTGGCTGCAGCAACGCGCCGCCGATTTTCTCGATAAATTTCCCGAAAACGCCTGATCCCGAATGCCGCTTGTCGAAGATTCGGATCGAGGGATCGGGACTAAGGAGCCGGATGCGTCTCAGCGACGAGTCGAACCGGCGGTCAATCCTCGATCTGCGCCAGCATGTACTCGACCGAAGCCCGCACCTGTTCATCCGTCAGATCGGAGCGTCCGCCCTTGGCCGGCATCGCGCCGATACCGTCGATCGCGTGCTGGACAAGCGTATCCTCGCCTTGCGGCAGGCGATCGGTCCACTGGTCGGCGACCAGCTGCGGGGCGCCTGCAGCACCGGCCATGTGGCAGGCCTGGCAGACGTTGTTGTAGATCATTTCGCCGTCGGTGCTGCCGTCGAACGCGACCTGTTGCTGCTGGCTGCCGGCCGCTTCTTCAGCCGCGGCCTGCGCGGCCGCCCGGCCGGTATCGCCGGCATAGACGCCGAACACCGGCTCGATGCGGTCGACCTTGGCGACATCCTGCATCGGATTGTCACTGCCGGCGAGCTGCTCATTCATCTCGATCGCGAAAAAAATGATCAGCACGGCAACCACCGCCAGCCCGGCAATGACGAGGCTGAAACGTTTCATGAAAATCTTGTCGTCTTGCTCACTCACGCTTGAGTTCCTTGAATCCATTGTGGCCGGGGAATCTGTCGTAAACGGCGAAGAGACCGTTTTCGAATCAGGCGCGGATTATACCGTAGGCGTCGAGCGTACCGGACCAGAAGGGATTCACCCGGCCCGGCCATGCAATCGACCGTCCAGCATCGAAAATCTACCGCTCGTCCGGGATCGCTGGATTTATCGACGCGCTTCGCTATGCTCGGCTCATCGCAATCCATTCCAGGTACGTGGATGACCAACTCAACCCGACTTTCGCCGATTCGCCGGCGTACCGTGCAGGCGGGCTTCACGATGATGGAACTGCTGATCGGCATCGCCGTGCTGGCCATCCTGACCACGCTGGCCGTGCCCTCCTTCACGCAGTTCATCGCCAATAACCGGCTGGCGTCGGAGGCGAATGAGATGGTTGCCTCTTTCCAATTCGCGCGATCCGAGGCGTTGAAGCGCGGTGTTCAAGTTCAGGTCTGTTCAAGTGGCGATGGTGCAACCTGTGGCGGAAATTGGAATCAAGGATGGATCGCAGTCGCAGACCCGGGACCGGACGAGGAAGTCCTTCGGGTCTGGTCGCCTTCGGATACCGCGTTTCAGTTCACACCGGCCAGCAGCACTGTCGGTTTCCAGCCGAACGGGTTTTCAACTGCAGCTGCCGAACAGCAGATCGAGATGATGCTGAGCGGCTGTACCAGTGACAGCGCACGCCGGATTCTGGTCGAAGGTACCGGACGAGTTGCAAGCCAGCGCGTTGACTGTCCCACGTGAGAATCAAGAACATATGATTATATTGAATTCAAAGCCCGTATTTATCCGCCCTGGCCGGCCCGCCCAACAGCGCGGCGTGACCTTGATCGAAATCCTCATCACGCTGATCGTGCTTTCGGTCGGCCTGCTTGGCCTGGCTGCACTGCAGAGCTTTTCGCTCCAAGCCGGCCAGGTTTCGCTGCTGCGTACCCAGGCGACCAACTTCGCCTATGAGGTTGCCGACCACGCACGCGCGAATCGGTCCATCGTGGAAACCAGCGGCAATGTGCCGAACGCGGATCTCTGGAACACACGCGTCACCCAACTACTGCCGGGTGGCAGCGTGGCGGTCAGCGTCAGCAATATGCAGATTACGGTCACCGTCACCTGGCGGGATGACCGCGAGAATGCAAGCGACGCCGATTTCGAAATCACGACGAGAATCTGACACCATGAGCGATACCCCGAGTCAATCCATTACCTCGCCGCCCACCTCAAACGGTTTCAGCCTGATCGAACTGATGGTTGCAATCACGCTGGGTCTTTTGCTGACCGCCGGCATGATTCAGCTATTCAATTCCAGCAAGGTGACGTTTCGCACCAACGATGCCGTCGCGCGAGTGCAGGAAAACGGCAGATTCGCGCTGGAAATTCTCAAGATACAGCTCCGCGAGGCCGGTACGCTGGGCTTCTGCGCCGGACAGATACCGATTACCAATCACCTCAATACCGGCTGTGCGGGTGGTTCGGATGATTTTTTCGACCCTGACCTGGCCGTTGTTGGTTGGGAATACAGTGGCACCGGGCTAGGCGACGGCTTTACTTTGCCGACCGATCTCGACCCGGGCACGGCCAGTGCCGGCGACTGGGATTCCGAGGCCAACAGCACCGCACTGCCCAGTCAACTAAGCGGGCTTGTCGTGCCGGGCTCCGACGTCTTGGTGGTGCGACGTCTCAATGTGGTTGACGACTTCACCGCCGATCCCGGACCACCGCCGAACCAGACCACTGCGGCGTCGATCACTATCACGGGGCCAAATGGCCTGCCGGAAGATTCGATCATTCTGGTCACTGATTGCTCGACGGCCGATTTGTTCCAGAATCGCTCCAACGCCAGTGCAAGCGCGCTTTCGGCCGGTACCGGAAGTTGCTCTAATCCGGGTCCGGGTAACAACAACTCCATCGATTGGTCGACTTCCTATGGCGACGCAATGCAGACCTTCACGGTTGAACAGGTCGCCTATTACATCGGCCTCAACGCGACAACCGGCCAACCCGGTCTGTATCGCTGGAACATGAGCCGTGGCACCAGCGCCGCCCAGGCCGAAGAAATCATCGAGGGCGCCGAAAGCATGCAGATACTCTACGGCTTCAGCCGCGCCGCGCCCAACGGCGATGGTCAGAGCATCAATGACTGGCTGACAGCCAGCAACATTCCGCCCAATGGTTGGCCACAGGTGATCGCGCTACGCCTGGCGCTGAGTATTCGATCCACTGAAACCGCGGATACAGACAACACCGATATCACGCTGAACCTGGGCGGCAGCAATATCACCGCACCCGGCGATGGCCGCATACGGCAACCATTTTCGACAACGGTGGCATTGCGCAACCGCCTGCTGGTCGACTGACGCCAACCCGGATCCGCTGGAGAACAGATCATGAAGACCGCCAAATATTCTCGTTACAGCAATGCCTGTCGCCAGCAAGGCGCCGCGTTGTTCATCAGCCTGATGTTCCTGATCATTCTGACCCTGATCGGCATCAGTGCGGCCAATGTCGGGATCATGCAGGAGCGCATGGCCGGTAACGTTCGCGAGACCAACGAAGCGTTCCAGGAAGCCGAAGCGACGCTGCGCGAGATCGAGGCCGAAGTACAGGCGTTCGTCGACGGCACCGGCGGCAGTGCTTTGGGCACCGTCCCGACCTGGTCGGAGGCCATGTCCACGCTTGTAATCGATCGCAACAACTGTACGCTTTCCGACGCGGATCCCGGCGATCTGCCCTGGCAGACCGCCCCGGATTCCGGATTTGAGTTTGCTGTCTACAAGGCAACGGGCGGTATAGGCTCCGGCGGCCTGCCGTTCGGGTCCTCGTGCTCGCCTCTGGTTGGCGCCGGCGCCGTGCCCACCACCGAGTTCGACAACGTCCACATCGTCGTCGCGCGGGCTCAAGGTCCGGCAGGCGTCGGCGAAGAAATCGTACAGAGCATCTTCAGCTGGTAAACGAATCCAACAAGGCTTCCGAGACGGAAAATATCATGACCAACCTGTCGCAAAAATTTCAACTCGTCGTCGGCATCGCGCTGATCGGACTGCTGGCGGGCGCGCCGCCGAATGCGCGCGCGGCCGACCTGAACATCGCCGACAGCCCACTGTTCGTCGCCACCAATGTCGAACCGAACGTGATGTTCACGCTCGACGATTCGGGGTCGATGCAGTGGGAGATCATGCCGGACCCTGTTTTCTTTGCCTATCTCATGCCCCAGGCCAACAATCCATACGGCGGGGTCACATACGGCCGGAATATCCCTCGTTTCCGGGACAATTACAACCTCAATCTTCGAACGCGAAATCCGCAGATCAACGGCGTGTTTTATAACCCCGAATTCGATTACCAGCCCTGGAGCAATCCGGACGGCAGTCTGTTTCCGGTTGCAAACCCCGACAGCGCGTTGCGTAACCCAAGACGGCCGGGTAACGGGGCGCTAGACCTGGATTCGCTCAACACCTGGGGCAACTGGAGTGGGGGCGGACCGAACGACACCGGCAGCAACAATGAATTCTGGCCGATTACGTTTTACATGTACGACGGTTCCGGCGACATCAATTCTCCCAATAACTACACCAAGTACCAGATCCGGGAAGACCAGGCGTTCACTGCCACACCGGCAGATGCACCAATGGTGCCCCTCGCACAGTTCAACTGGCCTGGACCCACCACGCGCACGATCGAAGAAGAGAAACAGAACTTCGCCAACTGGTTCACTTATCACCGCTCGCGCGTACTTACTTCATGGGGTGCGATTGGGCGCGCCTTTACCCAGATGCCGGACCAGGCACGGGTGGGGTTTGCGGCTATCAACCAGGGCGGCAATAACGTCGATGGTGTATTCAGCAATCGCGCACTCATCTCGGGCGTACGACAATTCGATGCCGCTGGCCGAGGAACATTTTACAATCAGCTCTACGGCCGCGTGATAAACAACTTTGGGACACCCCTCCGCACTGCCGCAGAAGCGGTTGGCGAATATTTCGAACGCAGCGATGCGCGCGGGCCGTGGTCGACCACCCCGGGCGTGAATGGCGGCGATGATCTGGCCTGTCGCCAGAGCTTCCAGATCCTGATGTCCGACGGATTCTGGAATGGTGGCAACCCCGGCATCGGCAACTCGGACGGCACGGCAGGTCCGACGATCACCGGTCCCGATGTGGGCGCCGGCCCGCAGAGTTTTACCTATACCGCAGGCAATCCGTTCGCAGACGGCCGGTCGAACACATTGGCTGACGTTGCCATGCACTATTGGAAGCGCGACCTTCGAACCGATCTGGAAAATCGGGTTTCGACAACGGCGGAGGATCCGGCATTCTGGCAACACTTGACCAGTTTTGGCATTGGCCTTGGCGTTTCTGGCACGGTAGATCCAGTCGATGCTTTCAACGCAGTCGAAAATGGAACGCCGATTCCCTGGGGTAACCCTGGGACCAACCCGGGCAAGATTGATGATCTCCTTCATTTCGGCGTCAATGGTCGCGGTGGTTTCTTCTCCGCTGCCGATCCTGAAACCTTTGCCACGCAGCTCGGCGATCTGCTTCTGGAAATCGTCGCGCGGACCGCGGCGACGACCGGGCTCTCCGTTTCAACTACACGGCTGACACAGGATTCAGTGGCCTTTGCTGCGGAGTTCGACAGCGAAGACTGGTCGGGCGAGGTCAAGGCGATCGACGTGCTCAATGGTTCCACCGACTGGACAGCTTCGCCGGATCTGAATTCACGCGATCCCAACTTTCGTGATATCTACACCTCGGAAATGGACGGGAGCGGGGGCGTGGACTTCGATACCGGCTTGAGCGGCCCACACAAAAGCCTGATTGATAGCGACGTCTCGCGCGCGAATAAGATCATCCGCTATGTGCGCGGCGAGGACATCACCGGCTTTCGCGACCGTGACAACATCCTCGGCGACATCGTCAACAGCCGCCCGGTATTCGTCGGCCAAAGCAACGAAGGCTGGGCCAATCTTTCGGCCGGCCAGGGCGGTGGCAGCAGCTATTTCAGCTTTGTCGAGTCGAAGGAGTCGAAGACCGATGCCGTCTACCTTGGTGCCAACGACGGCATGCTGCACGCTTTCAATGCCGATAACGGCGATGAATTGTTCGGTTTCGTGCCGCGTGCCGTATTTTCGAAGCTTGGCGAGCTGACGAAGGATCCCTATGCCCATCAATTTTTCGTCGACGGCCAACAGGTCGTGCGCGATGCGCATGACGGCAGCTGGAAGCGTGTGCTGGTCGGCACACTCGGCGCGGGCGGACGTGGTGTTTATGCAATCGATGTCACGGACGCCAATAGCCCCGAAATTTTGTGGGAGATGAACTCGGACGATGACGACGATATCGGTTTCACATTCGGTGAGCCGATAATCACTCGGCTTGGCGACAATGATTGGGTGGCGATTTTCGGCAACGGCTACAACAGCGACGACAACGACGCAGTACTGTACGTTGTCGACCTGTTCAGCGGCAATTTACGAGACAAGATCGTGCTTGAAACGTCCAGTGACAGTAACGGACTTTCCGGCGTCGCTCCGCTGCTGGACCCGGAAACCCGGCTGTTCACTCGCCGGATTTACGCCGGTGACCTTCAGGGCACGATCTGGCGAGTCGACTTCGACGACAGCGGATCAGCCTCAGTGAAATACGGAAACGGGCTATTCACCGACCCGGACAACCGGCCGATCACCTCCGCGCCGGAATTGGCGCTGAGGGCCTCGGGCGGCGTATTCGTCTACTTCGGCACCGGCAAGCTGATCGAGCCCCAGGATCGGTTGACCAGCAGCCAGGAAATGGAACGGCTATACGCAATCATCGATCGCGAGGACGCGCTGAACAATCCTGACCTGGGCGAGCCGGAGATCAACAACCTCGGCGGCGGTGAACGCGAGATCATCGGCGACCAGGGCGACGACGGGTGGGTCATTGATCTGTCGCCGAATGCTTCACCAACCGGCGAGCGTGCACTGGCGCGGCCGGTTGTGGTTCTGGGACGCGTGGTGTTCACGACCTTCGAACCCGAGGATGATCCCTGCGCACCAGGCGGCGTTCAACGTCTCTATCTGGTCAATGCCTTCACTGGCGGCGGCGAGCTTCCATCCTGCCAAAATTGCGGTGTCGTCGAGATTGGAATCGGCGCTCCGATCGTCCCGCCGATCGTCATTGGTGAACCGCCGACCAACGATCCGACCGACGATTCTTCGAATCCGTTCGTTCCGCCCGACCCGGCCGATCTGCCTGACGGCACATCCGTCGGCGTCATCAGCGGCTGGTGCCGCCAGGTCATGACACTGAACCCGGCAACCGGACAGCCGCTGGCTATCGGCCCGATTTGCGACGGCCGGCAGGCATGGCGTCAGCGAACCTACAATTGATGTCAAAAAGGAAATCAATATGAAGCGCATCACCGAAGCAATGGTTGCGGTCACGCTTTTGATCGCTGTAAATCTGGCAGTCAGCCAGTCAGTCCCTCAAGAGGACTTGCTTGCCGGGCCACCCGAGCTGGTCGTGGTCGAAAAGGTTGACTCTACCCAGGGCCGGATCGTGATCAACGGGCAGGAGTTCGAACTATTCGACGGCGACCGTTCGCTCTTCGCTCTTCCACGCGAAGCCGATCAGCGCGAGGTTTCAATTGCCGAACTCCGTCCGGGGACAGAAGTGATGATAGTTACGGACGGCACCGAATCCGATAATGACCGATTAGCCAAAATCATCGCCATTTGGAGACCTCAATGAGGAGCAGACTGGCCAGCTTGATGAAACTGCGTCGCCGAGCAAGTGGATTCACCCTTATCGAACTGATGATCGCCATCGCAATCCTGGCCATCATCATGGGTATCGCGATTCCGAGCTACAACCAGTGGGTCCTCAAATCGGGGCGCGCCGACGCCAAAGCGGCACTGTTTGGCGCAGCGCAAACGCTGGAACGGTGCTTCACGCGCTTCAGCGCATACAACGATGGAAATTGCCCACTGTCAAACGGAGCGACCGAGATGTCGGAGAACGACAAGTACCAAGTAACGGTCGCAAGCGCTCCAACCACCTTTACACTCACGGCCGCGCCGCAAGGGAGCCAAGCCGACGATACCGAATGCACCAGCTTCACATTGACTCATACCGGCCAAAAGGGTGCTAACGGCGGCACTGCTGACGCTGATATCGAAAAATGCTGGTGATTTGACCGGTTTACCGTTTATGGTCGATCATGGATCTGGGCGATTTTTCGGTGTCATGAATGCGCAATGCGCGGCAGCCGTCCGTACGGTTTTCCGTCCCGTCCCAACTTCGAAATTTCCGCAAGTCGTTGAATCCGGCTAACGCTTGAGCTGGTAGAGTTTTGCGCGTAGGCTTGGTGCTCCACCCGGCGGCCGCGCTCAAACCATTTGAAAACCAACTCACCGAACAGCTCTGCCGACCTGCCCGATTTCTGCCAGCCGAGAGCGGTGTTTCTGCTGGTGCTGCTCGGACTGCTGCTTTCCTTTCTGCTCGCGCTCGCGGCACGACCCGGTTTTGATGCTTTCTGGAATGCGCTCGGCCTCACCGCACTGATGGTGGAAAGCATCGTGCTCGCGTCCTGTCTGTTGCTGTGCGCATGTCGCGGTTTCCTCATCCGCTTGCCGGCCGCCGCCGCGTTTGCCGCAATATTCCTGGTCATCCAGCTTCTCGTGATCGGATTCTCCTGGCTGGCCGCTCGATATTTTCTTCCTTATGGCGGCCTGGATTCAGAACTCGGAAGCGGCGGGTGGGTTTGGCGCAATCTGCTGATTTCGCTGATCGCGTCGCTGGTGTTCGTCCGCTACCTGGTCCTGCACCGCCAGTGGCGAATGCAGGTTCGCGCCGAGGCCGGGGCGAGACTCGAAGCCCTGCAGGCGCGTATCCGTCCGCATTTCCTGTTCAACACGCTCAACACGATCGCCAGCCTGGTCAGAAGCCACCCTGACGAGGCCGAACAGTCGGTGCTTGATCTGGCCGACCTGCTGCGTACCGGGCTGCGTACGAACGCCGAGCACACCCTGGGCGAAGAGCTGGAACTGGTGCGTGGCTATCTCAGGATCGAATCACAACGCCTGGGCGAGCGGCTTCGAATCGACTGGCGAGTCGATGGCAGCCTGCCGATTGATCAGAATATCCCTGCGCTATTGGTGCAGCCGCTGGTTGAAAATGCGGTCGTGCACGGCATCGCAAGATTGCCGGAGGGCGGGCGCCTGGAAATAACGGCCGGGAGCCGGGGGAAAGGTGCCTGGTTCGTGCGCGTGGAAAACCCGTGGCCGGGGGCGGAAGAAAAGTCCGCGCCTTCCGCCGGTGGGCGCGGCAACCGGATGGCGCTGGACAACATTCGACAGCGGCTGGAACTTGCCTACGGCGACCAGGCGTCGCTGAAGATCGACAGCGCGGCCGACTCTTTCAGCGCCGAAATCCGGGTGCCGATCACAAGCATGCCCTTTGGAGACGGCGCGCCCACCCGA
>DATGCS010000200.1:0-9911 GCA_035311685.1 Wenzhouxiangellaceae bacterium
CCGGCAAACGTGCGGTGATGCTGGATTTCGTGCAAACACATGGACAGGCCGCCGGGCCGGACGCGCCGCTCGGTGTGAATACGGGCGATACCGGCAGCAACAGCGCCTACCAGCGCGTGTTGCGGGGCCTTGTGCTGCAGCTTGCGCTGCTGCCTGACCTGATGATTCGATAGGAGCGCCTGACCATGGTAACGACGACACGACGGGGATTCCTGGGCGGGGTAGCCGCCGGCGCGCTGACGACGATGTCGCCCCGGCTGAGCTTTGCTATCGGACGCGGATCGTTCAACGATGAAATCCTGATTTACATCTTCCTGCGCGGCGGGATCGACGGGCTGAGCGTGTACGCGCCCGGCAGCGGTCATCCCGACCGCGGTTTTTACGAAAACCTGCGCCCCAGCACCAGCGTGCGCCTGCCGACCGGCACGATGCTGCCGCTGGCCGACGGCTTCGGCATCAACGCCGCCGGCGCGCCGCTGATCGACTTGTGGAACGAAGGCGACTTCGCCATTGTCCACGCCACCGGCCTGCCCATCGTAAACCGCAGCCATTTCGAAGCCCAGCGCCTGATCGAGCTGGGCACGCCGGGCGCCGTGGTCGGCGTCAACGACAACGAAACGATTCCCGGCACCCGACTGACTTCGGACGGCTGGTTGACCCGCCATCTGGCGTCCGCCGGGAATCTGCCGCCGCAAATGCTGATGCCGGTGGTGGTCACCGAAAACCAGGTGACGTTCTCGTTGCTGCGCGAGCCCTCCGCCGTAACGCTGCGCTTTCCGGACCGGTTCGATTTCAACGAAAGCAATCTCGAGGAAGAAGTGGAACAGGCGCTGGAGGATATTTACGCGCTGGACAGCTCGTCCGCCGGCGTGGCCGGCGAGCAGGCATTCAACGCGCTGAATCAGCTCGAGCCGATCTTCGGCGCGCAGAGCAACAACGACTACAACGCCAACGCCCTCAACAACCTCTACCCGGTGCGCAACGATGGTCGACCGGAAACGTTCAGCGACAAGTTGATCACGTTGTCGCGGCTGATCAAGGCCGGCGTGGACCTGCGCATTGGTCAGATCGATGTTGGCGGTTGGGACGATCATGTCGACCAGGGATCGGTGCCGAGTGGCGTCAACAACTCCTCGGGTCGGTTCTACGAGCGCTTCGACATCGTGGCGCGTGCACTCAACGCCTTCTGGACCGACATGGCAGGCGGGGCCGACGATTCTACGGATCGACGTTCCAAGGTTACCGTCGTCCTCCACAGCGAGTTCGGCCGGCGTGCGTTCAACAACAACGATAACGGCACCGATCACGGCTCCGGCAACCCGATGATGCTGCTGGGCGGCAACGTCAACGGCGGCCGGTTCCACGGCCAGTGGCCGGGCATGTCGCCGTCTCAGTTGTTCCAGAACGCCGACGTTCGCTCGACCACCGACTTCCGCCGGATCCTGTCTGAAGTGCTGATCCGTCGGCAGGGCAACAACGCGCTGGGCACGGTATTCCCTTTCTACTACAACTATCAGCCGATAGGCGTGGTCCAGGGCGTCGATCAGCGTCCGGATTATGGTCCCGACGATCTGATCCAGAGCGACAGTTTCGAGTAATGATCACTCGGCGATCGAATCGATTGCCGGATGGACTGCCCGGATACGCGATAAGGGACCCTGCGACGTGCGATGAATAACCGCAGGGAATAACGCGGACAGCCACCTCCTGCTACGGCACTTGCGCTGGCGGTGCCTTGCCGGATGCCAGGCCG
The DNA here is from genome assembly GCA_035311685.1 of Wenzhouxiangellaceae bacterium. GTDB lineage: Bacteria > Pseudomonadota > Gammaproteobacteria > Xanthomonadales > Wenzhouxiangellaceae. The sequence continues at coordinate 1,754 of DATGCS010000200.1, forward strand.
TTGGCAAAATCCGGCAGCGAAGCCAAAGTGGTGATCACGCCGGTGTTGAGGTCCGCTGTGACGGCAATCAGATCCTCACCGAACCCGGCGATGGCCAGAATCCGTTTGCCGGTGTCGCCGACGATGCGGACGACCCCTGCCGGTGCTGGTATCCATTTCAAACAGGCGGCTGGAAGTGAACGGTTTCCTGGTGTCCGGTCAGGCCGGCTCGTTGCGCTTGCGGGCCACGATTGCGTCGACTGGATGCTTGCAAAGGAGCCGGTCGCCCTGCTGTCGGCAGATCGAGCGCAGGCTTTCAAGAAGCGATGCCTGGAAAGCACTCGAGAGCTTGCGCGTTTCGGCTTGAACGATGAAGTCGAGCATGTCCGTACCGGTTTCGCTGTTACTGTAGAAGCAATCCGTCACATCGACTTCGGCATCGATTCTTTCTACCTGCAGGTCGATATCCATTCCCTTGAGCGCGGAGACGACGTCGTCGCTGTACCAGGCCGATTGGTCGAACTGCTTCTTCCAGACACGATCAGCAAGATGATTGAGCGCTTCGTTGGGCGCTTGCAGCACGACCAGGGCACCGTTGGCGCTAAGCATATCGACGGCCTTGCGCAGTTCCGGCTCGATGTGCTCGAAGTAATACAGGCAATGGATGAAGTGGATGATGTCGTATTGCTGCTCCGACCGGAAATCCTCGAAGCCGCCAGTGAATACTTCGACGTCGAAGCCTTCGCCGGAGAGTTGCTGCTTGAACGCTCGCGTATGTTCCGGGTTTGGGTCGACGCCGGCAAGCGAGATTGCGTCTGCGTGATCGGCGACCACCTGAGCGAAGCGTCTATCCATGACACCGCCACCGCAGCCGACGCTCAGCATTTCTGCACTTCTCCCGGTCGGGAGTGAAAGACTTGATACGAGCGCTGCGAGCCATTCGAGGATCAGCTCACGCTGGTTGCTGCCGGCCTCGAAGGTTTCATGAGTGGCGTGATAGCGCTCGTCGTCAAGTTCCTCGAGCGAGGAAAGCTTGTCGAAATGATCGTCGATTCGATCGCGAAGGTCTTCGGCGGAAGAAGCCATGGTTTACCTTGCCGTGTTTTACGACGTTGCTCGCGACAACCGGGTTCAGCCGGCTGACGCTGTGGGGGGATGGCTTTCAGGGCGACAGGGAATGCGCGCTTTTGCGAACATCCACATCATGTTACCCGATCGGCGTTCATTTCGTGCGCGACCAGCAAACCGGGTTGTATTCGCTGTCGGCGATTTCGCCTGGTGCCACGCCGGGCATGAACTTTTGCCAGTCGCCGGAAACCATCGTGGGCCGGTCGACGACGCGCGCGCCATCGGCAAAATAGGTGTTGGCCATTGCCATGCGGCTGAAGCGGGTTCGATTGGACCGCGCGCTGTGAAAGCAAAGGTTGTGGTGGAAACTGACCTCGCCGATCGCAAAAGGCTCTTCCACGATGTGGATTTCGTTCGAGTGCTTTCGAAATACCTCGTCGATGCGCCGGTCATAGCTGATTCCGAACTTGTCGAATTCGATGTTTTCGACCCGCCGGTGGGCCGCCATGGGGCCGGCGAAGGTCAGCGGACCCATTGCAGGCATTATCGTCTGGGCCGGGATCCACGCCGTGACGATGTCATCGGTGGCGATCGGGAAATGATGGCGATCGTAATGCCATGGCGTGCGGCCGCAGCCGGGCTGCTTTGCCAGCAGATTATCGTGATAGAGGCGGGTCGCATCGACCCCGAGAAGCTCGGCAGCGAGACGGGCGATGCGCGGCGCCAGGACGTAACGGCGGATGAGGGAATTATTCAGCCAGGACATCTCGACGCTCAGGAAACGATCCGCGGCACGCTGGTCGGGATCGATTCCGAATTCATTCTCGAAGCATCGGTGCATCTCGATCCGCAACCGGCGGACGGCGCGCCGCGAAAGCACTCCGGAAAGCTTGATATGGCCGTTGGCCCGAAAAGAATCTCGCTGCGTCCGAGTCAGCGGGTAGGGTTCGGCCAGGGCGATGTCGAGCTCGTCGTCGTCGGCGATTTCGGCATCTTTCAGTTCAGTGTCCAGCATGGCATTGACGGCGCCGACATCGATTCGATCAGTGGCACCGATCTGGTTGTCACCCAAAGAGACGTACCAGTCCCACCAGGCCTGGTTGTCTTTTTCCCAGGGTTGATCTACATCGGCTTTAGCGGCATTGGCGCCGGTCAGGTGCGCGCGACCCGGTTCTGTTTCAGACGACATCAAGATCCACTCGGTTTAAAGCGCAGAAGATACGGACGGACTGTCGGGAACGCGTCAAGACGCTTTCCGATTCTGCCGTCAAGGACAATGCGGCAACCGGATCGCAGAATATCGCCCCGGTCCTTGGGGATCCGGGTACCGGGAATACCGGGGGCAATTGCACGACTTCCATCGTATAGCAACACCGAGCGCGGATTTCGAGACCGTTAATGCGGCAATCTGCAACCCCCGGATAAGCATCGGCAACAAGCAGGGATTCCAACCCGGTCCGGGCCGAAGCACACTTTAGGCTGGTGTATTTCGGAGCGAGAACCATGTAGATCGGAAGAATGATGCAACGCGGGAAAAGCCGCCTGTCCGCAGGGCCTGGCAGTGGGTTTCGCCAGCGTCACGCACTTCACGCGTCGCTTCCGCGAACGTTTCGAGACCACCCCCTGCGGCCTATGCGCGAAACGGCGGCGCATGAACCACCTGGGTAAATGCGCATCTCTGGCACGAGACGCGGCGGTTTTGAAGCTCGTGGGCCATGCCGCTGATTGCCGCATGGCCCACAAGACAGTGTCCGGTCGGGATGATCCAGAAGTAATCCTCGTGAGTTCCGCAGATGCCGGTGAATTCCTGGCCGGCTCTCTCTTCTCGATAAAGTCCGTCATGCCGGTGCCGTTCTTTTCAATGCAGGCACCGTTGCATTCAATGCGTGCTGCTTTCATCACTATTTCTTCGGTTGTGTGTGGATGACAGGAGTCTTGAAAGTAGCGCGGGCCGGAAAAATTAGAGTTTCGGTAAAGGCTGCGCAACCTGCTCCGCCCACGGTCGCCGGAGCCGGTCGTGCATGCAGGATGCCCTCGCTGGAACTCCAAGTTATCCGGCCCGCGCCGGGGTGTTTAGGGTTGGACGTCCATTACGTCAAGGCGGGTGATCCAGTATTCCGTATCGGGGCCGGGGAACGTGAGGTAACGAGCATTGTTGACGTAAAGCGAGCCGCCGAACATGGCCCCGCTCGCGACGCCGTCCAGGTTTTCCGGGTCGGTAATGTTGCCGAGCAGCGTTCCGGTGCGCTGGTCTTCATCCAGTGCCACGACCTGGATCCTGTCGATCGGGTTGTTGGGATCGGCAAACGGAGGGCCATTTTCGGGGAAGATGACGTCGTAAGGGGTCAGAATGAACAGGATATTGCCGTACAGCACGATGCCGTCGATGAAGCCTGTCAGCGGCGTGTCCAGCTCGATCCGGTCGGTATCGCCGGTCTTCGGATCAACCCGGTAGATCTGCGCGTTGGCCGAGTTGCCGACGACCAGGGTCTTGCCGTTGGGCGTGGCGACGATGCCGTTGGCCAGAGAGAAGCCGTCGGCTGCAGCGTCGTCGGCAAAGTTGCCGATCAGCGGCAGCGGGGTCGCGGCGTCGGCGCCTTCCGGCAATCTACCGTTGCGCGACAGCGGAAGCCGGTACAGGAACGGTTGCCCGAAATCGGTGAAGAAGACCGCTTTCCGGGTTATGGCCAGGTCGTTGATAACGGTCGTAAACGGGTCAGTGAGCTGATATTCCATTATCTCCTCGCCGGTCTCGGCGTCGAATACGTACGCGTTCCCACCCGCGCAGCCGGCGGCAAACAGGTAGTTGCTCCGTCGATCGACGCGCATGCCGAGCTTGAAGCACTGCGTGAAAACGTCGAAGTCTTCAACTTCGGCCGGAACCAGTATTTCACCCTCGCCGGTGCGCAGGTTCAGCTTGTAGATCGACCCGTCGACCGATCCGGTATAGGCCGTGAACGCCCTGCCTATCGCAAATCCTTCGGGTGGGGCGCCGGTCAGCGCCGGGACGATGTTGGCGAATGGCTTGTCGCGCGCTTCGACGGCCTGCGTGGGCAGCGCCCAGGCGGCAAGTGCAATCGTTGTAAATATCAGTTGTCGGTTCATGTTTTCTCGGACCTCGGGTTTGATGGTTTTGCCAAGATTCACGCCAGGCGCGGCATGTGTGACGTATCGATCCGCGCAGGGCGATGCTGGATGCCCCTGACTGCGGCAGCATTGGGGTAAAGTGTGATGTGGGGCACATCAGATCGCCTGATCAAACCCTGATTTGTTGCTGATTTGTTGCTGATTCTTCCGAACGGGGCCGATCTACGGATGCATATGCTGATCAACGATGCGCGCCTGCGCCGCCTGCTTGCTCCGGCCCCTGCACGGATCGCAGCATGAATGCCGGCGACCTCACAGGGCCGAATGTCCGCGCTTTCGGCCAATGGCGCTTCGACCCCGACACCGGCGACCTGTTCGACGGGGCCGAAACGGTTCGGCTGGAGCCACGCGTTGCCCGGCTGCTGGATTATTTTCTCGCGCACCAGGACACGCTCATCAGCAGAGATGAACTGATGACCGCGGTCTGGGACGACCGAATCGTGTCCGATCACGCGGTCAACCGGTGCATTTCGATCCTGCGCCAGATCCTGTCGCCCGACGACAGGAACGCCTGTATCGAAACGGTCGTGCGACGGGGATTCATCAGCCACTTTCCGCCGCCGGCGGATTCGACGGCCGTTCAGGACACGCGGCCGGATGTCCGGCAGCCGAATGACTTCAAGCAATGGATCCTCGGTGCTCTTGCCGTCGTGCTGGCGCTGGTGCTTTTCAGCAGCTTCCGCATCGGCGGTGACTCGGCTACGCCGGCGCCTGGCGCGGAGCGCGTCGAGACCCCGATGGTGGCGGTGCTGCCTTTCATTTCCGACGGACTGGCCGGCGAAAGCGCATTCTTTGCCAACGGCGTGCACGACGACCTGCTGACCCAGCTGGCTCAGCTCCAGTCGCTGCGGGTGATTTCCCGCACCTCGGTGTCCGAGTATCGCGACAGCGAGATGAACATCCGGGAGATCGGCCGGCAACTCGGTGCAGACGCCATCCTCGAGGGGGGCGTGCAGCAGATCGGCGACCAGATCCGGATCAATGTCCAGCTGATCGATTCGGTCTCGGACGTGCACCTGTGGGCCGAGCAGTACGACCGGGAACTGACGCCGGCGAATATCTTCGACATCCAGTCCGAGATTGCGCGCTCGATTGCCTCGGCGATGCATTTCACGCTGACCCCGCAGGACGCTGTTCGGCTGGAAGTCATCCCGACCGAAAACATGGCGGCATATCGTGCGTACCATGAAGCGATGAAGCTGCGCCAATCAGAGACCATGGCGGCCCCCGCCTATATTGCTGCGCTGGAAAGAGCCGTGGCGCTGGATCCGGGTTTCGTCAGGGCCTGGGCGGAATTGGCCGGCTCGCTGAGCTATATCAACATGCAACGGCGGGACACGGAATCGATTCAGCGCCTGGAAGGCATTCTGGAGCGCGTGCAGACGCTTGCGCCGCAGTCCTCCGAAGCCCTGATCGCACAGAGCTATTATGTCTACTATATTCTGAAAGACCACGATCGCGCCTTCGAACTGGTCCGGCAGGCGCAGGCGTTGAGGCCGAGCGACCCGGAGGTGCTGGAGCTGCAGTCATGGATACAGCGCCGCCAGGGCGATATCGCCGGCATGGTCGAAACGCTTCGGCAGGCCCGTACGCTGGACCCCAGAAACGCATATTGGACACGCCGGCTGGTGACGTATCTGATGCTCACTCATCGCTACGACGAAGCCGCCGAGGAATTCGAAAATGCGTCGCTGGATAATTTCAGGCTGGCCTATCTTGAAAGAGTCCTGCGGGTGCGGGAGCACGGGCAACCCGGTCGCCTGCTCGATGACCTGGTCATGCTGCAAACCGAATATGGCGTCGAGATCGATCCGTTCGAGCTTTGGGAGGCGCATATTGCCGCCAGGGACTTTGACGGCGCGGCCGCACTCTTGAGCAGGGTCAGCACGGCCGAACCTGGAAGCGATGCCTGGACATCGTCCGACGTGCCCGATGTCGACCTCGCCGGGGTCATTACCGACCACTTCCGTGATGCGCACACCGATCGGCTCCCGGTTCAAGCGCCGGCGGAGCCTGAAAGGAGGCAGGCGCGGAATCGGGCGCAGGGACTTATTGAATTCGAGCCCAACGTCTACCTGGCCAGGGCCTATATCTCGGCCGCACGCGGAAACATCCCTGAGACCGAAAGACTGGTGCGGACCTGGTTTCGCGGATCCGTGCGCGACCTGGCCCAAAGGTTGAATTTGCGGCATCACACATGCCGTGCACTGGGCATGGCCGCGGCGGCTTCGGCCGCGATCGAATGTCTACGCTCGGCATTCGAGGAACCCGGCTGGGCCCATCCCTTCATCGAACCGTTCCTGCCTTACTACGACTCGATCCGGAACGACTCGCTATTCGTCGAATTACTGGCCGAATTGCAGCGCAGCTGACGCTGAGCGTCGATGCAAAGGCGATGTGCTGAGCGTCGGCGGGAATCCGCCTGAAGAGATTCACACCATCGAGAACGCTTGCTTCGTCAGGAAAAATGGTGAGGCTTACCTGGCGCCGTAGCGGCCGTTTCAACCCACCATGGCCGAGCAAAAATCCCTGACAGGGATTTCAAAATCCTTGCGCCTCGTGTCGCTCGATCATCGTTGCTTGCCGAGATGGCCGCTACGGGCGTATGATAAAAATATTGATGGCTGCTCACCAAGCTCGGCAGTTGCGCTTCGAGGAAAGAGACTTGCAGGAATCCAGCGGAAAGACCGACTCAGGGCTTGATCCGTCGTTTTTGTCTTCCGAAGCGGACATGCGACGCGCCGGCTTCAGGCTGCTTCGAAAGCTGCTGCTTTATCACCTGTCGCTTGGCTTGCTGTTGCTGGCTCTGGTCTCGATTTTTCCTTCCTTTGCCGACTGGCTGCCTGTCGGCGGCGTGAGTGATCTCGCCGCGGGCGGGGAAATCAGCATCGACACCGGACAACGTGAAACGGTGCGATCGGACGGAGAGATCATCAGTACCGTTCTGCGAGCCGGCGAGAACCTGGATAGTCTTGGATACGCCCGGCAGCTCATGATCACGCTGATCGGCACCTGGCTTCTGATGCTCCCCGTGTCGTGGGTGCACAAGGGCATTCATCGATCCGGCATCCACGACCACTCGCTCGACGAGACAACGCTGATTCTGCCCGGCGTGGTTGCCGCAATCGTGCTTATCGTCCAGCACAGCCTGGCCCTGGCGTTCAGCCTTGCCGGCATCGTTGCCGGGGTCCAGTTCAGACGGGCCTTGCAGGATACTTTCGATGCCCTGTTCATCCTGGTGGCGATCGGTACCGGCATAGCGGCCGGCGTTGCCGCGTTGGAGGTGGCCGCGATTCTTACGGTATTTTTCAGCTATGCGACGCTGTATGTATCCTGTTTCGGCGACGGCCTGGAGCCGGACTTCGTCGCCCGCCGAAAGGCCGAAAAGCAGAAGCGCAAGGAGGCTGAACAACAGGCTGCGGCACCCGACAATGCAGACGCCTGACCCGCCTCGTTCAGCGCTCGCTGGCAGCGCCTCGGCAACGGCCGGCGTCATCCTCGCTGCATGCCTGGTTGCCATGCTCGCCGTCTCGGATGCGCACGCCGGCGACGCGGTCGCGCTGTTCGAAACCGGCGACGAAGTTGAGCTGACGATCAGCGCGCCCTGGCGGGACATCGTTCGGGACGACGACAACCAGGAGCCTTATCCGGCAAGGCTTCACTACGTCAACGATTCAGGCGTGCGCGAGAGCATTGCGTTGACTGTCGAGCGTCGTGGCAAGACGCGGCAGGAAATATGCCGTTTCCCGCCGATCAGGCTGAGATTCGACAAGGATGATGCCGAAGGCACCTTGTTCGAGGGCAACAAGTCGATCAAGATGGTGACGCATTGCAACAACGGCAGCAGGTGGGAGCAGTACTACGTCCTCGAGATGCTCGCCTATCCGATCTATAACCTCATCACCGATCGAAGCTTTCGGGTCCGTCCGCTTTCTGTTACCTACCACGACGTGGATCGGGACAG
>DATGCS010000201.1:0-15758 GCA_035311685.1 Wenzhouxiangellaceae bacterium
GTCGTCGAGCGAGGAATACTTTTCCACCGCGCTGCATTCGATTTCGAGGTCGATATCGTCGAGGCGGTGTCGGCCGCGATCATCGATGACTTCCAGTTCCGAGGCGTCCAGCGCAAGATCGCGGTGCACCAGCCAGTTGTGGTGCTCGGGATCGAGCAGCGTGATGTCTGCGCCCGGCGCACCCTCGGGCTCGCCGAGATCGGGCAGTTCGGCATCTGCATCGCGCGGTTCGCGCTCCGGCAGAAAAAGCGAGCAGCCCTCGGTATGAACGTTCAGCCGCACCGGTTTCGGCGGCGGCCAGGCCAGCGGCCAGTAAGAAGTGGACACCGAAAGGCGGACCTTGTGGCCTTTCGGGAACATGTGGGCGATGCCGTTGAGTTCGACGCGCACCCGGTAGCGTTTTCCCGGTTCCAGTTTGCGCGGTTCCTCGCTGCCGTAGCGGTGGGTGAGATTGAGCAGGCCGTACGTCACGCGCGTGACCTTGTCGTCGGGGGCCACGTCGGAGAGGCGTACGGCGACCATGGCGATTTCCTGTTCGGTGGAAATTTCGAGATCGACGCTCGGCGCGCCCATGATCTCGAAGCCCTCGTCGAGCCGCTCGCTCTGGAACACCAGCGAGCCGCCGTCTTCCTGCCGCTGGTCGTGGGCCAGGTCCGGACCGGCCGCATACGAGCACCATTTGCCGGCGAACAGGCCTACCGAAAGCGGCGATTGAACCGTGTGCCGGAAGGGTTCGGCATCCAGTTCGGGATCGACCAGCCGATAGCGCGACAGGTTATAGGTGCGTTCGCGGATTCTTGCGCTGGGCCACCGGTCCTCGGCCACCCAGCGTCCGGGCCGCTTGCTGTAATAAGTGGTCGGCGGCACGCTGTCCTGCATCCAGACGCGCAGCATGGGCTCGTCTTCGACGCCGGTGTCCTTGCCCTTGAGCCAGTGATCCCACCAGTTCAGCAGTTCCCGGAGGAAATTGATCGCGGGGCCGGGAACGCCCTGGTGGGGATACTTGTGGCTCCACGGGCCGATGAGCCCCTTGCGCGGAACGTCCAGATTGCGCATCAAGCGGAAAACGGCGTTCGAATATCCATCCGCCCAGCCGCTGACCGAAAAGACCGGGCACTTGATGGCCGAATAGTCCTCGCACACCGAGCCGTGCGTCCAGTAGTCGTCCCGGTACTGGTGGCGCAGCCATTTTTCCAGCCACAACCCGCTGCCTTCGAGCCTCTCGAACCACTGTTCGCGCCATTTGTCGCCGACCAGCGCCGGGTCCGGCGGCATCGAGTTGTAGGCAAACATCACCGAAGCCCAGGAAATGTTGTCGCCCAGCAGGCACCCACCCATGTGGTGCACATCGTCGGTGTAACGGTCGTCGGACGCGCAGGCGGCGACAATCGCCTTGAGTTCCGGCGGTTGCATGGCCGCGATCTGCAGCGCATTGAACCCACCCCAGGAGATGCCCATCATGCCGACGTCGCCGGTGCACCAGGGCTGTTCGGCCAGCCAGGTCAGGATCCGGCGGCCGTCGTCCAGTTCCTGCTGCAGATATTCGTCTTCGAGCACGCCATCGGACTCGCCGCTGCCGCGCAGGTCCACCCGCACGCAGGCATAGCCGTGCCCGGCGAGCCAGGGATGCATGATTTCGTCGCGGGCCGTGGAACCGAAGCGCTTGCGGTACGGAATGTACTCGACGATGGCGGGCACGGGCCGCTCGTCCTTCGGCCGCCAGATGCGTGCCGAGAGTTCCACGCCGTCGGGCATCGGGATCCGGACATCGGCCTGTTCGGTAATCTCGAACGGAAAGTCGGTAACGGTTCTCAATTTGCTTTCTTCTCGATTGGATGAATGTCGAACTGAAGCTGCTCTTCCACGTCACTGAACCGGTCAAGCAGATCTTTCTGTCCGTCCGCGCCCAGAAACACTACGGCGATTTCGTAACTGTAGCTGTCCTGGAACTGAAGCTCGCTGAGTTGCGTACCCTCGTCGACGAGCAATTGCACGCGCAAATCGGGATATGCCTGCCGCACCGTTTCAATATCGTCCGCGGTCGGGACGCGTTCAACGATGCCGTCTTGGAGGTCGTCCTTGAACAATCGCATCATGAACTTGGCGGCCAGCGCGTAGTCTCCCCGGCGATGGGGGAAATCGGGCCGGCGGCCCAATGCCAGATCGAGCACGTTCTTCTGGTTGGTGGCACCATCTACCATCAGGAAAAGCGGCGAGTGCGACTTCGAAATCCGCGAATTGATTTCCAGCAGGCGGATCGAATCGTCGCGGTGATCCCAGAAGAATTCGATGTTGAAGGTCGCGCCGTGGTAGTCGATATGGCGAATGATCGTGCGCGCGGCCCTGATCATGCGCGCCTCGACGCGGTGCGGCAACTTCGACGGGTATTGATAGCGCGAGAAGGAGGAATGCTGCTTGCCGGCGCGAATCGAGTCCACCGTACCGAACACGATGATCTCGTTTTCCCGCGAATAGCCCTCGACGGTTGCCTGAACGCCGCCGGAAATGATGCCTTCGGCGATGCAGTGGTAGCCGTCGACCGCGGCGACCTCGTCGGGTTGTTCGACGTGGGCCATGAATTCATTGAACGGCCGCCCCACGACGCCGATCATTTCGCGAATTTCCGGAATGTGTCGTTCCAGGTCTTCGGGCCCCGCGATATGAAAGCCGAGAAAGGACGAATGCGCCTTGATCGGCTTTAGCCAGAACGGATAGTCGATGCTGATCCGGGCCGCCGGATCGTCGGCGAAAGGGTCGACGGCCTGAAACTGCGGCACCATGTCGCCCAGCACCTTTTTCTGCTCCAGCCTCGACCAGTACTTGTGCTCGCAACGCGCGACCGATTCCAGCGAGGGGCCGGGCAGTCCGGCGTCACGGGCGAACATGGGCACGCAGACGCTGGTGGGGAAGTCCCAATAGCCCATGACGGCGTCGGGGCCACCCGGAACTTCTGCGAACCTGGCGCGGGCACGCTCGCGCAGCTGGTCCAGCGACGGAAATTCTCCGCTTTCCGGGTGCACGACTTCCGACATTTCGAACAGCGTGTGGAATCGGTATTCCTCGCCGCCGCCGATGGTTTTCAGCAGTTCGAGGTTGAAAGGGTCGAGACCCATTACGAAGATATTTTTCATGGCCGAACCTCCTGCGAGATCGACGAATACGGGTGAACCAGCAGAAACCCGGCCGATGATCAGGCCGGCCGGACCTTAGGTCGCTTGCGTATATGCATCGAGTCTAACATCGCCGCCTCCGCTTTTTGCGGAATCTCCCGATCGGAAGAACCTCGCGACCGAGAAGTCATGCGGCCCGGCCTCTACAATGCCCTGATGAGCATGATTTCGAAACTGAAAGAAAAAGCCTTATGGTGGGGGCACGTGCTGGCGGCGGCCGGGCGTAACTGGATCGACAGCCAGGCATTCATCTATGCCGCGGCTCTGGCGTTTTTCACGGCCTTCTCGATTGCGCCGGTGATGATCGTCGCGGTGGCCGTGGTCGGCGTCATCCTCGGTCCGAAAGCCGCCGAGGGCCAGTTGCTCGAGCAGTTGCGCGACATCGTCGGCCCGGAAGCCGCGGGCGCCGTGGAGACTGCCGTGCTCAATTCACAGCTCGATCAGTCCGGCTGGCTGCCGACGATTGCGGGCGTGGCCGCGATCGTGCTCGGCGCGACCACGGTCTTTGCCCAGATGCAGCAGTCGCTGAACGCCATCTGGGACGTCGCCCCCCGGCCCAACAAAGGCGGTCTGTGGCGGTTCATCAAGGCGCGGCTGTTGTCGCTGACGGTGGTGCTGGCGATCGGTTTCGTGCTGCTGGTCTCGCTTGCGCTCAGCGTGACGCTGCGGGCGCTTATCGTATTTGCCGATCAGTGGCTGCCGGTGCCCGGCTGGGCGATGGTCGGTGTCGAAATCACGGTATCGCTGACCGTGGTCACGCTGCTGTTCGCGGCGATGTTCAAGGTGCTGCCGGACGTGGTGCTTTCACTGCGCGATGTTCTGCTCGGCGGCCTGGTCACCGCGATTCTGTTCACGCTGGGTCGATCGCTGATCGCGATTTACCTGGCGAATGCCGCAACGGCGTCAGCCTACGGCGCGGCCGGCTCGCTGGCGCTGCTGCTGCTCTGGGTCAATTACTCGTCGCTGATACTTTTGTTCGGCGCGGCGTTCACGCGCGCTCAATTCGAGGCGCGCGGAAATGCGATCTGTCCGCGAAATGGTGCCGTGCGCGTGCATCGTGAACTCGTGGAGGAGTGAAATTTGATCTGAGTCATGTCCATTCATCCGACAGATGAATATTCTGCACACAACGCAATGATTGAAATTTAATTCAGAACACAAGGTCAAGAAGATGACGGATTCCAGGAAAGGTTGGTGGGCACGTCTCTGGTCACGCCCGAACAGCAAGTGGCTGCTGGGTATCCCGCTGGGTGGTTTCGTGGCTGTGGTGCTGGGCGCAGCCGCTCTGCAGACAATGAATTACACGCTGCACCAGACCAGCAAGACCGAATTCTGCTACCAGTGTCATTCGCACGAACAGTTCATCAAGCCCGAATACGAGGCCTCGAGCCACTTCAAGAACCAGGCCGGCGTCCAGGCCGGCTGCAAGGATTGCCATCTGCCTAAAATGATGGATCACTGGTTCGCCTATGTCACCAAAAAGATCATCGTATCCAAGGACATCATTCCCGAAATGCAGGGCGTGATTTCGACCCAGGAAAAATACGATGCCTATCGTCCGCACGGGGCGGAAAAGGTCTGGCGGCATTACAAGGAAACCGATTCGCAGTACTGCCGTAGTTGCCACAGCATCGAGAACATGGATCTCGAAGCGCAGGACCGCTTCGCCTCCCGCCGGCATTCCACTGCCGAGCAGCGGGGACAGACCTGCATCGACTGCCATTACGGCATCGTGCACGAGCTGCCTGAAAACGCCACCGAGATCCTCGCCAGGATCGATGAGGAAATGGAGGCTGAGCAGGAGCAGGAGTAGCCTCTGGGGCTGCGCGCGCCTCTCGCATAGCGCGCAGCCCGGTTCCTGCATAAAAAGCACCACACATGATCGAGATGGGCCATTTCCCGGCGCATTGACCTCTCTGATTGAACAGTGAGTATGATTGACTGATACGTCCTGGATGCCCGGTACAGGAGGGTGGCGATGCAGTTCATTCCCAAGGCGCTTCTCAAGAAGCTCTATAACCGTTCCAGTCTGCGCAACACTGCTTCGGGCGTGCGATTCTCCGTCAAGAATCGCCTCAGCCCGGCAAAACTCAAACGGGTCAAGCCACTCGTCCTGAACGGCGAGTCCGTGCCGGTCGAGCAAATCACGGTCTCCATAGACGGCGGCGAATCCGTTCGCCTGGATCGGATGGTCGCCGATTCGCCGGTGGATTTCCCGCTGGGGACCCTGCTGACGTTCGACATCTCCATGGCACCGTTGAGCGATAGCGAGCACGAGCTGGCGATGGCTTTCGAGGTCGAGCCCTTCGGCCTGCTGGAATTTACAATACTGGATCGCCCTAGAAGCACCCAAAACGGCCCGGGCACCGTACCGCGGGATCCCGAAGACGACTACGGCGAACAGATCATCCGCGCGCGCCGCGGCTTCGTGCGCGACAGGACGGGTGTCGAACTGCAACACGTTACCGGTCATTCGTTCGACCCGCACCGGGCGCAGGGCAACATCGAGCATTTCATCGGGGTCGCGCAGGTGCCGATCGGTATCGCCGGGCCGCTGCTGGTGCATGGCGAGCATGCGCAGGGCGAATTCTACGTGCCGCTGGCGACCACCGAGGGCACTCTGGTGGCGTCCTACAACCGCGGGATGAAGGTGATCCACGAAAGCGGCGGTGTCAAATGCGCGGTGGTCGGCGACAACATGCAGCGTGCGCCGGTATTCATCTTCGACGACGCATCTGCCGGCCGCCGGTTCGCCGACTGGCTCGTCGAGCACCTCGATGAAATCAAGGCCGTGTGCGCCGAGTCGGACCCGTTCGTCAAGCTCAAGTACGTCGACTACTATCTGGCCAGCAAATTCTGCTTCACGCGATTCAATTTCACCACCGGCGATGCGGCGGGCATGAACATGGTCGGCAAGGCGACCTTCGCGGCCTGCAACTGGATTCTGCAAAACTTCGACGGCGCCGAGATTCGGGACTTTTTCCTCGAGGCCAATTTCGCGACCGACAAGAAAGCATCCATGATCAACACCATGCGCAGCCGCGGCAAGCGCGTGACGGCCGAGTGTCTGATCAAGCGCGATGTGCTGCGCGACATCATGGATGCCGATACCGAACAGCTGTATCTGCACGGCAAGGTCGCCAACGTGGGCAGCATGCTGTCGGGGGCCAACAACAACGGCTGCCACGCCGCCAACGCGATTACCGCGATGTTCATCGCAACCGGCCAGGACGTGGCCAATGTTGCCGAATCCTCTACCGGCATCCTCTACGGTGATCTGACCGAAGACAAGGATCTGTACATGTCGATCACGCTGCCCTCGCTGATCGTCGCAACCGTCGGCGGCGGCACCGGATTGCCGACCCAGAACGAAGGGCTGCAGATCATGGATTGTGCCGGCATCGGCAAGGTGCGCAAGCTCGCCGAAATCGTGGCCGGGACCGTGCTGGCCGGCGAGATTTCGCTGGCCGCCGCGATATCGTCCCTGGACTGGGTTTCAAGCCACGATCAGCTGGGACGGAACGACCCGACGGCTAAAAAAGCCTGATCATCCGCGCTGCGCCTTCTCATCAAGCCTCGCGCTGAACCGCAATGTAGTAGGTGACGCCGTCGATATCAATTACGCGTTTCACCTTCCATTCAATTTCAAATTCGCTGCCGCCTTTCCGATAATTGACGGTCTTGCCGTGGAAGACGCGATCATTGGCCATGTCGTCTTCCAGACGATCAAGCACATCGCGCTCGGTTTTCGGGCCTTGCATGATGCCCGGCGTCTCGCCGATTACGTCGTCGGACGAGTACCCGGTCAGGCGTGAAAACTGATCGTTGACGAAAACGATGCTTGATCCGCCGTGCTCGTCGTCCGCACGGGTCACCATGACCGACGCGAAGCTGATTTCGGCGAGCGCTGCGAACAATGGTGAGGTAAGTGCCTGTTTCGATTTGTTCATTACCGTGCTCCGTTCGAGTGAATACAAACCGTAACGCATTCATGTGCATGGTGCTGCATGGCTGCGGGCTCAGTACTTGATCGTACAGCCGTAGGGTCTTGTCACCGGATCGGCTACCGCGTGTCCGGCCTGCATATCTTCGAGCGCGGTGACGACGTATTGCGTCGAGGAGGGAATATCGGCCGGGTCGGCGCTCGGATTCGAGTCGATCCCGCCCATGTAGACCAGCGTGCCGGATTCGTCGATGATGTACATGTGCGGCGTGACCTGCGCGGCGTAGGCGCGCCCGACGTCGCCGGACTCGTCGATCAGCACTGCGGTGGGGGCCGCGTTGCGCGTGCGGGTCAGTTCGTCGGCGCGCTCGGGCGAAACGTGGCCCTGGGCGCCGGGTTTGGACGAGATGATGGTCAACCAGACGGCGTCGTGTTCGCCCGTGGCCAGGCGCTGCTGGTCCTGCATGTTGCCCGATGAATAATGCTTCTGCACGAACGGGCAGTCATGGTTGGTCCATTCCAGCACGACCTTGCGATCCTTGAAATCGGACAGGCTGTGTGTATTTCCGGCGGTATCGGTGAGCTCGAACCGTGGGGCCGGCTCGCCGACCTTCGGCGCGGCGGCCGCATGACACGCCATCAGGGCGGCCGTGATCGAAAGCAGTGCGAGGAATGTGAATTTTCTGCTCGGCATCGTATTCTCCTTGGGTCTGGACTCACGTGGTCAGTTGCGGTTCAGCGCCGAAGCAACGGTCGCTGGTGTAAGAATCTGCGGCAGTACTACCGGGTTTCCGGCATCTGCGGCCGGGTAGAAGACGTATAGTGGCACGCCGTTGCGTCCGAAGCGCTGCAGGTAGCGGGTAATCGCCGGATCGCGCCGGGTCCAGTCGCCTTTCAGGTAAACCGTGCCCGATTCGCGCATCGCGCGCCGCACCGTTTCGGTATCCAGCGCCACGCGTTCGTTGACCAGGCAGGTCACGCACCAGTCCGCGGTCATGTTGACGAAGGCCCCGATGTCCGGGTCCGCATTGATTTCGGCCAGGCGCGCGGTGCTGAAAGGCTCCCATGGCGCATTCACGTCCATCGGGGTTTCGCCGTCCCGGCGGGTGCCGGCCACCAGTGCCGCCAGCGCCACGATCAGTGCGAGCGCCGTGGCCGCATGGGCTGCCGCCGCCGTTCGCCGGCGTATGGCAGGATGTCCGCCCAGCCAGAGCGCGAAGGCCAGGGCCACCAGTCCGGCCAGCAGCGCGCCGACGCCGTCCGGCCCGGTCTGGCGTGCAAGCACCCAGATGAGCCAGACGACGGTGAGGTACAGCGGGAACGCCATGAACTGCTTGAACGTGTCCATCCATGGACCGGGACGCGGCAGGATGCGCGCCAGCGGCGGCCACAAGCCGATTGCGGCGAGCGGCAGCGCCAGCCCCAGTCCGAGCGCCAGGAACACGCCCATTGCCTGAGGCGCCGGCAACATCACCGCCAGGCCAAGTGCAGTGCCCATGAATGGCGCGGTGCAGGGGCTGGCGACCAGCGTGGCCAGGACGCCGGTGAAGAACGATCCGCGCAGGCCTTCGCTTTCGGAAAGATGCTGCCCCAGGCCCATCCAGCGCGTGCCGAACTCGAACACGCCCGAAAGCGAAAGCCCCATGGCGAACAGCAGGTAGATCAGGACGCCGACGAACCAGGGCGACTGCAGCTGGAAACCCCAGCCGATGGCTTCGCCGCCGGCCCGGAGTGCAAGAAGAAGGCCGGCCAGCGCCGCGAACGACAGCATGACGCCCGCGGTGTAGGCCAGCGCATGACCGCGGGGGTGTTCCAGGCTGCTGGAGACCAGGCTAATCGCCTTCAGCGACAGCACCGGAAACACGCACGGCATCAGGTTGAGCAGGACGCCGCCGGCCAGCGCCATTGCGAGCAGAAGGTATAGCGGATGGCCTGCGCCGATCGAACCCGATACCGGACCGGCGCTTTGCAACGTTCCCGGCTGGGCGGTCAGTGCCCAGGCACGGGCCGAGTCCGGCTCGACCAGCAGGAATTGCAGCGCCTCGGGCGGCCGGATGAAGTACGGTGACAACGGCTGCGAGATCTGCAGCGTGTCGCCGTCCAGCGCGAAAAAGGGCTCTGCGGCGTGCTCCACCAGCGTGGCATGAGCCGGGAAGAACTGCAACGATTCGATTCCCACCGGGTCGGCGCCCTGAACCTGCACGCTCATTTGACCACCGTCGGTGGAGAAACGGGCTTGCCAGTCCACCGATTCCGGCCGGCGTGTATCGGCGCGGGCGAAGCGCGCTGCGAAGCCGGATTCGGGAATGGGGTGGTTCGCATCGCCGTCCGGATCGATCACCGGCAGCTCCAGCGCCAACTCGGCGCTACCGGGGATGCATTCGATCTTGCAAACCAGCCAGTCCGCCTTCAGTGAAATGCCTGCTTTCCGCTCATCGGACAGCGCGTCGGGCGGTGTAATTTCCACCGGCAGCAGAATTTCACCCGAATAGCCGTAGTTGACCAGATGCTCGATTTCGTGGCGCTCCGGGTACGGCCACTGGATGTCGCCGGCCTCGAAACCTTCGGGCAGGGTCCAGCTGAAGCGCGTTTCCAGGCCCGAGTCCCCCGGGTTGCGCCAGTAGGTATGCCAGTCGGGTTCGTGGCGGATCAAGAGCCCGACCCTGAACGGCTGGCCGGGCCGCACCGCTTCGACTTCGCTGACCAGTTCGACAACGACATGGTCGCGCTGGATTTCACCGCTGCGCTGCGCCTGGGCCGGCAGCCAAGGCGAAGCCAGCAGCAATGCAGCCAGAATCGGCAACAGCTTATGCATGGTTATACCCATCATGACTACCGCGAATGTATACGAACCGGCGCGTGAATGTGGTTCGCAACGCCGGGTCAAAAGATCGAGAGCTCCAGCCGGTCGGTCAGGTCGTGCAAGGCCACCCGGCCGGCAAGCGAGTTGCCTGCTTCATCGAGCGGCGGCGACCAGGCGCAGATGCCTGAGTGGTCGGGCGCGGCGGCCATGATGCCGCCGGCAACGCCACTCTTGCACGGGAGGCCGACGCTGAAGGCGAACTCGCCGGCCGCATCGTAGGTTCCGCAGGTGAGCATTACGGCCATCACGCGCTTGGCCAGCGAAGCGGAAAGAATCTGCTTGCCGCTTGCCGGATCGATGCCGTCGTTGGCAAGAAAACGCATGCTTCGGGCGATCTGGCGGGCGGTCATCATCAGCGAACACTGCGTGTTATAGACATCGAGCACTTCGTCGACGCTGTTTTCGAGATTGTCGAAGGATGCCATCAGGCTGGCCATTGCACGATTGCGCTGCGAGGACTCGTCTTCGGCCGCTGCGATGGCGGGGTTCAGTTCGATATTTTCTCCGGTCAGATCCCGAACGAGTTCGAGGATGCTGGCGACCGGGTCGGCACAGTGTTCGATCAACAGATCGTCGATGACAAGTGCGCCGGCGTTGATCATGGGGTTGCGCGGAATACCGCATTCGTGCTCGAGCTGGACCAGGGAATTGAACGGGTCACCCGAAGGTTCGCGGCCCACGCGCTCCCAGATCTCGCGACGAACCGCATGCTCGCCACCGATCTTCTGCATGGCCAGCACGAGAGCGAACACCTTGGACATGCTCTGGATGGGAAACGGCGTATCGACATCGCCGACCATGTGTTCGGTGCCGTCGAGTTCGACGACGGCCAGACCGAACCTCTCGGGGTCGACTTCAGCCAGTTGCGGAATGTAGTCGGCGACCCGACCACGCGCCGCCGAAGCTCTTGCTGTTTCGGCCGCAGCGGCAATTGCCTGTGAGATATCCATTGTCAACAGATGTCGGTAAACAGAGACGCATGGTAACGCGCGCTCTCCACGACCGGCTGTCCGGCGGATTGCCCGAGATGAAGACCGTCCGGCCTGCACCCGGTAAGATAGAACCGATGGCTGGAACCTATGCCGGCCTGAGGGTTCAGACGGTTTGTAATAACGCTCGACAGGATATATTGCGTGCATCGTTTTTTCTTTTTCGTGCTGCTTTCAACCGGTGTTTTGCCTGGCTCGTCGTCGTTCGCTTCCGCAAGCGACGGAGGCGCGACTTTCAGCGCCTGTATCGAAAACCTTCAGTCGATCGCACGCCGCCGGGCCGTGCCGGAGCCGGTCGTGATCGATGTGCTGGGCGCGCTCAGGCATCAGCCCCGGGTAATCGAACTCGATCGATCCCAGCCGGAATTCCGCCGGTCCTTTTCGGCCTATCTTCGGGCTCGCGTCACCGAGGCGCGAGTGGGCCGCGGACGGGAACTGCTGGCCCGACATCGTCGCCTGCTCGATCGCCTGACGCGCGAGTACGGCGTGCCGGGACATTACCTGGTTTCTTTCTGGGGCATGGAGACGAACTTCGGTTCATACCTGGGCGGCATGCCGACGCTGGATTCGCTTGCCACGCTGGCCTGTGATCCGAGAAGAAGCGAATTCTTCACCAGTGAACTGATCACCGCGCTGCAACTGGTTTCCCGGGAAGGAATGGACCCCGCGACAATGCGTGGCTCCTGGGCGGGCGCCATGGGGCATACCCAGTTCATGCCTTCAGCCTATATGGCCCACGCCGTCGACGGCGACGGTGACGGCAGTATCGATCTGTGGAACAGCGAGGCAGATGCGCTGACCTCGGCGGCGAATTATCTGGCCCGACTGGGTTGGCGGCGCGGCGAGCGCTGGGGACGCGAGGTGCGGCTGCCCGCAGGGTTTCCCTATGTCGATACGGGGCTGGCACATTCGGCGCCGCTTGCGCGCTGGCGGGCGCTCGGCGTTCGCCGCGCCGACGGCACGGAACTCCCGTCGGCCGACATGAAGGCGTCGGTCATCGTGCCGATGGGCCATCTCGGTCCGGCATTCCTGGTGTATTCGAATTTCGAGGTCATCATGAAATGGAATCGATCACAGGCCTACGCGATCGCTGTCGGTCGCCTGGCGGATCGCATTGTCGGTGGTGGAAGACTGACGGCGTCGCTGCCCGCGGTTGAAACCGCGGCGTCCCGCGCGCAGATACTGGCGTTGCAGCAAGGGCTGGCGAGCGCCGGATTCGATCCGGGCGAGCCGGACGGCATGCTGGGGCCGGCCACCCGGGCCGCGCTCAGGGCGTGGCAGCAGGCGAACGACCGCGTGGCCGACGGCTATCCCGATCCCGACACGCTAGGGGCTCTCGGGGCGAATTCACCCGAAACGACAGGACACGAAGACGAATGACCGAGGACCGACATTCGCAACCGTCACGACCGCACGCGAAATCCATCACGGACCGGAGAGGGCTGTTTGCCGTTGCCGCCATTGTCCTCGTCGGGGTTGGGGCGGCGCTTGGCGTTCTTGTGTCCGAGCCGCAGCAGCGTCTGCCGGATTTTTCCGCCATCGAAGATGTTTCCGAGCGCAAGCAGGCCTTCTTCGCATTCCTGGCGCCGATAGTGGAAACCCAAAACCGGCGTGTGCTCGAGCAGCGCGCGAGGCTGCTCGACCTGGCCGAGCGGATTCGCGCCGGAGACCGGCCGGGCTGGATGGATCGGCGCTGGCTTGGCCGTCTGGCCGAGGAATACGGCGTGACCTGGCACCCGGATCTTTCCGAAGACGAGCGAATGAATGCGATCGAGGTGCTGGAGCGGCGCGTTGACGCGGTTCCGATGTCACTGGCGCTGGTCCAGGCGGCCACCGAATCCGGCTGGGGAAGATCGCGATTCGCGACCGAGGGCAATAAC
The DNA here is from genome assembly GCA_035311685.1 of Wenzhouxiangellaceae bacterium. Taxonomy (GTDB): domain Bacteria; phylum Pseudomonadota; class Gammaproteobacteria; order Xanthomonadales; family Wenzhouxiangellaceae. The sequence continues at coordinate 12,846 of DATGCS010000201.1, forward strand.
CTGTTCGGCCACTGGTGCTATGAGCCCGGTTGCGGCCTGGTGCCGGCGCGCAGGAATCTCGACGCCGCTCACGAGGTCGCAGCATTCGACAGCGTCCCGGATTCGGTTGCGCGCTATATCCACAATCTCAATACGCATGCGGCCTACGCGCCGCTGCGCGCAATTCGGGCGCGGCTGCGCCGCCAGAACGAGCCGTTGACGGCCATGGCGCTGGCCGACGGCCTGGTGCGCTATTCAGAGCGTCGGGAGGAATATGTCGAAGAAATCAAGACCGTGATACGAATCAACCGGCCGATCATCGACCGGGTGCGGGAGACGCTTTGATGCGCTGCTTCATGCGAGTGATTTCCTCGTTGCTGCTTGCCCTGTCGCTCCAAGACGCCAATGCGGAGGGGTCGCACGGCGTCATCCTGCTGTATCACCATGTCAGCGACGATACGCCGGCATCGACCAGCGTGATGCCTGCGCAGTTTTCGGATCATCTGGACTATCTCGATGACCACGGCTACCGGGTCTGGCCGCTGGAGCGACTGTTGGGCGCCGTGTTGCGCAGCACCGAAGACGTGCCCGAGAACGTCGTGGCGATCACCTTCGACGATGCCTACGAATCCGTTTTCAGCGAGGCCCGGCCCAGGCTTGCCGAACGCGGCTGGCCTTACACCGTGTTCGTCAACACCGACGCGATCGATGCGCAACGTTCGCCGTACATGAATTGGGATCAACTCAGGACCCTTCACGCGGCCGGCGTGGCGATCGAAAACCACAGCGCTGCGCACGGGCACATGTCCAGGCCGCGCGAAGGCGAATCACGGAACGAATGGCTGAGCCGGGTTGCCGAAGATGTCGCCAGGGCACGCGCCAGAATTGCCGACGAGATCGGGCGGGCGCCGATGCTGTTCGCCTATCCGTACGGCGAAGATTCCGAAGCGCTCGCCGAGGTCGTCGATGAGGAACACGCATATGCGCTGGCCCAGCGCTCCGGCCCGGTGGGCGCGCTGAGCGATCCGCTGAGCGTTCCACGCTTCCCGATGGCCACAGGTTTCGCCTCGCTGGAGCGCTTGGAATTGGCGGCTCGCTCCAGGCCGCTGCCGGTGACGGCGGTCGAAACGGCGGCCGGCCGAGAAGGCGATCTCCGGGTTGTTGAATTGACGATAGGCCGGTCCGGGTTTCGGCCCGGGCAACTCAACTGCTTTGCCGCCACCGGCCGTAGACTGGATGCATCCATGGAAGGCGACGGGCCCTTCGTCATCCGCGTGGATGTGCAGGGCGTTGGGGTTCCGGGACGCAACAAGATCAATTGCACCGCGCCGGCTGACGACGGTAGCGGCGATTTCTTCTGGTATTCGTGGCAGTGGCTGGTTGACGACAGCGGAGCAAGATAAGGCCGGCAACCCGGTAGTGACTCGCGGAATGTGCGGACCGTATAATTCAGACGGAAGTTCATACGAGGATTCAAATGAGCAATATCGTGATCACCGGCGCAAACCGAGGCATAGGTCTGGCACTGACCCGGCAATACCGCGACCGCGGCGACAGTGTCGTGGCTGTTTGCCGCGAGCCCTCCAGCGAACTCGAAGCACTGGGCGTCCGGGTCGAATCAGGCATCGAAATCACCGACAGCAGGTCGCTGGCCGACCTGGCCCGCCGTCTTTCGGACGTGGACATCGACGTACTGATCAACAACGCCGGCGTGATGCGGCGAACCGATTTCAAAGATATCGAAAACCAGCTCGATGACTATCGGCTGCAGTTCGAGGTCAATTCGCTGGCGCCTCTGCGTGTGACGCGCGCGCTCGTGGATCGGTTGGGAACGGGATCCAGGGTCGCGATCATCACCAGCCGCATGGGCTCGATCGCCGATAACGACTCCGGCGGCCACTACGGTTACAGAATGTCCAAGGCGGCGGTCAACATGGCCGGCGTGTCGATGGCTCAGGAACTGGCCGGACGCGGCGTAGCGGTCGGCCTGCTGCATCCGGGCTACGTCAAGACCGACATGACCGGCAACACCGGCCATGTCGACACCGACGAATCCGCGTCCGGATTGATCCGGCGCATCGACGAACTTTCACCGGAAACCACCGGCAGCTTCCACCACGCCAACGGCGAGGAATTGCCCTGGTAGGAGATAGTCGACAAGTTCGAACCAGCTCTCGCGAAGCCGCAGGACGCAAAGCAGGGCTGTTTTGATTTTTTGATGATTGCGCGCGGAAAAACATTCAAGCGCTTCCCAGCCGCCTCTGCTCCGATAGAAGGCTCAGCCAGGCCTTGTAGCGCGATTCGGGTATTTCGCCTTCGGCCACCGCGGCGCGTATGCGACATCCGGGTTCGTGGTCGTGCATGCAATTGCGGAAGCGGCAGCTTCCCGGCACCGCGGCGAATTCCGGAAACCCGCGTTCGAGTTCGACGACCGGCATCTGCCACAGGCCGTATTCCCAGACACCCGGCGTATCTACCAGCCAACCGCCGACGGGGAGTCTCAGCAGGCGTGCACTTGTGGTCGTGTGCCGGCCCTTGCCGGTTGACCGGGAGAGTCGAGCGGTCTGAATCGAAAGGTTGGGCAGCAACGCGTTGGCCAGAGAGGATTTGCCCACGCCCGACTGCCCGGCCAGCAGGTGTATGCCGCCCTGGAGCAGCGATTCGAGCCCGTCCAGCGACAATTCGCCCTCGCATCGGGTATTGAAGACCTTGACGTTCATGTCGCCCAGGTGCGTGAACGGCGCTTCGTCGGGCACAGCGATGTCGGACTTGTTGACGATTACCACCGGTCGAATGCCGTGAATGTGTGCGGCGGCTACGTAGCGATGGAGAAGATCCACGCTGGGCGCCGGCTCCGGCGCGATCACGATCAGCAGGGTGTCCAGGTTGGCCGCAACCGGCTGGAAGCGACCCCGGTTGCCGCCGCGCCCGAAC
>DATGCS010000202.1:0-8368 GCA_035311685.1 Wenzhouxiangellaceae bacterium
CTGATGCGCTGGAAGTCGACGTGCATGATGGTGGGTTTGAACGGATGGCGCTGCAGATCGCGCAGGATGACCTTCTGCTTGCGTCCGTCATCTACTTTCAGTTCCAGAATGGATGCGTGAAACGATTCCTGGTCCGCGGCATGCAGGATGAAATCGTGCTCGAGGGTCAGGGAGACCGGATCGCGCGATTCACCGTAAACAACTGCCGGCACTTTTTTCTGGCGGCGCAGGCGGCGGCTCGCACCTTTCCCTACGTCTTCGCGCAGTTTGGCCGGCACTTCGTAAGTCGTGTTGCTCATGTTGAAGTTTCCGTATTCGGTTTCAAAAAATCCGGCGGTCCGCGACCAGACCCCGGGGTAGCCCGGTATTATAAGATGAAAATGCCCGCTCGCGGCGGGCATTTTCGACGCCGCGCGGAGGCGGCTCGGGTTTTGCTGCCGATTTATGGCGTGGTGAACGTTGTCACCTGTACAGCGCTGCCCGAGGCATCGCTCTCGCCGATATCCAGCGGCAGGTAGGCGTTGACCAGCCAGAAGAACAGCTGATTGGTATAGAAGGGACTCACGACCACGCCGCTGCGGCCGCCGGGGATGATTTCATCCACCACGGGCTGGGCCGGCGTCATGTGGGCCACGACGCGGCGCGCCGGACCGGAGCCGAACATGAACTCGTTGACCGAATCGGACCGGGCGCTATGGCTTGAGGCGTCGACCGCCTCGTAGCCGCCCGAGCGCGACACGCCCGGCAGTTCGGGACTCAGATTGTTGAGGCCGAATCCGCGCGGGACATTGAATGGTATTTGGCCCAACGGGTGCTCGAACACGATGCGGTGCAGCTTGCCCCAGCGATAGTCGTTCTGATCGGTGGAGTTGGCAAACGCCGGCGCAAACTCGTCGCTGGCCAGCAGATCCAGCGCGCCCTTCAGGCTGGCCAGCAGGATGGTATCGCGCGCCGAAGCCGGATCGGGTGCGCCGTCGACGTTGAAGAACGGCAATCCCGATGCGCCCACGCCCTGGTTCTGCTCGAAGTTTTCGAGCAGGTTCAGCAGCGCGCTGACCGACGCCCGGCTGCCCGGCCGGTTGTTGCCCAGCTGGACGGCGTTGAAAATGCCGTCGATGGTGTTGGCAATCGCCTGACCGCGGAACGTCGAGTAAATGGTCGCCGCGACGCTGTTGGCGATCTCGGCCTCGTCCGGCGCCGGCAGCGCCAGCGGGTTGTCGCCCGGATCGAAGCCTTCCTGGATCCCGGTAGGCGTGGAGAAGTCCCAGTCGACCAGGCGGCCGATGGCTTCCTGGATCGCCGGGTCGGCGGCGAACTGCGCCAGGCCGGGCCAGGCATCCTCTGCGGTGGCGTTTTCGAACGCTTCGAGCAGGAACGGCATCATCAGTTCTGCATCCAGCAACTGGTTGTTGGACTGGAGAATCTTGATGTCGGTCGGGGTGATCGGCGCTTCGCGCGCGATCAGGTCCTGGATTTCCCTGTCGATACGGCCCATCCGCAGCGACGCATAGCCCGGCGCCAGGTAGTAGATGCCGCTGCCGCCCGGACGCAGCTGGTTGAGCGCGTTGTTGTCCAGCGTCACGCCCACCGGGTCGTTGTTGGCATTGGCGATGTAGCCCGATGCCGGGTTGACGATCTGCGGCATTTCTTCCAGCGGCAGTGCCTGGTAAGGCAGGCCGCGGGTCACTTCGGGCTCGCCGTCCAGCGTCAGCCATTCGTGGTTCTGTGCGCCGGTGCCGTTGCGGATCAGGAAAGGCGGCACCCCGTCGACCGTGTTGTTTTGCAGGTCGGCGCGCAACGGCACCGTGCCGGTGGCGAAGTAGGCGATGTTGCCGTCGACGTCGGCGTAGCCGAAGTTCTGCCCGCCGATGGTGAAGTCGGACAGGCCGGCCTGGAACTCCTCGAGATTGTTGGCTCGCGCCCAGGCGCGGAAGGTCGATAGTTCGAAGGTGGGGCCCCAGCCGGTGTACTGCACCGACACGCCGGTGCCGTCGCCGTTGTTCTGCACGATCGGACCGTTGTTTCGGCGCGGCACGATGAATGTGATGCCGCCGGCATCGAAGCCGACGTTGGCGCGGGAGATATTGTCGGCCTCGCCGTCTCCAATCGCATTGACGAAGTAGGACTGGAATACCACCTTGAGGCGCTCGGGCTGGCCGTTGAAAACCGTGTGGGTCGGCAGACCGAAGTTATTGACCTGGAATTGCTCCTGGTAATAGTCGGTCACGTCGGTGGGGTTGACCGTGGACCCCCAGCAGATGCGCAGGTTGCAGCCCTGAATGACAAGCGGCGTGCCGGCAAACGCGACGCCGCTGACTGCAACGCCCTCGGAGCGGATGACCAGATTCTCCTTGGTGAAGGTCGACGGCATTTCCAGGCCCAGGTGCGGGTCGTTGGCCAGGATCGGGTAGCCGCTTTCGGTGTGCTCGCCGGAGATGATGAACCAGTTGCTGCCGGCCTTGCCGAAGTCGCCGCTGATCGATTCGCCGATGACCGGGATGGCGCGCAGCGCGGCGACGTGCTCGCGCAGGCTCTCGACCACGGATGCGTCGAGGTCCGGACCCGGATACGACACCGTCTGGGTCGACTGCTTGCTGCCACCCGACTGGGTGGACTGCGATCCAGGCACTTCGATGACGCCGATGTCGCCGAAGAAAGTCGGGATGGAGACCCGTTCATCGGCCGGCTCGACGCGGTTGACATCTTCGAAAAACAGCGCGGTGCCGTCGAATCCGGCCACGTCGCCGGTGCCCTGGTAGGTCAGCAGGTCGATGGTGTTGTCGACGTCGCTGGAATCAAACGACAGCTGGAAGGCCAGCAGTTTGCCGATGGCCAGCGTGTCGACCGGGGTCCAGGGCTCTGCTGCGCTGAGTTCGATCGCGCCGTATTCCGGTGGCAACGGGTTGTTGCGCAGCCAGGTATTCACGCCGTCGGCGTAGGCCTTGACCCAGCCCTTTTCTTCAGGCGACAGCGCGACCCAGGTGGCGAACGCGGCGCGCCTCAGGCCGAGCGTCCGAAGCTGGATGTCGTTGCCGAGGGCGCCGCTGCCGAGCAGCTCGCCCAGCGTACCCGAAGCCACGCGGCGCAGGAAATCCATCTGGAAGAAGCGGTCACGGGCGTGCAGGTAGCCCTGGACGAACGTCACGTCGGCTTCGGTCTCGCCGGCGATCGTCGGGATGCCGTCGACATCCGTATAGACGGTCACGTCTTCGCCCAGGCCGGGCACGTCGACGGTCTGCGCCGAAGCCGCGATTGAAAAAATGGATACTATTAAAGCCGCGAAAAGCCGGCCTGGAACGGACAAAACAGATTTCATTTTTCTACCCCATATTGTTTATGGAAAATCCAGGGTTTTTCATACCCTCTTTAGGCATTATTGCACAGGCGCGTGGCAATCGACAGAGACTACCGACAGCAGGCGGCCCGAACTCATCATAATCGCGTGCGAACTTCCATCAATTCGGGAAAGAAGCGCAGCGAAAGCGCCTTCTCCAGAAATCCGACCCCGCTGGATCCACCGGTGCCGGTCTTGTGGCCGATGATGCGCTCGACCGATTTCAGGTGCCGATAGCGCCACAGCTGGAATGATTCCTCGACATCGACCAGCCGCTCACACAGCGCATACTCGGTCCACCAGCGCCCGGTATCACGGTAGATCTCGACCAGCACGTCAACCAGTTTCGAGCAAAATTCGTGCGGCTCGGCAAAATCGCGCTCGGTGCATTCGGCCGGCACCGGCAGTCCCTGCCGGGCCAAGTAGCGCAGAAATTCATCGTAGACCGAAGGCGACTCCAGCACGCTTTCGAGCTGCGCCATGACATCGGGCTGATGGCGGAACAGGCGGGTCAGCTCGCGATTCTTGTTGCCGAGCAGAAACTCGACGCAGCGATACTGGAACGACTGAAAGCCCGAGGCCGACCCGAATACGTGGCGGAACTGCATGTACTCGCTGGGCGTGAGAGTTTCCAGCACCGCCCACTGATCGAACAACTGCTGCTGAATCATCTTGACGCGGGCCAGGATCTTCAGACACGGCGCGGCGTCGTCGGCCGCCAGATGCGCAACGGCCGCCTTGAGTTCGTGGATGATCAGCTTGAACCAGAGTTCGGCGGTCTGATGCTGGATGATGAACAGCATCTCATCGTGGTGCGGCGGATCGCTCAGCGGATACTGCGCGTCAAGCACCCGGTCCAGGCCCAGATAGCCCTGGTAGTCGAGCCGCCCCCCCAGGTCGGTTTCGATGCCTTTCTCGAGGTCGCGACGATTAGAGTGCTCGGTCATTGCAATTCCTGCAAATTCTGAATTGCTCGGCAGTTTAACCCTGTCGTCTCTGGCGAGCGTCGGTTCCGCCACCCTCTCGCACCCGGTTATAATGATGCGCTGGCTGCGTTCGTCCGCATCGCCTGGACTCGGGGTTCCGGCAAAGGTCGAACGGAAAAAATAACAAACCCTTCTCAATCCTGAGGTTTCTCATGGCGGCAACGATTGCCTCGTTCAAAGTCGACTTTTTCCAGTTCCTCGATGAAGAGGGCCGGCTGATCGACGGTGTACAGATTCCCGCGCTGGCGCGCGACACGAAACAGCTCGAAAGCCTGTACCGGCTGATGACGCTGACCCGCGTGTTCGACAAGAAAGCCGTGGCGCTGCAACGCACCGGCAAGCTCGGCACCTACGCATCCTGCCTGGGGCATGAAGCGGCGCACGTCGCGATCGGCTCGGCGATGCGCGAAGAGGACTGCTTCGCGCCGATGTACCGCGAGTACGCCGCGCAGTTCTTTCGCGGCGTCAAGATGTCCGACGTTCTGATGTACTGGGGCGGCGACGAGCGCGGCAACGATTTCTCCGGGCCCAGGCACGATTTCCCCTGGTGTGTACCCATCGCGACCCAGTGCCTGCATGCCGCTGGCGCGGCGCTGGCCTACAAGCTGCACGGCCAGCCGCGCGTGGCGGTCAGCGTGGTCGGCGACGGCGGGTCGTCCAAGGGCGACTTTCTCGAGGCCATCAATGCCGCAAGCGCCTGGAAACTGCCGCTGGTCCTGGTCATCGTCAACAATCAGTGGGCCATTTCCGTACCGCGGGCCAAGCAGAACACAGCCCGGACGCTGGCGCAGAAGGGCATCGCCGGCGGACTGCCGTCGATCCAGGTCGACGGCAACGATCTTATTGCTTCGAGATGGGCCATGGACAAGGCGATTGCCGCGGCCCGCGACGGACGCGGTGCGTCAGTGGTCGAAATGCTCACCTACCGCCTGTCCGACCACACCACCGCCGACGACGCGCGCCGCTACCGTGAGCAGAACGAGGTGGACACGGCCTGGAAGAAAGAGCCGCTGCTGCGTCTTCGCAATTACCTCACCGACCAGGGTCACTGGGACCAGGTCAAGGAAGAGGAACTGCTTTCCGATTGCGCCGAACGCGTCAACGGCGCGGTCGAGGAATACCAGGACCGCATCAACAACGATCCGCAACCGATTGATGCGATGTTCAACTACATGTTCAAGAACCTGCCGCACCACCTGGAAGAGCAGCGTGAAATCGCGCGCCGCTTTCCGGCCAGGGGAGGGAGCCACTGATGGCCGAGATCACACTTGTAGAAGCCGTCACGCTTGCGCTGGCGCACGAGATGGAAGCCGACCCGACCGTGGTCGTGTTCGGCGAGGACGTGGGCGTCAACGGCGGGGTGTTCCGCGCCACCGCCGGCCTGCAGCAGAAGTTCGGCGACGAGCGCGTGCTGGATACGCCGCTGGCCGAGGTGATGATCGCCGGCATGTGCGTCGGCATGGCTTCGCAGGGCATGAAACCGGTGGCCGAAGCCCAGTTCGAGGGCTTCATGTACCCGATGGTCGACCACATCGTCAATCATGCCGCACGCCTGCGTCATCGCACCCGCGGCCGGATGAACTGCCCGGTGGTATTCCGCGCCCCTTGGGGCGGCGGCATTCATGCCCCGGAGCATCATTCCGACAGCAATGAAGCCACCTGGGCGCATTTCCCCGGCGTGCGCACCGTGATACCGTCGTCGCCGTCGCGCGCCTACGGATTGCTGCTGGCAGCGATCCGCGATCCGGATCCGGTGGTGTTCCTGGAACCCAAGCGCATCTACCGCTGGCAGCGCGAGGAAGTGGAAGACAATGGCGAGGAACTGCCGCTCGACGTCTGCTTCGTGCTGCGCGACGGCACCGACGTGACGCTGGTGACCTGGGGCGCGATGGTCAAGGAAACCATGGAAGCGGCGCTGGAGCTGGAAAAGAACGGTGTCAGCGCCGAGGTGATCGACGTGGCGACGGTCGCGCCCATCGACATGGAAACCATCATCGAATCGGTCGAGAAGACCGGCCGCTGCGTGATCGTGCACGAGGCGCCGAAGCACTGCGGCGTCGGCGGCGAGATTGCCGCCAGCCTGGCCGAGAAGGCCATCTGGCACCTGAAGGCACCGATCAAGCGCGTGACCGGCTACGACACCGTCATGCCGCTGTACCGTAGCGAAATGAATTACATGCCGAGCACGGAACGCATCGTGTCTGCTGCCAATGAAATCCTGGAGTTCGAATGAACACGTTCAATCTGCCCGACCTGGGTGAAGGTCTGCCCGATGCCGAAATCGTCGAATGGCTGGTCGCCGAGGGCGACACGGTCAAGGTCGACGATCCCATTGTCTCGATGGAAACGGCCAAGGCTGTCGTCGAGGTGCCCTCGCCCTACGCCGGCAAGGTCGCCAGGCTCCACGGCCAGGCCGGCGATGTCATCAAGACCGGTGCGCCGCTGATCGACTTCGACACCGGAGAAGGTGCCGGCGATGAGCCCAGCGATGATCAGGCGGCCGAACCGGACGCGTCCGAACAGACGTCCGAGCAGAAGCTGGAGCCCCAGGCGGTCGAACCGGCCGATGACGACGCCGGCCAGACCGGCGAAGAACGGGCCGATACCGGCACCGTGGTCGGCAACGTGACCACCTCCGACGAAGTCGTCAAGCAGACCCATTCCAGCGTCGGCGGCGTCAAGGTGACCCCGGCCGTTCGCGCGCTGGCGCGCAAACTCAAGGTCGATCTTGGTTCGGTCCAAGCCACCGGCCCGGAAGGCGTGGTGACCTCCTCGGACGTGCGCAAGGCCGCCGAACAGGGCCCGACGCGTGAACCAGCGGCCGGAAAATCGGCACAAGAGCCGGCCAGGCCCGAGGCGCCGAAAGGCGATGATGACCGCTCCGGGAGCACGCAAAAGGCGCCCGCCGCAGAACCCCCCAGCGGCGACTGGGAACCGATGCGCGGCACGCGCCGGACGATGGCGCGCGCCATGAGCGAATCCCACGCCCGGGTCGTGGCGACCACGATCATGGACGACGCCGATATCCACAGCTGGCAGCCGGGCGAGGACATCACCGTGCGTCTGCTGCGCTCGCTTTGGGCCGGCGCCCAGTCGGAGCCGGGCCTGAACGCCTGGTACGACGACGAGCAGAACATGCGCATGATCCACAAGGGCATGCACGTGGGGATGGCTGTGGATACCGCCGAGGGCCTTTTCGTCGCGCGCCTGAAGGATGTGCATTCCTCCGATCGCCAGCAGATGCGCGGCCAGATCAACCGTCTTCGCGACAACGTCAAGAACCGGTCGATTCCGCCGGAAGACCTCAAGGACTACACCATCATGTTGTCCAACTTCGGCGTGTTCGCCGGTCGCTACGCCACGCCCATCATCAACCCGCCGTGCGTGGCCATCGTGGCCGCCGGGGTGCTGCGCCACGAAGTAGTGCCGGTGCTCGGCGGCATGGAAGCCCATCGCACGCTGCCGCTGTCGCTGACCTTCGACCACCGCGTCTGCACCGGCGGCGAAGCGGCGAGATTCTTGAAAGCGATGATCGAAGACCTGCAAAAATCACAGTGAAGCTACTGCGCGACTCCCTGACGGCGTCCGGCGGTGCTCGGAATCCTCATGCACCGATCAGTGCACTGCGGTTCCTGCGCGCCGGCGGCCACCACCAGGAAGCCGCTCGCTACGCTTCACTGCGATTTTCACTCGTTTCCTGGTTCAACGCTAATTCAGCGCTTCACAAGCGCAGTAATTCTTAGAAAATCTGCGGTAATCTCGACCTAAAGCAAGGACGGACGGCATGCGCATCAGTATTTTCGGAACGGGCTACGTGGGACTGGTCACCGGGGCTTGCCTGGCGGAGGTCGGCAACCACGTCATCTGCATGGACATCGACCAGGACAAGGTCGATGCGCTCAATCGCGGCGAGATTCCGATCTTCGAGCCCGGCCTGGAGGGACTGGTGCAGCGAAACCATGCCGCCGGTCGACTCCAGTTTTCATCCGATGCGGTCGAAACGACGCGCCACGGCGAAATCCTGTTCATCGCCGTCGGCACGCCGTCG
>DATGCS010000203.1:0-6082 GCA_035311685.1 Wenzhouxiangellaceae bacterium
GCCGGATGCCCGGTGCCCGGCGTTTTCCCCGAATCAGAATTCACGTTTCCGTTAATCTTCGGTTCGGTTTGTGCACCACCCGTGCGTAGCGAGACGTCCCGTATTCGGGGCCGGGTGGCATCGCAGTAGAACCGATGATGAACAATCCGGTTCAGCTCAGTCCGGCATCCGGGTCGAGTCGACCAGCTGGCCGAAGAACAGGGCGTTGGCGAACAGCCGTTCGGTGCCCGCCCAGTAGCCCCTGAAAAGATAGTCGTCGGCGATTCGCACCACCAGTCCGCCTCCGTGACGGTCGGCTGCAAGCGCTGCGGTCCCGGCGAGTTCTTCCGATACCGGTCCCGAAAGGTAACCTGCGACCAGCGGCGGCTCGGCATATCTCCCCGGCGTCGCGTAGCGATTGCTCGTGCTCTGGAGCAGGTGCGAGCCCTGGCGAAATACGGTGACCTGCTCGTCCGAATAGCCATAGCCCAGCGGATGGGTGGTATCCAGCGTCATGGCCAGCGCACTGCCGCCGATCAGCGTGCGCGCAAAGTCGGTCTCGAAGTCGGCATAGGCGGCCGGCCCGGCATCGGCCGCGGCGGTTTCATCGCCCTCCGCTTCTGTCTTGTCTTCGAACGACCAGTCCAGGTCCAGCGATTCCACCCACTCGGCGCTGCCGCCCAGCGCAATCAGCTGGCCGCCCTGCCGGACGAATCGGCTGAGCGTCCCGGCGAAGTCGTCGCCGAGGCGGCCCCAGTCGCCGGGTGGCATGATGATATGGGTGTAGTCGTCGAGATCCGACGGCAGCTTGCCGGCGTCGATCCGGGTCAGCGGCTGGTCGAGAATCGTATCGAACCAGTGCCAGACGTAGCCGGCGCCGTAGGCGCTGACCGCGGGGCCGGTCAGCAGGATGGGTTTGGGTGCTTCCAGTACCGGAATCGACGGACTGCCGAGATCGCTACCCTCGCGCGCCAGTCCGCTGCCGATACCGGCGATCGTGACGTCGAAGCGCTCGCCGAGAGACGCAAGCGTTTCCTCTACGGGCGGCAGGTGGTCCGGCTGGATGCCGTGATGAATCACGATGCTGCCCCGCCCGAAGCGCCGAATATTTTCTGTGCCGGTCAGTTCCAGCGGTGTCTCGGTGGCCTGCACCCGGTAGCCCTGCGCCAGAAGCGCGGCCAGCACGGCCGGTGCGCGGTGCTGCTGCCAGTCGATCACCCACGCCATAGACGACGCATCCAGCGTAGAGGTCGGGATGGCTGGAAGCGTTTCGGCGGTGAGCCGGCTCCCGCGCGCCTGGAGACGGGACGCGCGCGCCAGCGGAAGCCGGTAAGCGTGTTGCAACGGCCAGGAAGACACATCGTAGAACGTCTCCATGGGCAGTTCGGTGGGCGTTGAGAAGATCGCCTCGATGAACCGGTACTGATCCTGCAACGCGGGAATCGCCCAGGCCTCTCCCGGCCCGTATTCGCGGTCGCCTATCTTGACCGATTCGGTAACCGAATGTACCTCGATGCCGTGTCCGAGCAGGATTTCCAGCAGTCGCCGGGCACGCATGGGATCGCCGTCGTCACCCAGCAGCCAGCCGCCGCGGCCTGCGATCTGGCGCGCCTCGGAGAAGAAATCGGCCTGATGCGCGATCAGGTCCCCGGCAAGATCGCGGCTGGCGTTGAGCGTGGATATCGAGGTTCGTACCTGGTTGGCGATCGCGTCGGCGAAGGCGCGTTCGCCGAACGGCGTTTCCATCCTGTGGCCCCGTGACGAGCCCTGCTCGAACAGGATGCCGATGCCGCCGGTCAGGTCGGGATAGGTCGAACCCTTGCCCAGGTAGTAGTCGTCGAAGCTCTCGCGACTGTAATAGGGTTCGCCGGCCGCGTCGAGAATCTCGCCGTGGTACTCGGCGATCTTTCGGGTCAGCTCGAAAACCCGGGCCGGCGTGGCCGGGTTGTTGCGCTCCGGGACGCCTGGCTGGAAGAAGTAGCTCGAATTTCGGCCCATTTCGTGCGCATCGGTCAGCACGTGCGGTCGCCATTTCCGGTAGTGCTCGATGCGTTGGCGCGAAACCGGGTGGGTCAGCGGCAGCCAATCGCGGTTGAGATCGAACCAGTAATAGCCGGTGCGGCCGTTCGGCCAGCCCTCGTTGTGCTCGCGATCGTTCGGGTCGGCCGAAGGGTTGCGGCCCTTGTGCATGTTCACCCAGTGAGCGAACCGGGCACTGCCGTCGGGATTGATGACCGGCTCCATCACGATCACCATGTCGTCGAGCCAGGCGCCGACCTGCGCGTCGTCGGAATGCGCCAGATACCAGGCCATGATCAGCGCGGCCGATGCGCCCGACGCTTCGTTGCCGTGCACCGAATAACCCAGCCAGACCACGGGCGGGCCGTCGCCCTCGACGCTGGCGCGCCGCCGGTCGGCCCGGATTTGGTCGATCCGCTCCAGGCGTTCGGGATTCGCGAAATACACCAGGATCTGTTCCCGTCCGCCGTGGCTGCGGCCGATGGTCTCGATCCGCACGCGCTCCGAACCTGCCGCCAACTGGCGGTAAAAGGCCAGCAGTTCGTGATGGTAGGGGTGGCGTTCGCCGGGCTCGAATCCCAACAGGTCTTCGGTCGAAGGCGCCTCCGGACCCAGCTTGATCGGATCGGGCAGGCCGGGCATGGCAGTGCTGGCCGATGTAGAGGCGAAGAAACCGGCAAGCGCCAGCAGAAAGGCAATCGTGAATCGCATATGGTGGGATCAAGTCTTTGGCGGCCTGATAGGATAACGGACATAATCCCGGGATTTGGCTATCAGGAGGCTTCATCATGCGACTCGATTCCAGAGACATCACCGACCACCAGCCCATTGCGCCGCGTTTTGCGTTCGGCAAACCCGATCCTGACGACCATATGGCGCTCTCGGACAACCTGAGCCCCCATCTGGTCTGGAGCGAAGTGCCGGAGCGGACGAAGTCGCTCGCCGTGGTCTGCGTCGATCCTGATGTGCCCTCGGAGGCTGATGACGTCAACACCGAGGGTAAGACGCTGCCGGCCGACATGCCGCGCGTCGATTTCTTTCATTGGGTCATGGTCGATGTCCCTTCCGACCTGCGCGAACTTGCGACCGGCAAGTGCAGCGACGGCGTTACCGAGGGCGGCAAGCAGAATCCGCCGGGCCCCGCCGGGGCGCGCCAGGGCATGAACAATTACACCCAGTTTCTGCAAGGCTCGGAACTCGAAGGCCGCTATTTCGGTTACGACGGACCGTGTCCGCCCTGGAACGACGCCCTGCTGCACCGCTACCGGTTCACGGTCTACGCCCTGGACATTGAAAAACTGGATCTCGAAGATGAATTCGACGGCCCCGCGGCACTGAAGGCCATGCAAGGCCATGTGCTCGACCAGGCGACCATCACCGGGACCTATACCTTGAACCCCGAGGTTCGTTGAAACGTCGGTTTCCGGGTTCGGGTTTCCGGATTCCGGAAAAGCAGAACTGGGCGTCGGAAGTCGGAAGTCGGAAGTCGGGAGTCAGAAGTCAGAAGTCAGCAGTCGCTTTTTCTGACCACCGACCACCGTTTTTACCGGAAACCGGAAACCGGAAACCGGAAACCCTTAACCCTTAACCCTTAACCCTTAACCCTTAACCCAAAAAAACCGCCCCCCTTGACTTCCCTCCAGATCATCGTCCTCGCCCTCATCCAGGGGATCAGCGAATTCCTCCCGGTGTCGAGTTCGGCGCACCTGATCCTGGTCGCGCAGTTCTCGACCTGGGTCGACCAGGGGCTGGCGTTCGATGCGGCGGTCCACGTCGGGACGTTGACCGCGGTAGTCCTGTATTTCCGTACCGAACTGATTGCCCTGGCCCGCGCCGGTCTGGACAGGAATGGTGATCCGCTCCAGCGGCGGCTGCTGGCCGGGCTGGCGATCGCGACCTTGCCGGCGCTGGTCGCGGGTGCGCTGGCTGCCGGGTTCATCGAGATATGGTTGCGCAGTCCGCTGGTGATTGCCGCCACGACAATCGGCTTCGGCCTGGTCCTGTGGCTGGCCGATCGGTTCGGCGCCGGTCATCGGTCGCTGGAGTCTTTGAACCTGGGCGGAGCGCTGTTCATCGGGCTGGCCCAGGTGCTGGCGCTGGTGCCGGGCACCTCCCGCTCGGGCATCACGATCACCGCCGCGCTTGCGCTGGGTCTGGATCGTGAAGCGGCTGCGCGTTATTCCTTCCTGCTGTCGATTCCCATAATCGCCGCGGCCGGAGCCTGGGGTTTCGTCAACGGGCTGGCCGAAGGCGGCTCGTTCGAGTTCGGTCGGTTCCTGGTCGCCGCGGCCATTTCCGGAACATTCGCCTGGCTGACCATTGCGGCCTTTCTTGCATGGCTGCGTCGATTCGGCATGGCACCGTTCGTTGCCTACCGCCTGATTCTCGGCGCTTTTCTGATTTACTGGTTCTGGCCGGTTTGATCTTGGGAACCTCTGAATAACTCCACGCGGAGCGCGTTTCAGTCGGAAAAGCCGCAGATCGTGTGATGCGAACCGAGTGACAGTAGCCATAGCTACGACCGAGGCTCGCAACGCGCGAGATGCGGCTTTTCCGGCGAAACCCATACGGGACGGGCCTTTGCCGGGCCTCCGGCTCGCTTGTCATGACAATCGGGTTCGCTCATTTGGAATAACCAAACTACGCTCGCCCAAGCCAAGCCGGAGCCTCCCGCAAAGGCGCCGCCGCGCCCTCGCAGAGTTATTCAGAGGTTCCCTTCATCACAATTCCGGTCCCATGATCCGGTAACATGAATCTGCCACTTTCACAACAAGGAAGACGCTCCAATGAGTGCAAAAGACATCCTGAAAAAGATCAAGGATGAAGAGATCGAATTCGTCGATCTGCGGTTCTCCGATACTCTGGGCAAGGAGCAGCATCTGACGCTGCCGGCCTCCCAGGTCGATGAAGACATGCTTGCCGAAGGCAAGATGTTCGATGGCTCCTCGATCGTCGGCTGGAAGGGCATCAGCGAGTCGGACATGGTGTTGATGCCCGATACCGAAGCCGCCTTCGTCGATCCGTTCTCTGAATATTCGACGCTCAACCTGCGCTGCGATGTGTTGGAACCCGACACGCTTCAGGCTTACAATCGCTGCCCCCGGTCTCTGGCCAAGCGCGCCGAGGCCTATCTGGCGGCAAGCGGCGTCGCCGACGCGGCGTTTTTCGGCCCCGAGCCGGAATTCTTCGTGTTCGACGACGTGCGCTGGAAAAATGACATTTCCGGTTGTTCGTACCACATCGATTCCGAAGAAGCGTCGTGGAATACGCACAAGGAATATTCAGACGGCAATATCGGGCACCGGCCACGCATCAAGGGCGGCTATTTCCCGGTACCGCCGGTCGACAGCCTGGCCGACCTGCGCTCGCTTATGTGCGCCACGCTGGAAGCCTGCGGCATCCCGGTCGAAGTCCATCACCACGAAGTCGGCACCGCCGGTCAGTGCGAAATCGGCACGAAGTTCAATTCGCTGACGCGCAAGGCCGACGAACTGCTGATGCTCAAATACGTTGTCCAGAACGTCGCTCACCTGCACGGCCGTACCGCCACCTTCATGCCCAAGCCCCTGGTCGGCGACAACGGGTCGGGCATGCACGTGCATCAGTCGCTGGCCAAGGAAGGCAATAACCTGTTTTCCGGCGACCAGTACGGTGGCCTGTCGGAAACCGCCCTGCACTATATCGGCGGTATCTTCAAGCATGCACGGGCGATCAATGCGTTTTCGAACTCCACAACAAACAGCTACAAGCGTCTGGTGCCGGGTTTCGAAGCCCCGGTATTGCTGGCCTATTCGGCCCGTAACCGCTCCGCTTCATGCCGTGTGCCCTGGGTGGCAAGCGCCAAGGCGCGCCGGATCGAAGTCCGCTTCGGCGATGCCGCCGGCAACCCGTATCTGACTTTCGCCGCGATGATGATGGCCGGTCTCGACGGCATTCTCAACAAGATCGATCCGGGTTCGCCCATGGACAAGGATCTCTATGATCTGCCGCCCGAAGAAGAGCGCGACATCCCGCGCGTCTGCCACGCGCTGGACCAGGCGCTGGACGCCCTGGACAACGATCGCGACTTCCTCAAGGCCGGGGA
>DATGCS010000204.1:0-23192 GCA_035311685.1 Wenzhouxiangellaceae bacterium
TTGCGCTCCTCGGCCCACAACCGCATGCCGATGGCCGGCACCAGGAACAGATAAAGCCACGGATGAAACTGGAAGAACGACTGCAGATCGGCAATCTCGCGCTCGTAGAAATTGCCCAGGTAGAAGGTAAACGCCCCGGCCATGATCAGAAAGATGACGATGAACACGTAGGCCACCGGCGTGGCGAAATAACTCGCCAGTTCGCGCCTGAAGATGACCGGAAGATTCCCGAACCGACCGCTCATGCCGCGTCCTCCACGGTTTCGTCGCGCGTGATGCGGCGGAACACGTCTTCGAGCCGCCCGGCCTCGAGCTGCATCCTGGACACACGCCAGGCGCGCTCGCGCGCGAGCTTCGAAACCGCCTGAAACAGGTCGCCCTGGCCCGATGGAAACGCGGTGACCAGCCCCCGCCGAATCTCGACCTCCCCGGCTTCGGGCAGCTCGCTAAGCGCCGAGGCCGCGCCCTGCAGATCGTCGCAGGCCAGGCTGACCGCGCGGGCGTAGCGCGAACGGGCCAGCAAGGAGGTCGGACTGTCGTCGGCCAGAAGCTTGCCGCGCGCGATGATCATGGCGCGCGAGCACAGCGCGTCGACTTCTTCGAGAATATGCGTGGAGATGATGATGATCTTGTCCGGCGCCATTTCGCGAATCAGACGCCGGACCTGCTGCTTCTGGTTGGGATCCAGGCCGTCGGTGGGCTCGTCGAGTACCAGCACGGGTGGATCGGAGATGATGGCCTGGGCCAACCCGACCCGGCGCTTGAAGCCCTTGGACAGCGTCTCGATCGTCTGCATTCGTACCTCGTCGAGTTGCAGGCGCTCGATGACCTGCTCGACCCGTCGCATTGCTTCGGTCCCGCGGTAGCCGCGCGCACCGGCAACAAATTCCAGAAAGCGCAGGACGCTCAATTCACCGTACAGCGGCGCGCCTTCGGGCAGGTAGCCGATCAGGCGCCGCGCGGCCAGTGAATCGGCGACGATGTCGTGGCCGTGAATCGAAGCGCTGCCCGAGGTCGGCGGAAGAAATCCCGTGAGCATCTTCATCGTGGTCGACTTGCCGGCGCCATTGGGCCCGAGAAATCCCAGCACGGTTCCGGCCTCGACGGTAAAGCTCAAGCGGTCCACCGCGCGGAACTCGCCGTAGCACCGGGTCAGTTTTTTGGCTTCAATCATTAGCTATTCTCCACGCCTGCTGGACGATGATCGCTTAATCTGGGCCGGCCCCGCTCAATTTCAAGAGGGCTTTTCCCACATCCTCTATTAGGATCACTTATGCTGGTCCGAATGCTATCAGAGGATCAAACCGCACATATGCAACCCGTCATCCTGGACCACCTGCCTTCAAGGCTGTTGCAACACCCCGCCACGGCACTGGCCAGACACCTGGACGGGCCCACGCTGATCCACCTGCCCGGCCGAAAGCCCAACCCGCTTTTCGTGTCCGTGATTCAACACGGCAACGAGATCTCCGGCTGGGACGCGGTGAGAAGACTGCTGTCGGGACGCTACCAGCGCGATCCGCTGCCCCGCAGCCTGACGCTTTTCATCGGCAATATCGATGCCGCCGCGGCCGCACGGCGATACCTGCCCGACCAGCCCGACATGAACCGCTGCTGGCCCGGCTCGCGCCATCCCGAAACCCCCTGGCACGGCATGCTCGCCAGCGTCCGAGACCACGCGCGGGCACTGAAGCCGTTCGCCAGCATCGACATTCACAACAATACGGGCGAAAACCCGCATTACGCCGCGGTCAACCGCATCGATCCGCGGGCTCTGAACCTGGCGAGCCGCTTTTCAAGAACGGTTGTCTATTTCACCGAGCCGGCCGGCGTGCAGTCGGCGGCATTCGCCGAATTCTGCCCGTCGGTGACCCTGGAATGCGGCCCGCCAGGCAAGCGCAGCGGTACCGACCACGCGATGGCCTATCTCGAGAATGCCCTGAACCTGGATGAGCTCTCCACGGAACTGCCGCATCCGGAAGATATCGACCTGTTCCACGTCACGACCGTGGTCCGGGTACCCGATGATGTTAATTTTCTCTTTGGCGAATCCGGCCCTGACGTGGACATTCAATTCGAACCGCGCCTCGATCGACTTAACTTCACCGAGTTGCCGCCGGGCACGCGACTGGCGCGCGCAACCCGAAACGGCGCCACGCTGCGCGCGTTCGATACCGATGGCGAGGACCGCACCGATGCATGGTTCCGCATGACCGGCGGCGAACTGGTCATGCAACGCTCTGCAATGCCGGCGATGCTCACGACCGACGTCGAAGCGGTGCGCCAGGACTGTCTATGCTATCTGATGGAACGGATGCGGCTGCATCATCCCGGCGGACGCGAATACGCCCAGCCGAAACTGCCGGAAAGCGCCCCCTGACCCCGTCGGGATCGCCATCCCGCCTGCGAACGGATGGCGAACGCGGCGGACTGACGCGATACAATCCTTTTCAGGATCCTTTATTGGTGCCGTCCAATGAACATCTACTCCGCCATTGTTGCCGTATTCGCCATCTGGGCGGTGGTACGCATTACCCAGCACTGGCTGGGGGCTCGACGCGACGCACGCGCCGGTACCGAATCCGGGCAGCACAAACAGGAACTGGAGCAGCTGGAATCCCGGGTTCGGACGCTCGAACGCCTGGTGACCGACGATCGTGAATCGCTTGCGCGCAGAATCGACGACCTGAAGTGAAAGGACTCGACCACGAAGAGCCGTCACTGGTGCAGCGGATGGTAAGACTGTTCCTGAAGGGGCTGGCCACTATCATCCCGATCGCGCTCACGGTGCTGATCGTGCTTTGGCTGGCCGGTCTTGCCGAGGACGGCGTCGGTTTTCTGATCAAGCTGGTGCTGCCCGATGACTGGTATCTACGGGGCATGGGGCTGGTCGGCGGCATCGCCTTGGTCATCGCCATCGGCCTGCTCAGCCAGGTCTGGCTTTTCCGAAAGCTGATCGATCTGGGCGAAGGCGTTCTCGATCGCATGCCGCTGGTCAAGTCGGTGTTCCGCGCCACCAAGGACTTTGTCGACTATTTCTCCAGCGAGGAGGGCAACCGCTTCGGCCAGGCCGTGATGGTGCGCCATCCGGAACTCAAGATCGGCGTGATGGGATTCGTCACGCGCGAGGACTTTTCCAATCTGCCGTTCGGCGAGGAAGGCGAGGTGGCGGTCTACCTGCCCCTGAGCTATCAGGTGGCCGGCTATACGATCTTCGTACCGCGCGAATGGCTGGAGCCCATCGATCTTCCGTTCGAGGAGTCGGTACGCCTGATGCTGACTGCAGCCATGTCGCGGCGCACGGCGCGGCCGAAATGAAATCCGACCGGGGCCGCCCGGGTGTTGCAGGCACACTCGATATCGACGACTGCCGGTCAGCCGGTCCCCATGAATGAATGATGTCCCAACGGAGCCAGAACCCAATGAAGCAAGCTGATTCCGACTCGCTGAAAGCGGAACTCCGCCAGATCGAGGATCCCAACACCGGCTCACCGCTGGGCGACGCGGTCCGCGGCGTCGCGGTATCCGGCGGCAGCGTGGCCGTCGACATTCGCCTGGCCTATCCGGCGCGTGGCTGGTATGGGGAGCTGGAACGTATGGTCAAAGCTCGGCTGCGCGATTTCGACGCGGTCGAGAACACCACAGTGGAAATCGATCAGTTGATTACCTCTCATGCGGTTCAGGGCGGTCTCAAGCCGATTCAGGGCGTCAAGAACATCATTGCCGTGGCCTCAGGCAAGGGCGGCGTCGGCAAGTCCACCGTGGCGGCCAACCTGGCACTGGCGATGCATGCCGAGGGCGCTGCGGTCGGCGTGCTGGACGCCGATATCTACGGCCCCAGCCAGCCGCGGATGCTGGGTCTTTCCGGCCGCCCGGAAACCACTGAAGACAAGCGCATCCTGCCCATGCGCTCGCACGGCATACAGGCCATGAGCATCGGCGTGCTGGTGGATACCGACCAGGCCATGATCTGGCGCGGTCCGATGGCCACCCAGGCGCTGAGCCAGATGCTGACCGAAACCCTTTGGCAGGACCTGGATTACCTGATCATCGACCTGCCCCCCGGCACCGGCGACGTGCAGCTGACGCTCGCGCAGAAAATTCCGGTTGCCGGATCGATTGTCGTGACCACGCCCCAGGACGTGGCCCTGGACGACGTACGGCGAGCGGTCGCGATGTTCCGCAAGGTCAAGGTGCCGGTCCTCGGCATCGTCGAAAACATGAGCACGCACGTGTGCTCCAACTGTGGTTTCGAGGAAGCCGTCTTCGGTCACGGCGGCGGCCGGCGCATGGCCGCCGAGACCGGCCTGCCGCTTCTGGGCGAACTGCCGCTGGAATCATCGCTGGGACGGTCCACCGACCAAGGCGCGCCGGTCGTCGCCGCCGATCCGGATAATCCGGCCTCGGTGCGCTTCCGCGAAGTCGCACGCCGGACCGCCGGGCGCCTGGCTCGCCAGGCGCTCAACACCGAAATCCGCATGCCGAAGATCACGATTACCGACTGAACAGCAACCCGAGGGTCTTCAAACCGATCATGACCATAAAATCAGACCGCTGGATCCGGCGAATGGCCCGAGAATATGGGCTCATCGAGCCATTCGAGTCGGGCCAGATCCGAGAACATCAGGGTCGGAAGCTGGTGTCCTACGGGACCTCCAGTTATGGCTACGACGTACGCTGCGCCGACGAATTCAAGATCTTCACCAACATCAACTCGGCAATCGTCGACCCCAAGCACTTCGACCAGAACAGCTTCGTCGACTTCAAGGGCGAGGCCTGCATCATTCCGCCGAACTCGTTTGCACTGGCCCGCACGGTCGAGTACTTCCGCATTCCGCGCAACGTGCTGACGATCTGTCTCGGGAAATCCACCTACGCGCGCTGCGGCATCATCGTCAACGTGACCCCGCTGGAACCGGAATGGGAGGGTCACGTGACGCTGGAATTTTCCAACACCACACCCCTGCCGGCCCGGATCTACGCCAACGAAGGCGTGGCGCAGTTCCTGTTCCTGGAATCGGACGAGGAATGCGAGACCAGCTACGCCGATCGGGCCGGAAAGTACCAGGGCCAGCGCGGCGTGACGTTGCCGAAGGCGTAAAAAAACTCCGGTTTACGGTTTCCGGAAAAATGGTGATCGGTGGTCAGTAGTCGGAAAACCGCACGATCTTCCGACCACCGAACACCATCGACGTCGGGAAAATCGCTGCAAAACGTAGCGAGCGCGTCGCTGGCGACGGCGGCCGGCGCACAGGAACCGCAGTGTACGTGAGAATTGGACTCACCCTTTCGCCGGACGCCGCCAGGTGCGTGCGCAGTAGTTTTTCAGTGATTTTCAGCTTTGTAGCGGCGGTTGTTGTATCAACGTCACCGACGTCGTGAAACGCTGCCCGTTTCTAGAAGCCACCAGTTCGATTTCCGTGCCGGGAGGCTCTTCGGCGATGGCGAGAGTGAATTCGCGCGCACTGCCCACCGGCGACCCGTCGGCCGACAGCAAAATGTCGCCCGGACGCAGGCCGGACTCCCATGCCGGGCCATCGCGGTAAATCTGGGAGATCTGCACGCCGGCGGGCTGATCCTCGCCCTCCAGCATCACCAACGGCGGGTCGATGACGTTTGCGCCGATCCAGCCGCGTCGAACACTGCCATATTCGACAATCTGGCGCAGCACTTCGGTCGCCAGTCGGGCGGAGATGGCGAAACTGATGCCTTGCGCCCCGGTTTCCTGGCTCAGCGAGGCAGAGTTGATGCCGATGACCTCGCCGTCGATATTGATCAGCGCGCCACCGCTATTGCCCGAATTGATCGCCGCATCGGTCTGGATGAAATCCTCGAACGCCGTCAGGTTCAGGTCTCCGCGTCCGGTAGCGCTGATGATGCCCGCTGTCACTGTGTGGTTCAGACCGAACGCGTTGCCTATGGCAAGCACGACGTCGCCCGGCCGGTGCTGCGTTTCCGTGTCGAAGCTGGCGACCGGCAACTCGTCGAGATCCACTTTCAGCACAGCCAGGTCGCTGCCGGGATCGGTGCCGATTACGCGTGCTTCCGCGACACTGCCGTCGAACAATGCCACGAAGATGTTATCGACGCCGTTGATCACGTGCGCGGTCGTCAGAATCAGGCCGTCACCCGATACTATGACACCCGAGCCCAGCCCGCTACGCGGCCTGAGCACCCGGCGATCGCGATACAACCGCTCGAACAGTGGATCGGAACCTTCGCGGATCATCGGCTCGCTGACCATGGTCCGCGTATAGATGCTGACCACCGAGGGCGCCGTCCGGTTAACCGCGTCGGCGTAGGAGCGAACCGCGGGGAGACCGTTGGCGGCATGTTTTTGAGTAAACAACTCGGGGCGAAACCAGACCAGGACGAAAGCGAACGCCAGGCCGAGCACGGCGGCTTGCAGGAGGAATTGCAGGATTCGTTTCATGGGCCGGCAAAAATTCGGTCAATACAGTATTTTAGAGGTATATCGCCCGCGTTTCCCTGGTTCCTTCGACACAGCAGGGGAACGCGGGCCGTTGGTCAAACAGAAACGAATTAAAATTCGGTAAAATTGTGGTTTACTCGCGCCGCTGATCCCAACGGTCGTTTTCGACCGTAAACGCAGGTGCGGCGGCTTTGGTGAACGGGAATTGCCGTTCCGATTCAGGAGTTATCGTTCATGTCCGACAAACAATCGCTTGCGTCCGTGGAACCGGCAACCGACAAGGGCCGCCGCATGCTGCTGCTCGCCGGAACAGGCGCGGTTGGAGCGGTCGGCGCCGGCTTCGCGGCGTGGCCGTTTCTGGCATCGTGGCAGCCCAGCGCACGCGCACGCGTCATCGGCGCACCGGTGGAAGCCTACATCGGCGACCTCCAGGTCGGCCAGTTGATGCGCCTGCAGTGGCGCGGCCAGACCATCGGCATCCTGCGCCGCTCGGACCAGATGGTGGAGAACCTGCCCGAGGTCAACGGCCAACTGACTGATCCGGATTCCGAGAACGCCGAGCAGCAACCGCCTTACGCAAACAATGTCCATCGTTCGATCAGGCCCGAGTACCTGGTACTCAACATGCACTGTACGCACCTTGGCTGCGTGCCGGAGTACATTCCGGAAGTCGGAGCGCAGCCATTCGAGCAAAACTGGAAAGGCGGGTTCTTCTGCCCGTGTCACAAATCGAAGTTCGATCTCGCCGGCAGGGTCTACAGCGGCGTTCCGGCCCCGACCAACCTCATCGTGCCGCCTTACAGTTTTGTTGACGAGGAGCATGTCATGATTGGCGTGCATCCTGAAGGAGCTGTCTGATCATGGCAAAACCTGCAAGCAACGTTTCACGCCAACTATCCAATATCGGCAGCTGGATCGACGAACGCATTCCGGTATCGTCGTTCTGGAAAGCGCACATCAGCGAGTATTACGCTCCGAAGAATTTCAACTTCTTCTATTTCTTCGGCTCGCTGGCGATGCTGGTGCTGGTGTTGCAAATCCTGACCGGCATTTTCCTGACCATGCACTACAAGCCGTCCGCGGCCGAAGCATTCGCGTCGGTCGAATACATCATGCGCGACGTCGAGTGGGGCTGGCTGATTCGCTACATGCATTCTACCGGCGCGTCGTTTTTCTTCGTCGTGGTCTACCTGCATATGTTCCGCGGACTGATGTACGGATCGTACAAATCCCCGCGTGAACTGGTGTGGGTACTGGGCGTGTTCATCTACCTGGTGCTCATGGCGGAGGCGTTCATGGGCTATGTGCTGCCCTGGGGACAGATGTCGTATTGGGGCGCCCAGGTCATCATCTCGCTGTTTGGCGCGATACCGGTCTTGGGCGATACGCTGGTGGAATGGATTCGCGGCGATTTCTTTGTATCGGACGCCACTCTGAACCGCTTTTTCGCACTGCACGTGATTGCCGTGCCGCTGGCGCTGCTGCTGCTCGTCGTTCTGCATCTGGCGGCCCTGCACGAGGTCGGTTCTAACAACCCCGACGGCATCGACGTCAAGAAGAAAAAAGACAGCCAGGGCCGGCCGCTGGACGCCATCCCGTTCCATCCATACTACACAGTCAAGGACATTTTCGGCGTCGGCGTGTTCCTGACGCTGTTTGCCTTCGTGATTTTCTACGCGCCGGAGTTTGGCGGCCTGTTCCTGGAGCCCGACAACTTCAATCCAGCCGATCCACTGGTCACACCCGAGCATATCGTGCCGGTCTGGTATTTTACGCCCTATTACGCGATTCTGCGCGCAGTTCCCGACAAGCTGGCCGGCGTAATTCTCATGGGATTGGCGATCGTTGTGCTTTTCCTGTTGCCATGGCTGGATCGCTCGAAAGTCAGGTCGATTCGCTACAAGGGTCTGGGCAGCAAGATCCTTCTGGCCGTGTTCGCGATAACCTTCATTAGACTCGGCATGCTCGGCATGGGCGAAGGCACCCATATCCAGACAATCGAATCCCGCATCTGGACGTTTGCTTACTTCGGATTCTTCATCCTGATGCCGTTCGTGACCAAATATGAAAAAACCAGGCCGGAACCGGAGCGGGTAACCAAATGATTCGAATAGCTTTCTCAATTGCATTGCTGGCCGCATCCAGCCTCGCGTGGCCAGCTGGGGGCGGAGAGGACCTGGAGCAAGCAGGTTCGAACGTGCACAACCTCGCTTCGGTCCAGCGTGGCGCCGCCATGTTCATGAACTATTGCCACTCATGCCATTCCGCTCAGTACATGCGCTATCAGCGCCTTGCACGCGATCTCGAGCTCACCGAAGAGCAGGTGAACGAAAATCTGATATTCGGTAATCGTGAAATCACCGATTACATGATAGCGGCGATGCCAGAGGACTCCGAGAAGTGGTTCGGCAAGAAGCCGCCGGATCTGACTCTGACCTCACGCTCGCGGGGCGAGGACTGGATCTATTCATTCCTCAAGGGCTTTTATCTGACCGAGGATGGCTGGAACAACACCATTCTGGCCAACGCGTCGATGCCGAACGTGCTCTGGGAGCTCCAGGGCATTCAGCGTCCCGTAATGGAGACCTGGACCGACGACAGCGGCGAAGAACACACCCGAATCGCCGAACTCGAGGTCGACCAGCAAGGCCTGATGACGCCGGCCGGGTACGAGCAGTCGCTGCGCGACCTGGTGGCCTTCATGACCTATCTCGGCGAACCTGCGGTTTTGAAGCGCGAAAGCCTGGGCGTTTGGGTGCTTCTTTTTCTGGCAGTGTTCACGTTCCTTTCCTGGTTGCTGTACAAGGAATACTGGCGGGATGTAAAGAAGTGATGTTACGTCCAGCTTCACCAGCCTGGAACACCCTGCAAGACCCAACCATGCGCATCGGTGACGGCACAAGCCCCACGCAAGAGGCGCCGTCACATCCGTGTAGCGTAATCGAGAGGTTCCCTAACCCATGATGACCATGTATTCCTCCGAAAACTGCCTGGACAGCCATCGCGTCCGGGTTGTCCTCGCCGAGAAGGGATTGAACGTCGAGATCATCCATATCGAACAGGACCGTTCAGCCATCGGGGATCTGGCGGAGCTCAGCCCATATGGCGAGCCACCCACGCTGGTCGACAGGGACCTGGTGGTCTACGGGACCTGGGTCGTTACCGAATATCTCGACGAACGCTACCCACATCCGCCCCTGATGCCGGTCGACCCGGTATCGCGCTCCCGGCTGAGACTCGCGCTATACCGAATCCACCGCGACTGGATCGAGAACGGGCGAATCATCGAGACGTCGACTGGACCCAAGCGGGTGGAAACGGCGCGCAAGCAGCTTCGCGACAGCATTATAGAGTCGGACCCGCTGTTCGGCCTGTCGCCATTTCTCCTCCACGACGAACTCAGCCTCGTCGACTGTGCGCTGCTGCCCTTGCTGTGGCGACTGCCGGGATACGGAATCGACTTGCCGGCAAGGTCCACCATGCATATTCACCGGTACATGGACCGGATGTTCAGTCGGGATGCTTTCCAGCGCAGCCTGACCGAAGCCGAAAGATCCTACCGCGAAGAGGATGAGTGATTCTCCCGCGAAAATGACTTCCAGCCAGCCCTATCTTCTGAGGGCGCTCAACGAGTGGATAGTCGACAACGGGTTCACGCCGCAGATCCTGGTCGACAGCACGCACCCGGATCTGAACATACCCGATGCGGTCCGCGCCGGTGACAAAGTGGTCCTCAACATCTCGCCCAGCGCGGTCCGTGATCTCGAGATCGACAACGAATACGTGAGCTTCGTCGCCCGTTTCTCCGGCATATCACACGCCGTGCTGGTGCCGGTCGAGGCGGTGCAGGCCGTCTACGCGCGCGAGAACGGCCAAGGCATGATGTTTCCCGAGACGGAACGGGACGGCTCTGCAGAGTCGGCGGAATCGGCCGACAGCGACAGCGGTCTGGACAACAAAGAATCCGGCCCGAAGCGCGGCAAGCCCAATCTCAAGGTCATCAAATAAAAATCCTCCGCCTCTCGGCGGACGAAAAGCCGAATGGAGCCGATCTTGAGTTTCAAACAGATCCGTATTGTCCTGCTGCTGGTCATCCTCGTTCTGGTGATCCACCATCAGTTCAACGACAAGGCCCGGGTTGCAAGCTGGACAAACCCACTTTTCATCGCAATCTATCCCGTCAACGCCGAAGCCGGCG
This sequence comes from Wenzhouxiangellaceae bacterium, assembly GCA_035311685.1. GTDB lineage: Bacteria > Pseudomonadota > Gammaproteobacteria > Xanthomonadales > Wenzhouxiangellaceae. The sequence continues at coordinate 10,632 of DATGCS010000204.1, forward strand.
AGTCGTCGCAACCGTATATCGAGCGATTGGAAGAACGGGATTTCGAGGAGATCGAACGGTTTATCGAGCGAGAGGGCACCCGATACGGTCTCGAAATGAACCGGCCGGTTTTCGTTCAGCTGGGCAGTCCGATCCAGAATTCCCCGCCTGCACCCCCGATCGGCGGAAACTTTTTCCAGCGAGCGACCTGGATCGCTCAGATGCGCTGGTGGCGCTGGAGGTTCGATAATCAAGGCATGGATCCGGATATCATAGTATTGGCCAGATACTTCGAGCCAACGAACAATCGCAGGCTGCCGCATTCCACCGGCGTCGAGCAGATCAGAATTGCGATCGCCAATCTGTTCGCCAGCAAATCCATGCATGGGGAAAACCTGGTGGTGCTGGCCCATGAAATTCTCCACACAATCGGCGCCACAGACAAGTACGACCTCGCTTCCGGCCAGCCGATCTTTCCCGACGGGTTCGCCCAGCCGGAACGGCAACCGCTGTTCCCGCAAAGGGCAGCCGAAATCATGGCCGGCCGCATACCCGTCGACGAGTCAAGCGCACGCCAGGCGCAGAATCTTCAGCAGGTCATTATCGGCCCCAAGACCGCCGCAGAGATAGGTTGGTAACCCAGAGAACACGCAACCCGGTCCGGAACCGAAATCGCCCCGCGGGGCGGGGCGATCAACGGTGAAAAAATCAGCAGACTGTAGCCAGCCGATCAAGTCTCACCGGTTGCCGGCGTACCCGTTGGCTCTGGCGAATCGCCCCGGTCATCCGAGTCCGGAGAACGAGGCGGTTTGTCACCGTCGTCCCATCCGGCCGGCGGATCCGGCTCGTTACCGTCCATGATCTGGTCGATCTGGCGAGCATCGATGGTCTCGTATTGCATCAGCGCGTCGGCCATCAGGTGCAACTGCTTGTCTTGCTCGGTCAGGATGTCCCGGGCCCGCGTGTAGGCCCCGTCGATGATCTTGCGCACTTCCTTGTCGATAAGCCGGTGCGTCTCGTCTGAAACGTTCTTGTGCTGGGTCACCGAGCGGCCCAGAAACACTTCGTCCTCGTTCTCGTCGTAGGTCAGCGGCCCAAGTACATCCGACAAGCCCCACTTGGACACCATGTTGCGGGCAATCGCGGTGGCCCGCTCGATGTCGTTGCTGGCGCCGGTCGTCACCTTGGCTTTGCCGTAGATGAGTTCCTCGGCGACCCTGCCGCCGAAAAGACTGGCGAGCTGCGATTCAATCTGGGTCTTGTTCAGGCTGTACTTGTCCTCTTCGGGCAGGAACATGGTCACACCCAGCGCGCGACCGCGCGGAATGATGGTGACCTTGTAAACAGGGTCGTGCTCCGGGACGATACGGCCGACTATGGCATGCCCGGCTTCGTGGTAAGCCGTAAGACGCTTGTCGTCCTCGCTCATGACCATGGACTTGCGCTCGGCCCCCATCATGATTTTGTCCTTGGCCCGATCGAAATGATCCTGGGTGACGGCCTTGCAATCCTCGCGCGCGGCAAACAGCGCCGCCTCGTTGACCAGGTTGGCCAGATCTGCCCCCGAGAAGCCAGGCGAACCGCGCGCAATCACGCGGGCATCGACGCTGTCGTCGACCGGGATCTTCTTCATGTGTACGCCGAGGATCTGCTCGCGCCCCTTGAGATCCGGCAACGGCACGACGACCTGCCGATCGAATCGACCCGGGCGCAGCAACGCCGGATCGAGGACGTCGGGCCGGTTGGTGGCAGCGATCATGATGACGCCTTCGTGGCCCTCGAAGCCGTCCATTTCCACCAGCAGCTGATTCAACGTCTGCTCGCGTTCGTCGTGGCCGCCGCCCAGGCCAGCACCCCGGTGGCGCCCGACCGCATCCAATTCATCGATAAAGATGATGCACGGCGCGTGCTTCTTGGCAGTCTCGAACATATCGCGCACGCGCGAGGCCCCGACACCAACGAACATTTCGACAAAGTCGGAACCGGAGATCGAGAAGAACGGCACCTGGGCCTCGCCAGCGATGGCGCGCGCCAGCAGCGTCTTGCCGGTTCCGGGCGGGCCGACCATAAGCACGCCCTTCGGAATGTTGCCGCCCAGACGCTGAAACTTGCCCGGGTTCTTCAAAAACTCGACCAGCTCTACGACTTCGTCCTTGGCTTCCTCGACGCCCGCGACGTCGGCAAAGGTGATCTTGACCTGGTCCTCGCCCTGCAGCTTGGCACGCGACTTGCCGAAACTCATCGCCCCGCCGCGACCGCCCATGCCACCCTGCATCTGACGCATGAAATAGATGAAAAGAAATACCAGTAGCAGCACTGGCAACAGGCTGATCATGATGTCGACGAGAATCGACCGGCCCTCCGGCTGCTCCCCGCGAATGTCGACGCCGTTATTGACCAGATCCGCATACAGTCCCGGGTCATCGGGCGGTGCAAAAACTTCGTAATTCTGTCCATTCGTCGTCTGTCCGCGCAACCACTTGCCGCCGGAAGTCGCCTGGATCTCGACGTGTTCGATCTGACCGTTGCTCACCGAATCGAGGAATTCCGAATACTCCATTCTCTGAGCTGGCGGCTCGGTCTCGGCATAGTGCTGGAAAATACTCATCAGCACCATCGCCACGATGATCCACAACAATAGGTTTTTCGCAAACTGACTCAAGAATCTGCTCCTGTTTCCGTAGGACGCTGCACGTAATGCTCCAATACTTTACACGTGTCGCCGTGAATCGGCGACCAGATAAATTTCACGGCTCTGCTTGCGCGACGCCGCCGGTTTTCTCAACCGGACCCGATCAAAGCGCGTCCTGGCGGTACGAACGAACTCGTCGAAGCCTTCGCCATGGAACAGTTTGACGACGAAAACACCGCCGGGCGCCAGCCAATCGCAAGCGAATTCCAGCGCCAACTCCGCCAGATCCATGCTGCGGGCCTGATCAGACGCCACAATACCGCTGATATTGGGGGCCATATCAGACAGTACAAGATCGACTTTTTCGCCCACCAGCGCTTCGAGCTGCGCCAGCACCTCGGCTTCGCGAAAATCACCCTGAATGAACTCGACCCCTTCCAGCGCATCCATTGGCAGGATATCCAGCGCTACCACCCGACCCTGCTGACCGGCGCGCTCGGTCGCCACCTGGGCCCAGCTGCCCGGCGCCGCGCCAAGATCGACGATCTTCCGGTTCGACTTCAAGAAATGATCGCGTTCGTCCAACTCGATCAGCTTGAACGCTGCACGGGCGCGGTAGCCGAGGCTTCGTGCCTGTTTCACATAAGGATCGGCCGCCTGTCGCGACAGCCAACGATTGGAACTCATGCCGGAAACCGGTTTTGGGATGTCATCTTGATCATCGTGGATTATCGCATTCTTGCCGGCGAAATTACTGATGGCCTCATCCCATCTTGCTCGGGCCTTGCGTCTGTGGCGTTGCTAATCGATTCAAACACCTTACACACAGGACCTGCGGTTCGGCAGCAGGAATGGCGGTGAATAAGGCGCATGATAAGTGATATTATCCTGCGCCTGTGGAAACCTGAAGGTCCTATGTCGCTGAACAACAACCAGATTCGCCGGCTCCGCGGACTATGTCACGAATTGTCTCCGGTCGTGATGGTCGCCGACAAGGGGCTCAGCGAGAACGTCCGCGCCGAGATCGAAGGCGCGCTGGACAGCCACGAACTGATCAAGATCAAACTACGCGGGGAGCGCGAGCAGCGGCGAGAATGGATCGATCAAATCCTCGCCGAGACCTCGTCCGAACTGGTACAGAAAATCGGTCAGGTCGCCTGTTTTTACCGCCCCAATCCGAAGAACCCGAAAATTCCGGTCTGAGGAACCTCTGACTGATGCAACTCACCGAAAACCGTCCCGAAGAGCAGTATTTCATACATTCGCTGGACCCGGATGCGATCCAGATCGTGGAGGATCGCTATAGCCGGAGTTTGATCCTGTCGCCCATCGAGGGCGTGCGTGAATGGGCCGTCGAAAGCGTTGATGCGCTTGAAGCCAGCCATTTCGCTCCAATCCTGGAATGGTCGCCGGACGTGGTGCTGTTGGCCTCCGGTCGCACCCAGCGCTTTCCTTCGCGCGAAATCCAGTTCGAAATGCTGCGCAACAATATTGGCCTGGAGGTGATGACGCTGGAAGCAGCGGCGCGGACCTTCAACGTGCTGGCCAGCGAAGACCGTCGCGTCGTGGCGGCGCTGATCTGGGAGCCGGCGGCTTACTAGGCACGCACGTCAGCGCGGCGGCAGATACCTGACCGGATCATCGGGCTTGCCGTCCCGTCGAATCTCGAAATGCAGCACGAACTGCTCGCGTTCGTCGCTGCCCATGCGCGCGATCAGTTGCCCGGACCGAACCTGCTGCCCCTCCCCGACCAGCCGCTCACGGTTGTGCGCGTAGGCCGACAGCATGCGGTCGGAGTGCTTGATGATGATCAGCTCGCCGTAGCCAATCAGTCCGTTGCCGCTGTAGACGACTTCGCCATCGGCGGCCGCACGTATCGGCTGACCGCCTTCGCCGGATATCAGAATACCCTTGCGCGACGCCCCGGTATTGAATCCGCGTGCGATGCCGCCCTCGGTGGGCCAGCGCCAGGCCATCCCGGCCACGCTACGGGTGGCGGCGGCCGGCACCGGCGTTGAAGCGGTATCGCCAGCGGGATCCTGACCGATCTCGGGAGGCTGTCGGGCCGCCGTCGTTGCCGGTCGCGGTTCGGGCTCGGCCGACGCCTTGCCCGCGCTGCTACTGGAAGTCTTCGCCTGTTGCGGTCGCGAGGATCCAGTAATGTCCGCCTTGTCACCATCCACAGGCTCACTGATGCGTCTTGATGCAGGCTTCGGCGTGGACGCCGGCGTGTCGGCCGTCAGCACGGCCGGGCGCATGTCCGGGGGTGCCTGCAATCGGATCCAGTCACCAACAAGGATCGTGTACGGCGCGGAGATGTCGTTCCAGCGCGCAACCCGTCGCCAGTCCAGGCCGTAGCCGAAGGCAATCGAATAAAGCGTGTCGCCGCTACGCACCCTGTAGGACTCAGGTGCCGGCGGTGGACGCGACTCGGCCGAACTCGAAGCCCGCTGATCAGGCATCAGCGGACCCGGAGCGCCACAACCGGTCAGCAGTGCAAACGCCAGTGCGACGACTGCAAGGCCGCACATCCGAATGATCCCCGCATTGCATCGCCTGCGATTCATCGATACACGTAGATCAGTCCTGCCGCGACGATCAGCGCAATCACGGCCCAGCCGATTGCATCGACCCAGCTGCGCAAGCGTTCGGCCATGTTTTCGCCGCCGGCCCAGACGAGCCCCGCCACCAGGAAGAACCGGGCGCCGCGGCCAATGATGCTTCCCAGTATGAATCCCGGTAGCGGCATCAACAAGGCACCACCGGCAATCGTGATGATCTTGAACGGAATCGGCGTGAATCCAGCCACGATCACGAACCAAATCCCATAGTCGCGAAACGCTTCCACCGCTTCCTGATATTGATGCATGTAGCCAACCCGCTGGATCAATGGATGGATCAGCTCGAACCCGAGCCAGCCGATCAGATAGCCGACCACCCCGCCGGCGACCGAAGCAAGGGTCGTCAGCAAGGCCAGCGTCCAGGCCCGACGCCGATCCGCCAGTACCATGGGCGCGAGCATCACGTCGGGCGGAATGGGAAAGAACGTGGCCTCGGCGAAGCTCAGCCCGACCAGGTAACGCGACGCGTGCCGATGCCGGGACCAGACCAGGACACGATCGTAAAGTCCCCGGAACATGTCAGGCGCCGCTGGCGGCTTGCATCGGCCGCACGTCGCTCAGCCGCATCGCAGCATGCGAATTGCCTTGGCCGTTTTTCAAGCACATCAATCAATTCCCTCCAGCAGCGGTACGAAACTTACCGCGCCCAGCGATTCGCGTTCGAAGTCGTCGTCCCGGCGCGTGTAGCGGATAAGTTCCTGTGCGCCCCCCGACTCGCTAGCTGGGGCGACCAGCACACCGCCCTCCCCGAGCTGCTCGAACAACGCTTCAGGGATGCGCCCGCCAGCAGTCACGACAATCGCATCGAACGGCGCCTGGCCGGGCCAGCCCTCGAGTCCGTCGGCATGACGAGAGTAGACGTTGTGGACCTTCAGCCCGTGCAATCGCTGCCGCGCCAGCCGGGCCAGCTCGCCGATACGCTCTGTGGAAAATACCTTGTCGAACAGCCTCGCGAGCACGGCGGCCTGATAGCCGGACCCCGTGCCGATCTCCAGCGCCTTTTCGCGCTTGTCGGCCGCCATCGCGGCCTGGGTCATCATGGCCACCACCAGCGGCTGCGAAATCGTCTGGCCCCGGCCTATGGGTAATGCGCTGTTCTCGTACGCGCGGCTGGAAAGCGCCTCGTCAACGAACATATGACGTGGCGTCTCGGTCATCGCGCTGAGCACCCGGTCGTCCGTGGTGCCCTGCTCACGCAGTTTCTCGATCAGGCGGCGTCGGGTTCGGTCCGAGGTCATGCCGATGCCGCGCGCAAGCTTTCCCGCGTTCATGTCACGCCGCATCCTCGTCGAGACGGATGCTCTGCACCCACTGACCGACCGGATCCAGTGCCTGATAACGGGTCAGGTCGACGTGAATCGGCGTGACCGACACAAAGCCGCGCCGAATCGCGTTGAAATCGGTGCCCGGGCCGTTGTCTTCCTCGCCGCCCGGTGCGCCGATCCAGTAGAACTGCCGCCCGCGCGGATCCTCCAGCGGAATCACGTCCTCGGAACGGTGCCGGTGGCCCAGGCGGGTGGTCTCGAACCCCTTGATTTCGTCCCACGGCAGATCCGGCACATTGACGTTGAGGATGGTGTCGGCCGGCAGCGGTTCTTCCAGCAGACGGGTCATCAGCACACGGGCGGCACGCGCGGCGGTCGCGTAGTTGCTGGGCCGCGGTTTCTCCTTCTCGTGGTCGTAAGCCAGCGACACGGCCATCGCCGGAGACCCGAGAAACCGGCCTTCCATGGCTGCGGCCACGGTGCCGGAATAGATGACGTCGTCGCCCATGTTCGACCCGGCATTGACCCCCGAGATCACCATGTCGGGCTCTTCGCCCAACAAACCCGTGATACCGATATGGACGCAATCGGTAGGCGTGCCGAACACCTTGAAGACATTGTCGCCGCGGCGATCCACGCGAATCGGGCGATCCAGCGTGAGCGAATTGCTCGCACCGGATCGATCACGATCCGGTGCGATGATGGTGACGCGGTCGACCTGCTCGCCGATCTGCTCGGCGAGGTGTCGGATGCCGGTCGCGTCCAGGCCGTCGTCGTTGCTGATGAGGATGTGCATCGTGCCCTTTTCGTCTGACTTCGAGACGATCGTTTTACAAGCGGTAACTATAATGCCTACAGTTGGAAATTACGCGACCCGACAACGAAACCGTGGTCAATTCACGATCGACCAGGCGTGCCGCGGACGCATCGGAGACGCACGATGAGCGACGATAACGACAAATTCGATGACGAGCTCGCGCTGTTTCGGGACAGCGTTGGCCCGGTACGCCGAATCCGCTCGAGCCGTGCCGAGACCGAACGTCCGCGGGTGCGCGCCACGCCGCGCATGCGCGAAGCCGACGAGCGCAGCGTGGTCGACGAACTCGCCGAGGCCAGGCCGTTCGATCACGAGCTGGAAACCGGCGAAGAGCTGCTGTGGCTCAGGCCCGGCCTGCAAAAGCGGGTACTGACGCGCCTGAGGCGCGGCTACTGGAGCGTCCAGGACGAAATCGACCTGCACCAGATGAATATCGACGCGGCCACCCGCTCCATCCGGATATTCCTCGACGAAGCGCTGGCCGGCGGCAAGCGCTGCGTCAAGATTATCCACGGCAAGGGTCTGCGATCCGGGCCCGCCGGCCCGCGCATCAAGGCCGTCACGGCCCGCGTCCTCAGCCGCCATTCCAGCGTGCTGGCATTCGGCTCCGCGCCGCCGACCGACGGCGGCACCGGCGCGGTCTACGTGCTACTCAGGAACGCGCGATGAACGATCCGGCGTCTTCGGTCATTCCGGCGCTGCTGCTGCTGGCCGCGCTGGGCCTGTGGTGGCATGCCTCTACCCAGGCGCTGGACCGGGCGCGCCAGGTCGCGCGCAACTTCTGCCAGCGCCAGCGGTGGCAGCTGCTCGACCAAACCGTCAGCATCCAGTCCACCTACGCCAGGCGCGGCGGCTACGGCCTGGAGCTGGTACGGCGGTATCGCTTCGATTTCTGCCCCGACGGCTCAAGCCGACTGCCCGGCGGCGTGCTGATGCGCGGCAGCCAGCCGCTCAGGATCTGGGCCGACGGCCCGGACGGCAAGATCGTGGAACAACTGGGCTGACTCCGAACCGATAAGCAAAGGCGAAACAAGCTCTCGCGAAGGCGCAAAGACGCGAAGAGAGGCAAAAGGCAGGCGATAGATGAAGCACGAACATAACTGGCCCTGATTACGTAAGAGATTCAGCCACCGCGTTTCTCCGCGTGAACCCGCGGCAAAGCCAATTCTCGACTCTCTCCCACCCACAGTGGCGTGGACGATGGCCGAGGAATATATGTATTCAGAAAGATTTTTTACCTTTCCCTTTCTCTGCGGCTCTGCGAAAGCTATTTTCGCCGTCGAGTTTAATGCTGGACGGCGGCTCAGCCCGTGACGCGGTCACGCAGGTAGATCGGCTTCAGTTCATGGGCGGCGACGGCATCGGTGCGCAAGGCCAGGTCGGCCACCGCCAGAGCGGTCGGCCAGGCCTCGGCCTGGACAGCGTCCAGACCGGTCCCCAGCACGTCCCGAAGCTCGGGACCGTAGTTGGAGAACGCGTTGCCGGCGGCGATGAAGGGGCCGTCGTCAAGAACCTTTAGCTCGCCCGGCGGGCATAGAATTTCTGCGCCGATCGGCTGAATCCGGTCTTGATCGATCGAAAACCAGCCGGCGTAGACCTCACCCATGCGGGCATCCAGCGCCGCCAGAAAGCGGCCCGAGTATCCGGCAGGCCGGGCGGCATGGGCGAGCGCGGCCAGGCTTGAAACCGGCCACGCCGGCAGGTCGTGCGCCAGGCCTATCCCCTGGGTCACGCCAAGCCCCAGCCGGATGCTGGTGAACCCGCCCGGCCCGCGGTCCACCGCGACGCCGTCGAGGTCGCCGTAGGTCAGCCCGGCCTCGGCCAGCAGTTCGGCGATCCACGGCAGCAGTGCCGCGGCATGGACGCGGGCGCCGATTTCCTGGCGCTGAAGCCGCTGGTCACCGTCGACCAGCGCGACCGAACAGGCCTCGGTCGCGGTTTCGATGGCGAGAATCTTCATGCCACGTCCCGGATGAATGCCGCAGCTTCGTCGACGCCGCCGCAACGCGGCATCGGCGGCAGGCTGTTGACGAAGATGCGGCCGTAGCCTTTCGTGACCAACCTCGGATCGCCGAGTACCAGAACGCCCCTGTCGCCGGCGTGCCGGATCAGCCGGCCCGCGCCCTGCTTGAGCGCCAGCACGGCGGCCGGAATCTGCAGGTCGGCGAAGGGATTGCCGCCGCGCTCGCGGGTGGCGCGAATGGTTGCCGACAGCACCGGATCGTCGGGCGATGCGAACGGCAGCTTGTCGATGACCACCACAGACAGCGCTTCGCCGCGCACGTCCACGCCCTCCCAGAAGCTGGCCGCGCCCAGCAGCAGGCTGCCGGGCCGGGCGCGGAATTCCTCCAGCAGCACATCGCGCGGCGCGTCTTCCTGAATCAGCAGGCGGAAATCGGTATTGGCGCGCAGCCAGCCGGCCGCCCGGTTGAGCGCCCGATGGGAAGTAAACAGAAGGAAGGCTTGGCCGCGGCTGGCCTGCAGCAGCGGCCGGACTGCCTCCAGCAGTTCTTCGGTGTGCAGCGGGTCGCCCGGCTCGGGAAGCCCGGCCGGCAGCCACAGGCGAGTTTGCTTGCGGTAGTCGAACGGGCTGGGAATCAGTTCGGTGGCCGGCGATTCCAGCCCCAGCCGCTTGGTGAAGTGATCGAAGTTGCCGTTCACCGCCAGCGTGGCCGAGGTCATGATCCAGGTCGACGGCAGCTCAGCGCGGAGTTTTCTGAACGGTTCTGCAATATCGAGCGGGGTCAGCGTCAGCGACAGGCGCCCGCGCCGGCAGGTAAACCAGCGCACGCCCTGCTCGCTTTCGCCGGCCAGCAGCGTGGCCAGCGTGTCGGACAGCGCCACGGCACGATCGTGGCAGGCCGCCATGTCGCGCGTCTGCGACTGCAGCGCGTCGGTGGCCTCTGCCAGTGCCGCCAATGCTTCGGCCAGCGCCTCGAGCTCGGTGGTGACAGGGGCCAGTCTGCGCCAGTCGCCGCGCTCAGGCAGGTTGTGGGCCCGGCTGCCAAGCTGGGCCAGGCGCTCTTTCAGATTCTCCACCGGTTCGCGCAGCAACTGCAGGCTGCCGCTGGCGTCGGCGGTCGCAGCCAGGGTGTCGCGGGCCAGCTCGGCCACCTGCCAGGCGCTGACGCTGCGCGAAAAGAACCGTGTCGCCACGTCCGGAATCTGGTGGGCTTCATCGACGATGATCGCGTCGGCCCCCGGCAGCACCTCGCCGAAACCGGTCTGCTTTAGCGCCAGGTCGGCGAACAGCAGATGATGATTGACCACCACCACGTCGGCATCCTGGGCGCGGCGACGCGCCTTGAGCACCGGACAGTCGTTGATGCGCGGGCATTCCGAACCCAGGCAGTTGTCCACCGTCGAGGTCACCAGCGGCCAGACCCGGGCGCGTTCCGGGATCTCGGCCAGTTCGCGAATTTCGCCGGTGGTGGTGTGCCGAGACCAGCGCCGCACGATTTCGAGATGCTCGGAACTCTCGTCGTCCAGCACGCCGGGCCCGTCTTCGGCCTTGTCCATGCGCTGGGGACAGAGATAGTTGGCCCGGCCCTTGAGCAATGCCGTCGACTTCTCGACGCCGACGGCCTTCAGCGCCAGCGGCAGATCGCGCCGAAACAGCTGGTCCTGCAGGTTGAGCGTGCCGGTGGAAATGATGACCTTATCGGTGCCGGCCAGCGCCGGCAGCAGGTAGGCCAGCGTCTTGCCGGTGCCGGTCGCGGCTTCGGCGACCAGGTCGGTGCCGCTTTGAAGGCAATTCGCGATTCGGTCTGCGAGCTTGAGCTGGCCCGGTCTCGGCTGAAAATCCTCGAGCAGCTCGGCCAGCCGGCCCTCGTGCTCGAATTGATTGGCCAGGGATTGCACAAGGTCTGCCGTCAACCCGGGTTCAAAACCGCTCGGGCGGCGCGACACGGCAAGCTGCCAGCCGATCGCGCGCCTTGCGCGCTTCTTCCCAGGCCGCAGCACGCTCGTGCACCACGATCAGCGTACGAAGACTGCGTTGGCAGATCTCGCCCACCTGGGGCCCCAGCTCGAACGATCTTTGCGCATAGCTGGCGGCCTGGTCCAGCCGCCCGCCCGCCAGCTGCAGTTCCGCCATCTGCTGCAGGATCGCAGGATCGCGGCCGTCTATCCTAAGCGCGCGCTCGAGCAGCATCTCGGCGCGTTCCGGATCGCCCCGCTGCTCGGCCGTCGCCGCGTCCCGACCCAGCGCCGCCACCGCCGGGTTGCGTACGCCGAACACTTGCAGCTCTTCACCGGCGCCGGCGGACGGGGCGCGAACCCGCTCCTCGACCACGCGGTCCTCTCCCGGCGCGGGCATCGGCGGTCTCGGCGCTGCGCAGGCGGCCAGCAAAAGCGGGATCGCTACGGCCGTTACGACAACGGCAGTTCTTGTCATGGGTCGATTGGATTCAGGCATTCGGCAATGGTAATGGGAAAGGGGGCGGGGGTGGTCGTGGCCTTGCATGCCGTCGGCTTTTTGGTTCAGATGCAGCTTTGCGGCAGGTGACGAGGGCACGGGACCGGGTGCGGCGGCTTTTCAGTCAAACTCATTTCGCCACGCGGTGGTTAGGGCACCAGGCCGGGTGCGGAGGCTTTTAAATCAAATTCAACTGCAAATTCAAAAGCCGTTTCGCCGCCAGCTTCGCTGGCTGATGCGAGTGACTTTTGTCGGTTGCAACAAAAGTAACCAAAAGTGCGCTTTACAGGCGGCAGCTATTCGAGGTGCTGGTCCGAAGGGTCTGGAGGTTTGGTGTCAGGCATGGGGTTTCGATTGCGGATCTTTTTGTCCGTGCGGTGTGTTCCGCTTTGGCTTACGGGTGACGATGAGATTCCGGCTTCGATCTTTATCGGAGCGGGGTTCGCTTGATCGTGCCGGCACTGATCCGCCGGGGATGCTGAAGCGGGTTCCAGTTCCGGTGCGGTGAGGGATATTCGGGCCTGGTTGGGGTCTGTGTTCTTGCCCGGTGGCGCCCATGGCGAACCAATCCTGCCGGCGTTCGTAGGTCGGGGTGGCATCCCCGACGCAAGCGGTCAATACAGGCATCCCGTCGCGGATGCGACCGCGACCTACGGAAAGAACGTTTTCGGCAGTATCATCAAGGGGCCGGCAAGGCCACCGACCCCACTCACCACCCCAAACTGGAACCGGCTTCAGCATCCACCGAAACAACCTACACCCCGCCCTCGTCACGTCCCCACTCCGATAACGATCGAAGCCGGAATTTAGTCATCGCCCCTAAGCCAAAG
>DATGCS010000205.1:0-3665 GCA_035311685.1 Wenzhouxiangellaceae bacterium
GGCCGGGGCGTTTACCTTCTACCTGGGCAATTTCTACGAGCGCGAGATTGCCGATCTGCAGTCGTTCTTCCAGTTTCATCCGTGGCTTTATCTGTTCCTGGTGCCGGCCATCGGCATGCGGTTGTGGGCCGAGGAGCGCAAATCCGGCACGGTCGAGTTGCTGCTGACACTGCCGGTGACCGCAACCGAGGCGGTGCTCGCCAAATTTCTCGCGGCCTGGATATTCGTCGGCCTGGCGCTGGCGCTGACCTTCCCGATCTGGCTGACGGTGAACGTGCTGGGCAACCCGGACAACGGCGTGATCGTGGCCGGTTACCTGGGCAGCTGGCTGATGGCCGGCGGGTTTCTTGCAATAAGCGCCTGCATCTCGGCGCTGACGCGCAACCAGGTCGTGGCTTTCATCATCTCGGTGGTGGTTTGCTTCGGCTTCCTGCTTTCGGGTCTGCCGATGGTGCTGGACGTATTCCGCGGCTGGCTGCCGCAGGCCGTGGTCGATGCCGTGGCCAACCTGAGTTTCCTGGGCCACTTCAATTCGATTTCACGGGGCGTGCTGGATCTTCGCGACCTGCTTTATTTCGCACTGGTCATTGGTTTCTGGCTGACCGCGAACAGAATCCTGGTTGAAATCAAGAAGGCGCAATAGTCATGAAAAACATATATTCATCAAGCGCCCTGGCCGTGCTGGCTGTCCTGTTCATCGTGCTGACCATGCTCAGCAGCATCGTATTCAAGGGCTGGCGGCTGGATCTGACCGAAAACAACCTCTATACCTTGTCGGAGGGTACGGTCAACATCGCCGAGTCGCTGGACCAGAAGATCCGTCTGCGCCTTTACTTCAGCGACTCGGCCAGCGAGGATCTGCCGCAGATTCGCAGCTACGCCGAGCGCGTCTGGGAACTGATGCAGGAACTGGCCGCACAGTCCGACGGCATGATCGAGCTCGAGCGCATCGATCCCGAACCTTTTTCCGAGGCCGAGGACGCTGCGGCTCGTTATGGCCTTGAAGCCGTGCCGCTGAACCAGGCCGGCGACGTGCTCTACCTCGGCGTGGTGGGTACCAATGCCGTGGACGGCCTGGAGGTCCTGCCGTTTTTGTCGCCGAACCGCGAATCCCTGCTGGAATACGACCTGGCACGAATGGTCTCGACGCTGTCCAGCCCCGATCTGCCGCGTGTAGGCCTGATCACCGGGCTGCAGCTATCCGGCGGATTCGACATGCAGACCGGACAGCGCACGCCGAGCTGGGCGGTCTACGATCAATGGAGCGAATTGTTCGACCTGACCACCATCGAGGCCGGCGCCACTGAACTGCCGCCCGATCTTGACGCGCTGGTCGTGGTGCATCCGAAGAACCTGTCGGAAGACCTGATGTTTTCCGTCGACCAGTTCGTGCTCGGCGGCGGACGCTTGCTGGCTTTCGTCGACCCGTACGCCGAGGCCGATCCCGGCGACAACCCGAACGATCCTGCATCAAGATTCACGGCCGAGCGTTCCTCGACGCTGGCGCCGCTGTTCGGGGCCTGGGGCATCGAAATGGATGCCGAGCAGTTCGTTGCAGACCTCGGCCGTGCGCTGCAGGTGACCGTCCAGCAAGGCCAGCCGCCGGTTCGGCACCCGGCAATTCTCGGCCTGACCGGAGCGGACCTGAGCGACCGCGACATCGTCACCGGCGACCTGAACACGGTGAACGTGGCCAGTGCCGGCGCGCTTGAAAACCTCGACGGGAGCAACGGGCCGACCGTCGAATGGCTGATGCGGTCCAGCGAACGTTCCGGCCTGCTGGCCACCGAGCGCCTGCGCATGGCCGCCGACCCGTCGGCGCTGATCGACGAGATCGGGCTGGACGACCGTCGATACAGCCTGGCCGCCCGTCTGACCGGCGAGGCTGAAACGGCGTTCCCGGATCGCCTGGACGGGGCCGGGCGATCGCGCGGCCTGATCAACGCAATTGTCGTTGCTGATACGGACCTGCTTTCGGACAACATGTGGGTGCAGCGCCAGAGCTTCCTCGGCAGCGTCATTCTCAATCCGTTCGCCGACAATGGCGCGCTGGCCGTGAATGCACTGGAAAATCTGCTCGGTAACGCCGACCTGATCAGCATTCGCAGCCGATCGACCTCCACCCGCACATTCGATCTGGTCGAGGACCTGCGGCGCCGGGCCGAAGCGCGGCTGCGCGAAACCGAGCAGCGGCTGGAAGCCGAACTGCGCGAAACCGAGAATCGTCTGACCCGGCTGCAGCAGGGGCGCGGTGATTCCGACATGAGCATCCTGACGACCGAGCAGGAAGCCGAGATCGACCGGTTCATGGAACAGCGGCTGGAAATTCGGCAACAGCTTCGCCAGGTGCGGCGCGAACTCGACAAGGAAATCGAGGCCCTGGGCACGCGGGTCAAGATCATCAACATCATGCTGGTGCCGCTGCTCGTCACGATCGTCGCGTTGTTCGTGGCCTGGCGGCGTCGCCGGCAGCAGCATGGAGCCAGCAAGCCATGAACAGAAACCGATTCCTGATATTGGTTGCGGTCACGCTGGCCGCGGCGGTGCTGGTGTTCGTGCTCGACCGGTCCGGCGATTCGGGCCCCCGAGAGCTGCCCGCCACGCTGCTGCCGGGCCTTGAAGGCGCCGTCAACGAGCTTGCCGCCATCGACGTCGTGGCGCCCGGCGGGCAAATCGCGGTGAGCTTGCGGCGCGACGAGGAGCGCTGGCGGGTAACGCAGAAGGACGGCTACGAAGCCGATTTTGCAGAGGTGCTGGCGTTCCTGCGCACGCTCGCAGACGTCGGCGCGGCCGAGCCGAAAACGACCAACCCGGACTGGTATTCCCATCTCGGCGTGCAGGACGTCTCGCAGCCCGATGCGACCGGCCGCCGGATCGACTTTCCAGGGCGCGAAATTTCATCGGTGATCATCGGCCAGGTCGACCCATCGGGCGAGGGCAGCTATGCCCGCCGCGCCGACGAAGCCCAGAGCTGGCTGCTCGATGCCGTGGTCGAGGTGCCGGTGGACCCGGTCGCCTGGCTGGAACCGGGCATCATGGACATTCCGTCGGCCGAGATAGCCGAGGTCGTGATTCGCCACGCCGACGGCGAAGTGATCAGGCTGGACCGGGCCGGCGACGAGGGAGGTGAAGACACGCCGGCCTTCGTGCTGCGCGACGTGCCCGAAGGCCGGGAGGCCGGCGGGGAATGGAAGCGCAACGCGATCGCGAATGGTCTGCGTGCCCTCAACCTGGAAGACGTCAGGCGCTTCCAGCCGCCCGCGCCCGAGGACGCGACCCGCGTGCTGTTCACGACCACCGATGGCCTGAACTTCGTCGCCGACCTGTTCGAGACAGACGATGCCCACTGGGTGCATTTCACGGTCTCGGCCGAGAATGCGGTTTCGCCCGAGGCCCCCGCCGACGGCGACGAAACCGCCGTCGAAGAGCCCGCCGCCGCGAACGGTACCGACGCCGTCGACGAGACCGGTGATGAAGAAGACGCCGAAAATCAGCGCCTGGTCAACGCCGTCGCCGTCGACGCCAGGCTCTCGCCATGGATGTTCGCGATTCCGGAGCGCCGCTACGACGACCTGACCCGGCGCCTGGAAGACCTGCTGGAGCCGGTCGAAGAAGACGATTCGTAGATCGGCGCGCTGCTGCTGAAGCGGCGCTCCCGCCGCGAA
>DATGCS010000206.1:0-4725 GCA_035311685.1 Wenzhouxiangellaceae bacterium
CGAAGGCGGCTTCGCCGATGCGGTACTGCGCGTGATCTACGCCGCGGTCAAGGCCGGCAAGCGCGTCGACGCCCAGGCGTTCACCGCCGCCCGGGAAATCTGGATGAAGCACGAACGTTTTCGGGTGCTCGACCGCGACGCATTCATCGAAAAAGCCAGGGAAGCCGCGCTGATGGTCGCGTTCGACGAAGTTGCGGCGCTGGAGGCCCTGCCCCGGCTGCTGCCCAGCGAAAAGGATCGGAACGACGCACTGCACATCATCGGCCGCATCATCGAGCTGCATCCTGAAACCGCACCCGAAGTGCGGGAGGTGCAGGAACGTGTCGAGCATATCCTGGGAGTGGCTCACGAGTCCGGTTGAAAACCCGATCCTCGATACTATCGGTGCGCATAGACTCGCGGCGGCGAGATTGACGCAACGACGCGTTCGGCGTCGCGAAGCATTGCCGCTGCGAGCAGGCACAGCGGATTGTCGGGCGGCACAATATCTTGCCGAGCTTCCACGACCTCGCGTCGTAACGGCAAGGCCTTGCCACGCTCATCCGGGACAGCCGGTGGCCGCGCGCAAGCTTTTTCTTGCCAATATCCAACTGTCCGTACGGCCAATCGAACAGTCACGAGACGGTGCTGACAACCGCAGTGGTGGATTCGCTGATCGTGTGTCCGATTCGTTCGGGAACTGCGGGGCACGATGACGATGCGAGCCCATGCCGGCACCCGGGCTGAGTTGCGTACAAGACTCGTTGGAGAGTAAAAATCGGGCCGATTCAGACCCCGCTGCAGCGGCCGACCACCAATCGCCACGCTGCAACCTAGAATAACCGGGCCGGAGATGCGGCTTTTCCGGCAGTTTTTCAGGGCATTCGAAGAGACGACGGGTTCACGCCATCGTGCCGTCCGCGCCGTCTTATTGAATCACCGGATCAACGACCCGAACCACCGCCCTGAATTGCAGGATCAAGCTTGATAAGCGCTTCCGCCAAGTCGGCTCTTCCGGTGTCGCGGAGTTCGCGAATCGTGTAGGTTCGGCTATACATCGGCGTACGACCCCAGTCCAGCACTGTTCCATCCTCGGCGATCTGCAATGTTACGTCACGCATAATCCGGCTGCCGGTCACTTCCATCTGCCTGTGTACTTTAAACGTACCGTTTTCGGCCGCCTCGACGCGCTGCACACCGGACATTGCACCAACGAGTTCCGCAACCGCTTCCGGCAGTTCCGGCTCATCAGACGGGTCTTCATCGGCCATTACCGGGCCTGCACCCAGCAGGCATGTCACCGCGATGATCCCGAGCGAATTTCGAAATCGAGCTATCAACATGGCAGTTCCTCCAGAGAATTGAATTACTGCCTGTAGAGACAAGTACCGACCGCGTTTGTTCAGTTGCGCGAGGTGCGCACGCGTATCGGAAGGCTCCCCGCACACAAGCATACCCCATCAGATCGGGCGCCCCGTCGGACGGCGGCCCAATGCCGGTAGCTTGCCGGACACGTTGATATCATTACGGCGCCCACTGACCGTCGGTGTCGCGCTTTTCCAGGTTGCAGGCGACCACCGCAGCCAGGTCGTGGATGACAAAGACGTGTTCGACCGCGGTGCATTCATCTGAAAAATCAAGGGAGTAGCGCTGATAGGCGCTTTGGTCTAGAATGCTGCGCTTGCAGCCCTTGGCTGCCGTCTTGGACCGGAACGACGCGCTGCAGCTGATTACGACGCAGCGCCGCCCCGGCGTAGCACTTGGCATCGGAACAAGACCCGGGCGATGCGCACTAGTGGTCTGCAATCATCGAGCTCCGACCCGCGCGACTACCCGTTCCGCGTTACGCGTTACGCAACGCGTTCTCGGCCTGGACTCGCAACGAATCGTTTTCCGGCAGTACGGCCCGCCGAATGGCCACCGCCTCGCGAAGAAGTGGCATCGCCTCGTCGTGTCGCTCGAGACCGGTCAGCGCCATGCCCAGCCCGACCAGGCTCCAGGCGAGATGTGGATGCGCTTGGGGCAACGTTGTTCGCCGGATGTCCAGCGAACGGCGGAAAGCCGTCTCGGCCCGGCCGGCCTGACCGGTATCCAGCCAGAGCGTGCCCATTTCGGTGTGTGCGACCACCACCTGCGGATGATCCGCGCCCAGGTGTTGGGTCAGTCGTTCCAGCGACTGCTGAAACAAATTCTCCGCGGCGGCGGGCTCGCCGGACTCACGCAGCGCGATGGCCAGGTTGAGCATGGCCTGTCCGATCCGGTAGTGGTCCGGCTGCATCCCGCTCGCCGCACCTCCAGGGCTTCCCGCAGAAATTCGACAGCAGCCTGGGCACTGCCGTAGTCCTTGAGCATCAGGCCACACGATCCAGCCCGCGACGCAGTGCCAGCGCCTCTTCCAACCTCTTTACCGCCTGGTCAAGCCGGCCGAGCCGAAAAAGCGCCGAGCCGGTGTCGTTGAGCCGGTCGGCCAGCGTGCGGCCCAGCCCTCCGAGCGCTCGTGCGTGCCGCGCAGCGCCCAGGGTGTCGGAACCGTCGAGTACATCGCGGAAAACCGCCGCTGCGGCGTCGAACTCGCCGGCCAGGCGGAGGGTTTCGGCGCGTTCGATCAATAATGCGATCCGTTCGTCTGGATCAACTGATCCAGGCCGATGGGTTCGAGTTTTGCGGCAATATCCCCTGACGCTTCAGCCCGGACGCAGCCGCTTGTCGAACAATTGCTGGTAGACCGGCCGGCAGCATGATGCGACGTCGGCGGCTCGGCCCTCGAGCGCCGGCGGCTCGGCCGGTGGTGGGCCGAAACCGGTGGACTTCCACACCTGGTCGTACCAGTGCGCGGCCCATAGACCGTCGGTGCCGCGGGGGCCGGGCGGCCAGGCCAGCATGGCCTCGCTGTAGGGGATGCCGAATTTTTCGCACAGCAGACGCAGGTGGCCTTCCGGGTCGCCCAGGAACTCACCTGAATCGATGATCGGCGGATCCTGACCCAACTCCTCTGTGACAAATCGGTACAGCGCCCATTGCTGGGGCACGCCGATCGCTTCGTCCGAAACCGTGTCGCGCTTGTCCAGGTAGGAGGCGACCACGGCGCGAGGATCGCGAATCAGGAACGCGTGCGTGAATCCGCCCAGCCATTCAATATCCAGCATCGCCGGCAAGAGGTGATGGGTCATATGCTTCTGGTACCAGATCGGTTTGCTGCCCGGCACCGGCCCGGCAAGCGTACCAAACACCTTGCGCCAGTCGGTCTCCATGGCCTCGATGATCTGGTCGGCCATCGGGTGCGATTCCCCGCTGGATTCCAGCCAGGCGCCATAAAGCGGCTCGTCGACCACGTCGCAGTCGGGGCGATTTTCGAACGCGCGCATCATGGCCGTGGAGATGTTGCGCGGGCCGGACCACATCGCGATGCGAAGCGGATGAGTTGTCTCAGGATTCATGATTCACGCGCCAGCAGCTCGGCATAGGCTCGCTGCAGCCGCCCGGTCACCGGTCCGCGTCCGCCGCTGCCTATCCGGCGCCCGTCGATCTCGCCCACCGGCCGGAGGCCCGACAAGGTCCCGGTGGTAAACGACTCGTCGGCCGAATAGACGTCGGTGAGGCTGAACGATTTCTCCCGACATTCGATCCCAAGGTCGCGGCAAAGCGAGATCACGTGACCCCGCGTGATCCCGCCCAGGCAGTAGCGCCCGTCGGAAGTCCACACCGCACCGTCGCGCACGATGAAGAAATGGGTGGAATTGCAGGTGGCGACGAAGCCGTCGGGGTCGAGCATCAGCGCCTCGTCGGCGCCGGCCACCGAGGCCTGGATGCACGCCAGGATGCAGTTGAGCTTGCTGTGACTGTTGAGCTTGGGATCCTGCACGTCCGGGGCGCCGCGATGAACGTGCACCGTGAACAGCTTCTGCGGCTGCATCAGGGCCTGGTCGGTCACCGGATGGTGGCCGGGAATGATCACAAGCGTGGGGCCGCCGCCGGCCAGCCGCGGGTTCTGGTAGGGCTCGCGCCGCACGCCGCGCGTGAGCATGATTCTCAGGTGGGCGTCGTCGGCCAGTTCGTTCGCCTCGATAACCTCGTGCACGGCCTGGCGCAGTGCGTCGGTGCTCGGCACTTCGGTCAGGAGCAGCGCCTTGGCCCCCTCTTCCAGCCGGCGGATGTGCGCGTCGAGGAATGCGGGCTTGCCGCCGACAATGCGAACGCCCTCCCAGACGCCGTCGCCGAGAACGAAGCCGGAATCGAAGACGGATACCTTCGCCTCGCCCTCGGGCAGCAGTTCATCGTTGATCCAGATGCTGTATTGCTTGCGCTTGCTCATGCGTCCATCACCTTCGGATAAGATGTCGTGAAGTGTACTCAACCGGCCCTCATCAGGCCCGGCAGTCGGATTCAACCTGGGATTCGCGTAACATTGATCAAAATCCCAACGACGGGGAGATACTGGTGAAAGCGATTACCCGATATCGAGATGGCGACAGACCGACGATGAGAGCGTCAACGATTCGGCGACCGATGGCACTGCAAAGCCCCCCGATTTGCAACAGGACGAGCAACCGGCGATCGACGAGGACAACAACGGCTGAACCCATGAAACGGAAATCCGAATGTCGCAACTGATTCGAACCGCAGCGGCAGTGTCGCTCATATTTTTTGCCATCGCTCTGACCGGTCCGGCGAGCGCCGACGACCATGCGCCCGCGCAGGGCCGCAACGTCGAACCCGGCGCCGCCGTGCTGGCCAAGCGCGACCGCC
>DATGCS010000207.1:0-14320 GCA_035311685.1 Wenzhouxiangellaceae bacterium
GGTCGGCCGGGTTCGCCTCGTTGAGCACCACCGCTTGCCAGCCGAACGGATACTGCAGCGGGTAAGGCGCGTCGTATCCGTCGGCGGCCTCGGCGCCGAAGCCGAAACGGCCGTAGTAGTCGGGATCGCCGTAGACGAACAGCACCTCGACGCCCCGATCCGACAACCGGCGCAGGCCGTCTTCGATCAGCGCCCGGCCGAGCCCGCCTTTCTGGCTCGATGCTTTCACCCCCAGGGGCGCCAGGATGTATCCGTTGAAGTCGTCAACGCCTTCGACAAAGACAGGACTGAACGCGACGTGTCCGACGATCGCACCATCGCGCTCGGCCACCAGCGAAAACGTATCCGGCGTCGTGTCGTTTTCGAGCAGGTCGGCTGCGAGCTTTGCTACAGTCTCGCCTTCGCCTTCCGGGAAGGCTTCGATGTGAACAGCCTTGATTGCCTGTTTATCCCGGCTTGTCGCGATTCGTATGTTCATGATTCACTGAACCCAACCGTCGCGAAAAAACAGTGCAAGCAATACGCAGGTAATCGGCAGCAGAACGCCATAGCCGAGTATTCCGATCCGCTGCACGACCATGTTGTCCAATAGCGGACCAACAGCGCCCCCCAGGCATAACGCACCGGTAATCGAAAGCATCCATCGGATAGCGGCACGGCGGCCGTTCCCGTTGAACACAGATGCCGCGAACAGCAGCGCCAGGCCGAGGAACGCATCCCAGGCCAGCAGCTCGACCGCGTAAAGCGTGGAGGGCCATTCGAGCGCGATAAAGCCGGTCTGCCGCCCAGCCGTCAGCGCCACGAAATGCACGGCGGTAGTAAGTCCCGCGAAGACGATACCGAAAGAAAGCGCGATCATGCCGAAAACCCGCCGATCGGGCTCGGCGCACGCGCAAATCGCGGCCAGAAGTATGACGATCAACAGCGCCGAAATCGCGGTGAGCATCTCCATGACCCACAGGACCGGATCGAAAATCGGTCGATCGAAGCCCGCCTGTGCAATTCCGAAGGCCAAGACAACCCCGTACAGGATCCCGATGATCACGAGTCCCGACGCAGCGAGAAAGCCAGTCTTGACTATCGTTTGCATTTCCCCTGTCTCCTGCACCCGTGGCGTAGAAACGCCAGCATCGAGCTTCGAATGTTAGCGGTCAACGCGGTTGGCTGAGGGACCATTATTGCATCAGACTCAAGGGCTTGAAGGCAGACCGGCTTCAGGCGACATTGCAATGTCGAATAGTTGTCGCCGATCCTGAACCGCGCGACAGTCCAACACTGCACGATCCCGGGCCGGTATCGCACGGCCAGCGAGCAATGGAAATAACGCGCTTGTTGACCGATAATGATTGCAGTGATCCATTTCGACGTTACGTGCGAAGGACCGGACAATGAAGAAAATGAGTTTCGCCTCGATTGGCCTGCCGTTGGTTGCGACACTGCTGCTGGCGGGATGTGCATCCGACCCCATCATCGACGACACCGCGGTCGATTCCGTGCAGTATCAAAAAGACCTGGAAGAATGCAGAGAGGTTGCACAGCAGGTGAAAGCCGCGAGCACGATCGGCAAGTCGGCGCTGTTCTCAGCCGCATTCGGCGCGGCAATCGGCGCAGTCACCGGAAGCGCGGGCAGGGGCGCGGCGACGGGCGCCATATCCGGTGTCGGTGGCGGGGGGCTGAAAGCCGACGAGGAAAAATCCACGGTCATAAAGAACTGCTTGCGTCAACGCGGTTACAAGGTGCTCAATTAAGCGCCTTGGTTTCTGCAGCAACAAGGCTTCTGCAGCAACAAGGCGAGGACCGCCGCCTCCTGCATTCAATTCAGCGCCGCTTCCTTGTACCTGCAAGAGATACCACGCCAGCCAGCCCTCCATCAGCCAGGACAATAGAGCCCGACTTCAGGCTTGATCGCCTCGACATCGGGATGGGGCTCGGGATCCATCACCCGGCCCTGGCGCATCATCTCGACCGGGCCGGTCACCGATGTTCGATTTCGAGCTGCTCGCTGGCATTGACCGAGACCCCGCCGTAGCCCAGCGTCACTTCGGCCAGATTGGCGGGCAGGTCGTAGATCAGACTGAACGCGCGCGCCTCACCACCGGCCGGCAGCCAGAACGGCTCGTCCAGTACCAGCGGTCCGCGCAGGTAGGCTCCGAGCAAGCTGATCGCCTCGCCATCCGGACCGACCGGCAAAAGACGTTCGGTAATGGCCATCATGCCGCCGGTCTCGCTGGTGTTGCGCATTGATGCATCCAGGCGCAGCAGGGCCCGGTCCTCGCCAGCCTGATGATCGGCGAACGATTGGATCAGGCGCGCCCGATGAATGGTCAGCGGCGTCGGATCGTCGTCGATCACCAGCAGTGCAGGTGGCTTGCGCGCGGCAACGGCCTCGTCGAACAAGTCGAAACGCATTGTCTCTGGTATCCCGTCCTCGATGCCCTCACCACGCAACAGCGGGTAGTGAACGGCCAGCTCGATGCGCCCGGCGTCGATCGGGACCGGAAAAACGGCCTCGCCGCCGGCCCAGGCGTCGGGCAACAGAGCCGGCTCGGCGGGCAGGCTGCCAAGCGCCAGCTCGCGGGGATAGCCATGACGTTCATCCACGACGACCTGGAGCAGCCCGGCAGCCTTGACGTACTCCATGACCTTGGGGAGTTGCACTCGGGCGTCGATTTCGGCGCCCCGATCCAGCGCCAGCGCATGCGCCTGGAGCGTCCAGCGGCTGCGCCCAAGCAGCTCGACGACCAGCCACTGCATGCCTTCGGGCGCCGATATGCCCTGCCAGCTCGATGTGCGCTCGAGATCCGACACCACAAGCTCGAGCACGTCATTGCGCTGTGGTTCGGTGGCTTGAAGGCCTGGCGCCTCTGTCGCAGAGCGTCCTGCTGTGCCGGTTGGCAACGCGTCCGGCCCGGCCAATCGCACGGTGACCGGCGCGAATTGATCGTGATAATAACGCAGCGATAGCGAGTCGATGCCTTCTTTTGGTACCGGATAGACGACCGTGCCGGAGCGGCTCGCCCCGATATGCGGCAGGATGAACTCCCCGCCGATCGTGTTCAGAGATGGAGCGGATCTGGACACGATCCGGCCGTTGACCAGCAGGAACATCTGGCGCGCCACCGACGCCACGAGCAGCTCTTCCCGGTAGTCAAGATCGAACATCAGATCGGCCGGCATGCGATTCTCGATTTCCAGGTGCACGACCAGCCAGCGGCGCCCGGCCGGCGCCGGTCGGTCGTCGATCCGGTCTGCAACCTCGAGTTCAGAGACCGAAAAATGCATCACCCGGTTGCAACCGGTCAGGCTCAGCCCGGTATGCACAACGGGAAGCTCGAGGTCGGTCGGCGCCGGGGCGCCGGCCGCGAATGTTGCAGACGAAACCGTAAGCAGCGCAGCGACGATTGCACTGACGATTGCACTGACGACCGGAATGCCAGCTGCAACGACGAATTCCATGTCATTCGTGCGAGAGGGCTTATCCATATTCACTCCTATCCACATGGGTCCGGCATCAGTCCGTCGACGATGATCCCGTTGGCTTCGCCGAACACGGAGTCGAGCGCGGCCAGGTAGATCTTCGAGTCGATCGCCGCGCTGGCGATCTCGCCCCACCGGTCCGACAGCTTGCCCAGTGCGTTGCCGGCGGCGACATCGAGCCCGGTCTTGACGATGCAGCACTGCATGCCCGACGGCGAGGGCCGGGTCAGGATGCAGTTCCAGATCGCCTGGACGGTGGCCACTGCCGATACCGCGTTGTCGATCGAATTCATCAGCGTCAGAATCTGCTCGGTCATCTGCCCGCGACCATCCGGACCCATGCCCAGCGTCGAGCCGGTCGCCGGATCGATGCGCCACCAGCCGGGTCGGTCCGATACCCCGCCGTTTTCCGGCATCACCACCCAGTCGCCGGCGGCCAGCGCCTGGCTGACGTACGCGGCCACATCGGCATCCAGTCCGTCCGGCAGGTCGGCCGCATCGACAACCCGCCAGTCGGACCCGGCCTCCAGCGCGCGGGCAAACTCGATGCTGGTGTTTCGCGCCGCGGCGCCGGCGCGCATCAGCTCGGCCTCGAGTACCGTATCGAGCACGCCCTGGCCCAGGCGCACCCGGCGTGCGTCGTCCCCTTCCCTTGTGCGAACCTCGATCCGGTTGTCGATGATGTCGAAGCCCCGGGTCACGGCCGGTTCGCCATCGACCAGGTCCATCCGTTCGATAGTCGAAAGCAGGTTCAACCGGGTCAAGACGATGGCATCGCGGTGCGGGCTGCGCGCGTGGCGATGATGCGCGAGGGCGATCAGTTCGATGCCGGAGGCCGACAACGACTCGATCGCCTTGCCCATCAGCGCGGCGCTGTCGCGGCGCACCGCGTGCACGGCGCCGAGCGCGGCCTTGCGGTTTTTTAGTGCCCCGTCGAGCAGATGCCCCATGGTGTAGCTGACCGGCCACCAGTTGCCCTGGGCAAGAATCTCGGTCGACGACAGCATGCCGACCGCGCGAGCGGCACGCTGCGCGTCGGTCAGCGCGAAATCGCCGATGGCGCCGGCCCGCCGGGCCGGTCCCAGCACGTCCATCAGGGTGCGCTCGTGCTCCACCGGATCCGCGCCCGGCGCGCGCACGGTCAGGCGCAGGAACACCGCAGTCAGTTCCGGCGAAGACGCACTTTCGTCGCCGCCGCGTCGATCCGCCAGAATCCCTCCCAGCATGCCCGATGCCTCTTCCAGCGCTTCGGCCTGGGCGGTCGCGGCCATTGCAACCACGCGACCGTCGGCCAGGATGCGCTTGTCGTATTCGGGCGCGCCACCCGCGGTGATCAGCGGCATCCAGTCGTCCTGCGCACGCACCCGCTCGGGAAAACGCGAAGGCTCGTTCCCTTGCATACCGCCCAGCAGCGCCTCCGGGCCGGGCAGGTCCATCGGGTGCAGGTCCACCGTCACGGTCCGGCCCAGCAGATCCGGCGCGGCCATGGATCGGGTCAGCGCGGTGTGCTCGCGCAGGCGACCACCCGCGAGCTGCTCGGCAACGATCTCGACGGTCAGTTCATGGATCGAATCATCGGGTACGTCTTCGGGCCAGAAGGTATCCGATACCCCATCGGCCAGGCGATCGCCGGCGCGGTGATCGGGCCAGGCAGGATCCAGGTCCTGCCATTCGTTGTCGATCCGCACCTGGACCCACCAGTGATCGGCCAGTGACGCGGCCAGGCGACCGTCGTCGGCATCGACCGTCGACGAAAAATCGAGCCGATCGATCAGCGCCCGGCTCTGGGTCTCGACGCGCCGGACCACGCGTTGCTGCAGGTTCTGTGCGCGCCGATCGGCTTGCCGCACCCGGTCCTGTATCTCTTCGGTAGTCACGCCCAGCCGTGCCGCTGCAGCGTCGAAATCCGAGTCCGAATCATCCGGGACTTTGCGTTTCGGGGCAGCACGCGCTGCCGTCGGCAGGCGTGCCACAAGCCGGTCCACCTTGTCCCGGGGAAGTTCGGCCCGCGCGATGCGCGCTTCATGTCCGGCCGATTCGAGCAATGCCGCGAGCAGCAGGGCGCGGTCGGCATGGCTGCCGTAGCCATCCATCAACGTGCCGCGCGGCCCCCGCAGCACGCCGCGATAGGCGACCCAGTTGGTGTTGTCGCGGACCCAGTCGAACAGGGCCTCGGGTGCCTCGCCGATCGCCCGCTGGCGCACCGGTACATCGAAGTCGTGCGTGGGGATCATCGCCAGGCCGTCGCGAATCGCCGCATAGGTCTCGCGCAGTTCGGCCTCGGCATGGGCAAAGCGATCCTGGCCGGCGATCTCGCATTCGGACGTTGCGAGTGCGGGGGCCGAGGCAACAAGACCCGCGATCAGCGCCGTGGCAAACACCGCGACAACAACCACGGCAGGGATGGGTGAAGCGTCACGATTGTGCATGGCGGAATTTCCAGTCATTGATTTGAATCGTCGGGCGCGAGGCGAACAGTTTCCGACGCACCCGGCCCGATCCGAACCTCGCGGCGCCTGTCGCCCTGGCCGGTTTCGACGACCAGTTCGTAGACGCCCGGCGGTAGCTCGACTGCATCGCCGCCGACACGGCCGCGCACGACGACATCGCCCAAGCCGTCGATGACGCGAAACGGCGCGGCCAGCGCGCCGGTCATGTCGTCGGCCAGATCGCTGCCGTCCTGACTATCGAAGTATTCGCCGCCGCCGAGCGCCGCGAGCTTTTCGAAATCCGAGTGCAGTTCGTCCTGCTCAATCTGGAAGCCGACAATATTGAGTCGAATGTCGATGCCCTTGTCGACCAGCGATTCGACCGCGGCCGCCACATCGCCGTCGCAGGTTTCTTCGCCGTCGGTCAGCATCACGACCAGCCGCGGCCGATCCTCGTAATCGGCCAGGTCGTCGAGCACGGCGGCCAGCGACGCGGCCAGCGGCGTGCGCGCGAGGTTGATGGCGCTGAGATTCGTTACCGCCCGGACCACGTCGCCATGACTCTTTTCCGCAGGCGCAACCAGCAGCTCGGTCTCGCACGAATGCGGCTCGGTATGGCCGTAGGCGCGCAGCGCGATCGGCACCGTCGGCGGGATGTGTTCGGAGAGAATTTCGAGTACAGTTTCGCGCGCCACGTCGATGCGACGGCCGCCCTCCATGCGTCGCAGCATCGAGCCCGAGGCGTCGAAAATCAGGTGCAGTGCGCCGGCGCCGACCACCGGCCCGTCCTCGCCGACCACGCGCAGCGTCCCCGGTCTCGGCGGTTCCTCGTAGTCGGTCGACACGTCGAGTTCGAACCGCGTCGGCTGGCGCACTTCGCGCATCCCGGCCTCGAACCCGCGAATCAGTTCGGTGCGATCGGTGGTGTAGCGGTAGCGGCCGTTGTTGACGTTGGCCCAGGACTTCATCAGGTTCTGGTACCAGCGGTTCTCGCTGGCTCCGACTTCCGTTCCGTGGCTGATCTCCAGCGTGAAGATGCGCGGGCGCACCTGGTCCAGATGCTTCCAGACGTCCAGTTCGCGGTTCGTCAGCTGCGCGTCGGTGATCAGGAAGATCACGTGCTCGCCATCGCGCCGGGCCAGCGCACGACTGGCGGCGATCAGCGCCGGCTCGGAGTTCGATGATCTGGGAGTGCCGGTAAAGCTGCCCAGCGTGGTCGTGATCTCCGACGGGTACTCAGCCCAGTCGTTGATCAAAAGCGGGCCGTCGAGCGGCATCACGTTGGCCACTTCCTTGCCCGGCCGCAGGCCGTCGGCAAAACGTCCGAGCGCCTTGAAGATTGCCGGCTGGTGCGCAGCCACGCTGCCGCTTCCGTCCCACAGGAAAGCGATCGAGCGCGGCGGCATCTCGACGTCCAGGCGATACGTGCCCGGCCCCAGGCCGACGAGCCGGGCCCGGCGCTCGCCGTCCACGCTTTGCAGATCGAGCTCGATGTCCTGGTTCGCGTCGTCGACCAGGCGGGCGCGAAGCCGGCCCGAACGGCCCTCGTTGACGACGACCTGCAACGTATTGTCCGGGTCGTTCAACTCGACCCGATAGCTGCGCACGTCGCCGGGTTCGGCCAGTTCGGCCAGCACCGGGCCGTCGAGAACCCAGGGATCGGCCGGCCCGCTGCGGCGATCATCGACGGGGCGCGGTTCGACGGCATCGGGCTCCCACGGCCCGTGCTGGTCGTCCATGCCCCAGTAGGCGAGTGCCGAGGTGGCACTGCCCAGCGTGTCGGCCTCGATCGCGCGGATATCTCCGGGAATCCGCCAGTAGCGGTGCTCATCGCTCTCGGGCTCGGCAAAGACCAGGCGCAGGTAGCGCGCGCGCGGCGGATCGCCTTCAAAATGGAAGCTGGCCTGGAGATCGTCGTTGCGTTCGAGCGGCCAGTGGCCGTGGTCCACCCACGGTCCGACCGGGCTTTCGGTACTCGTATACACGCGCACGCGCTCGACCAGCGCGCCCTCATGCGCCGGATCCTCTTCCCACACCAGGCGCTCCAGGCGCGCCACCCGGTGCTGCAGAAAACCGAACGCCACGTCGACCTCGCGTCCGCGTATACGCTGATTACCGCTACTGCGCCCCCGACCCCAGGGAAAATCGACCTGGGTGGCGTCATCGGGCCGGGTATAGATCCAGTGACCGCCCAGCTGCGAGTCGAGCAGGTTACGCTTCTCAGCGGCCAGCGCACCGGCCGGTTTTGCCAGCGCCCGGAACAGACCGGTACCGGTTTGTCGAAAATCACCCCAGGCGGTCAGCGGAAGAATCTGCACGTAGCGCGCATCGACCGGCGTGTCGAGGCCGAAGAACTGTTCGCCGTCGCCGGGAGACAGCTCCACGCGCATCCGGTTGGGCAGGGCGTCGGGGGCATCGCCCCAGCGGATTTCGACCTCGCGCCAGCGCTGGCTTTCCGAATGCTTCGAGCGTTGATTGAACATGAATGCGTGCAGTTCGCCGCCGGATCCGGCCAGCTCCAGCGGGGGCAGCGGCTCGCCGAGCCGTCCCAGCCACATCATCGAGCTGCCTCCGGCCGCCATGCCGTCATTGAGGTACTGCAGATCGGCGGTGCTGCCGGCGTACTTTTCGGTCACCGCTTCACCACTTTCCGGATCCAGGAAGCGCCCGCCCAGGCTGCTCCAGGCCAGGTCGACCAGGCCGTGAAAGCGTTCGGCCCCGCGCTGCGGCGACTCCGCGCCGACCGGCTCGATGGCATATTCGATCTCGAGCGCAGCGCCTGCATTGACGCCATTGCCGCCGACAAATACGGCAAACGGCGTGTCGTCCGGCAGGTCAGGCGGGGCCAGCACGTGGAACTCCATCGTTCGGGTTTGCCCGGCGGCAAGCTCGACCGATGCATCCAGGCCTTCGAACTGCGTGCCGTGATGGCTTGCGCGGGCATCCAGATCGAGCGCCACGGCATCGTCGGAACCGTTGGTGAGCACAAGCCGCGCAGGCACATGCTGCGCGTATTCCGAAAACGCGGCAATCGCTTCGCCTGCATCGAGGGTCAACGTGGACGTGATGCCATCCGGCAGGGCCTCGGGCAGGGCCGGATCATCGAGCCGGAATTCCTGATCGCTTGCCCCGGCGCGAAGTTTCAGAAACACCTGCGTATCGCCCGGGATCACGACTTGCCAGGTATCTTCGGTGTCGGTTTCGCGCCGTTCGACGCTGTTACCCGATGAATCTACGAGTTCGAATCGGCTGTTCGAAGCCTCGATCGAGATTTCGCGATCCTGGTCGGTGAGCGGCAGGGCCAGGTATTCCTCCCTGGAACCCAGTGATCCGAGCTGCTTGTGGTACCGACCGTCGGGCGGAAAGTCCCTGGCCAGCGACGGCGTCGGCATGAACGAATACGCATCCCCGATCTGCCACGGCGAGGCAAACCCGACGGTCAATTCATACTCGGCGTCACGCGCGCCGCTGCCGGTGACTTTCAGCTGAAAGTCACCGGACGGGAGGATGCTGGTGAAGCGCGCCGGCTGGTCGATTTCGGGGGTCAGCAAGACCCGTTCTCCCGCCCAGGCCACATCGAGTCGGGCCTGACCATCCGGGGGTGGGACCAGCTCGAACACAAGCCGGTTGCGCCCGGGCGACTGCAGATGAAAATGATCCTCGTCGTCCGGGACGTGCAGCGTGCCGCGGATCGGTTCGCCGACCGACATCGGGCCGGCGCTATCTCGATCGTCGTTGGGCTCGAGCTCAAAACCGGGCTTGGGCCGGCCCAGCGCCGCGGTCGAAAGTCGATAGTCGGTGTCCTGGCCGAAGATCCGGACCTGATAGCGCCCGGGCAGCAGCCATTGACCATCAAGCAACAACGCTTCGCCGGCCTCGGAACGGCCGGTTTGACGCTGTTCAACCCGCGCAGCGCGTTCGCCGTCGCGGTACAGGCCGAGCCGCTGGATGGATTCCCCGACCGCCTCGATCCGCCAAAGTTGCGGCTCGCCGGCCACGTGCCAGTCGAACCAGGCCGCGCGCCGGGACTTGATCCGTCCCTCGACCGGGTCTTCGGAGCGCAGCGGCGCGGCCCAGGCCCGTTCGTCGTTGGGCTCCACGGCGCGGCCTGCGGTCGCCGATCCACTGTCCCGCACCGCGGCCGAGATCGACGCGGTTTCGTCGCGCCCACCCAGCTGCAGCGACAGGCTGTACCGGCCCGGATCGAGCTGCATGTCGTAGAACATTTTCCGGGCCGAACCATCACGGCAGATGTCGGCGCGCTCTCCGGGGCCCGACAGACAAACCTCTACCGAAGGCTCGTCCGCGCCCGTCAGTTCGACATCCAGCGCGCGCCCGGCCTGCGCCGGGTCGACTTCGAACGCCAGCCATACGCGTTGACGGGACTGCAAATCCAGATCGACCGGTTCGCCGATATCCAGCCAGATCGCCTGCTCCTCCGATCCGGCGACCACCTCATCCGCCCCGGCCGCCACGTCGTCCGACCGCGTCCCGTCGGGCACCAGCGCCACGCCGATGCGACCGATCGCTCGGTCGTCCAGGCTCCGCACACGAAGGCTGCTGCCCAGACCCATTGCCTCGCCGGACCATTGATGCCGGATCGGCGAGCCACGCACCGGACTGCCGACAGCTTCGCCGTGTGCGTCTGCCAGCATCACCTCGAGATCGCGGCCGAGCTCGGAGAACACCTGAACCCGCCACAGCAGATCTTCGTCGTCGACACCCAGGTCGAATCGGTGTTCGGCGACGTTGATCTGGCGGATCGTCGAGCGGCCGACGCCGAGCTCGCTCGGCTCGGCGTTCTCCGGACCGACGCTGCCGCGGATCCGGGCCGGCCCGCTCTCGAGAAAGCGGAGCCGATAGTCGCCTTTGCCGGATCCGCCCGTGATTCGCACCAGATGCTCGCCTGGCGGAACGATCAGTGGCTCCGATTCCGCCGATGGTCGCCTTGAGGCAATTCCAAGCTCGAACAGCACGACGTCCTCGGCGACCTCAACCGACGATTCGGCGCCGAACTGCTGTATGGCCGCCGGCTCGGCTTCGGTTTCGGACGGCCGGACCAGTTCTGCCCGGACTTCGCTGTCGGTCTCACCGGTCAGCTCCAGCGTCCAGAGGCGATCCGACTCGGCATCGTCGACCGACCACCGGTACACATCGACATCGTCGCCCGAGAGCGTTCCAATCAGTACCGCCTGACCGCGAAATCGTTCGGAATCGTCGCCGCTGTCGTTGGGCTCGCGGTCGAATACCGCGCGCGGCGACGCTGTCGCGATTTCGAGGAGCAGCAAGCTGGCGAGCGAAACAATGGCTCGAACGGATGACGACATGGATGGGCGCGCTGCCGAGGGTGAGTGAAGCTGTATACGAACAATACCACCGAAAC
Organism: Wenzhouxiangellaceae bacterium; assembly: GCA_035311685.1. GTDB lineage: Bacteria > Pseudomonadota > Gammaproteobacteria > Xanthomonadales > Wenzhouxiangellaceae. Next base: position 11,290 of record DATGCS010000207.1, read on the forward strand.
ACGACAATTCAGATATCCCCCAAGGCCCGACTCCGGACTCTGGCTCGTTTTGCCCGTCAGTTGCATGCATTTCCGCCCGCGTGAAAACCGGGCCTTGTATTTCCCAAGCGTGCCTCGGCGTTTTAATCCGCAAGATCATTCATTTCGTGTCAAAACTCGAATAACCGGCAACGACCCTACAGGCGCCGCTGCTATGGCTGAAAATACTGCGGTTGATTCAAACCACATTTTTTCGGTCCTCAACCTCGGCCGGGCGATGTGTTATGTTGTTGACGGGCACCGGGTACTCCAAGGGTGTTTCATCGCTTCTTGCAAGCATTGCGCTCATGGTTGGTTGGTGTTTTTTGATTCACGATCCATATGCGCAGCCTGAAGATGCGTATTCAACGGACGCCTTCCTCCATTGGGACAACAATCTTGATCAAAAAACTTCTTAAGGAATCTCTGAACAGCTCGACGCAGAGCGCGTTTCAATCGGAAAAGCCGCATCCGGCAACGGCATCATCGCGCCGTTGCAAGATTATCCAGAGGTTCCTTAACGCTCATGCAGCAACGCTCGCTGGCGCCGCCTTTGCGCTGACGCCCGTAACAGCCGTTGCGCAAATCGCCGGAGATGGCGCCGATGACAGCGCCTGTCGATTCGAAGCTTCCTTGTCCGAGGGCGCGGAAAGTTCATACACTTATGCCGATCAACAGGGCGGGCTTGTGCTCGCACTGGACGAAAACGGTTATACCGGCATCCGCTTTTTTGGCGTCGATGCAGACATGTCCAATCGAACCATGATGCTCTGGACCTTCGACAGCCCGCTGCCTATCGGCGGCACCGGCCCAGCCGGCGTGACGATCGAGGCCTCTCTCGGATCGGCTATCGGAGGTCAGTCCTTCTCGTCTCGTGATACGTCCAACGGGGAACTCCTTGCTCCGCTCGAGGTAACCATCGAGGAACGTGAACTCCTTTCGTCCGGAGATGAGAATGCCGTACGGTTGGCCGGAACCGTAACGGGCGAAGTATCCGTCAGGAATCGGCCAAATCCGCCCGTGACCGCGTCACTGAACATCACGTTCCACGGCAACTTCACCTTCCGCCCGCCGGGGCCCTACACATTGAACTGCGACAGCATTTCGTACTAGCGCACCGCTGAACAACCCGGCGCGCATGGCCGAAAATGCGCTTGACCAGGGAGAGGCGTCATTCGCCCCGTCCTGCGTCGCCGGCTGACCGAAAGCCTCCGGATTCCAGGCCAACCCGAAGTCCGATAGCGGTTCCCAATCCTGCCTTGCGGCTAAATTGTCTATTACGACACCCGATGCCGTGGCTATCGGGATTACGAAAAACCGCTTTTCGCCGGACGTTCGCGCAGTGTCGGGCAAGTCGATCACGACCGGCAAATCACCATAGCGCGCAACGGCGGCGGAAAACCCTCGACGGTTCGCTCGCCTTTCTCGACAAGCGCGTTTACCAGAGAATGGAACGGCATCCATTCCGTCGCACGCTGCTCTTTGAAGGTCGTCGCCGTTACATCGACGATTCCTGCATTGGAAAAGCCGGCGTCCGCCATCCACCGCAACAGCCGCGCCTCGGTCGGCAGATGATGCACGTTGCGCATGTTGGCATAGCGTTCGGGTGGATCGAGCTCGTCATCGCCGGTGCCGGGAATGATCAGGGTCTCGATGACGGCCGTACCTTTTGCGCTCATATGATCGCGGATGCGCTGCAGGTGTTCATGCGGATTCTTGCGGTGGTAGAGCACGCCCATGGAGAACACGGTGTCGAAGTCGGCGCGAGGGGGGATCTGTTCAAACTTGAGCGGCAACACCAGCTGCATTGATTCGCCGGCGAAATGTTCTATGGCTCGGTACTGCATGTAAAACACCAGCGTCGGGTCGCAGCCGACGACCTGGGCGGCGCCGTCGGCGAGCATGCGCCAGCCGAAATAGCCGTTGCCGGCGCCGATGTCGAGCACCCGCTGGCCTTTCAGATTCACATGCGGCGCGATGCGGTTCCATTTCCAGTCCGATCGCCACTCGGTGTCGATGGCAACACCCCCCAGATTGAGCGGCCCCTTCCGCCAGGGGATGAGTTGCTTGAGCTTTTCGGCCAGCGCTTCGGGATCTTCGACCGGTTTGCCGGCGACCAGGATGCCGTCTTCGATATGCCAGCCGGTTTCAACCGCCGGTAGTGCCTCGAGGCCAGCCCGCCATTTCGGGAGATCGCCGTGACGGCCGGGTTTGAGGGCTTCGGCACGACGGGCTTCGAGAAAGGCGGCCGGTTCCGGGTCGAAGAAGGAGAACAGGTTTGACATGGTTGGTTGTTTGGTTGTTTGGTTGTTTGGTTGGTTGGCTGTTGGCTGGTTGTTGGTTTAGGGTTTAGGGCTTAGGGCTTAGGGCTTAGGGCTTAGGGCTTAGGGTTTAGGGTTTAGGGTTTAGGTTTTACGCAGTCAGGGATTGGCGGTTTGGTTGAAACGGTTTCCGGGCGAACGGAGGTCCGTTGTTCCTTTCGCCTTTCACCTTGATCCTCTCCGCTTGACACCTTCCCCTCCGCGTCTCGGCGCCTCTGCGCGAAACCGGAATTTCAGCGCACGGCGGCGATGCACGTGAAGTTGAAGCACTGGAACCAGTCATGGACCTGATCGAAGCCGGCGTTGATCAGGCGTTGATGATGGGCCTGGCGGGTCTCGGGGACCAGCACGTTTTCCAGCGCCTGGCGTTTGCGCGCGATTTCGAGGTCCGAGTAGCCCTGGGCGCGTTTGAAATCGTGATGATGGGCGTCCATCCATGCTTGAGCGGCGCCGGGTTCGAAGGCGATTTTTTCGGCCAGGATCAGTACGCCGCCGGGGACCATGCCGCGGGCGACCCTGTTCAACAACTCGTCGCGCGCTTCCAGCGGCAGGAACTGCAGCGTGAAATAGACGAGCACCACCGAGGCGTTCTCGATTTCGGTGTCGCGGATGTCGCCTTCGAGCACTTCCACCGGCACGCGCGAGTTGTCTTGCTCGACAAGCGTGCGGCAGCGGGCGACCATTTCCGGGGC
>DATGCS010000208.1:0-2302 GCA_035311685.1 Wenzhouxiangellaceae bacterium
TGAGGATGCCGCCGCAGCCGGCACAGTCGGCGACGCGGAAACCCGGATAGGCCCGATCATCCAGCTCGGCATCACCGTCGGGGTTGATTCCGAATACCTCCGGCGCCCAGTCGGGATTGAGCAATTCAAGCTGCTGCTGCAGCTCATCGCGGGTGCTGCCCAGCCCGCAATCGAGGCAAAGCACCCTTTCCAGACCGCCGTGCAGTTCGATAACGCCGTTGTGACCGGCCCGCTGGTGCAGGCCGTCGACATTCTGGGTGACCAGGCCGGATAGCCGCCCGTGGCCGGCCATGGATGCGAGTGCAGTGTGGCTCGGCCCGGGGTTGGCCCGCTGCATCACCTGCCATCCAAAGAAGCTGCGTGCCCAGTATCGGCGTCGCATGACCGGATCGCCGAGAAAGTCCTGGTAGAAGATCGGCTGGCGGCGCCGCCAGCGGCCGGATTCGTCCCTGTAGGCGGGAATGCCGGAACCGGTGGAGCACCCTGCACCGGTAAGCACCACAATACTGCGGTGATCCATGACAAATCGGGTGAGTTCCTCGACGCTGCCGGCGCGCGCCTGCACGCCGGGCTCCGTGCGCAGCTCGGGAATGCGGACAGACCTTGTTTTTACCATGCGGCGAGCTTAGCTCGGCCGGGTGAAAAAAGGGCGGACAAGGGGCCGCCCGTCAAGCAGGGTACTTGGGGAACCTTTGAACAAGTCTGCGCGGAGCGCGTTTTCAGAGGTTCCCCGGGTTGCTTGGCCGCGGATCAGAATCGAACGCGAACGCCGCCGGTGACATTGAGGCCGGGGCGTGGAGCGGAATCCTTCAGGAACGACGTATGCACGCGCTGGGTCTGATCCAGCAGATTGTCGCCCTTGAGAAAAAATTCGATCTCGCTGGCATCGACCAATATTCGGTAGGCCACATTCGCGCTGACCGAGTCGTATCCGCCGGTTCGCGTCTCGAACTCGGCTACTTCGTCGACCTCCAGGACACGGTGGTAGCTGACGTTGGCCCGCAGATTGCCGCGATGCCAGTCGAGACCGGTGCCGGCCCGGCCCGGAGACAGTCTCGGCACTTCACCATTGCCCGCCTTCAGGTCCGCTGCGACCGAATCGGCAAAGAACCGCCATTCCAGGTCGCCCACCGCGGTACCTTCGAACAGGAGGCTGGCCTCGAACTCCGCACCCCAGAAGTCGGCGTCGGCCTGGCTCCAGACCTGCACCGGCAGGTCGTCTTCGACGTCACCGGTATTGGCCAGGAAGACGAAATCGTCGATGTTGTTGTAGAACAGGTCGAGGCGGAGATGGAATCTGCCACTGTGCTTGTGGATACCGAAGTCGACATTGTTGGAGGTTTCCTTGCCCAGCGTCGGGTCGCCGATCTCGAAGGCCTGGGTCGCGATGTGCGGGCCATTGGCGAAAAGCTCTTCCTGGGTCGGGCTGCGTTGCGAGCGTTGCCAGTTCAGGCTGGTTTGCCAGTCGTCGGTCACCCGCCACAATGCACCGGCGCTGAGCGAGATCGAGCTGAAGTCGCGGCTGGAAATGCCGTTGGTTGCAAGCCCGTCGGCCAGGCTGACTTCGTCGTTCTGGTAGCGCAGGCCTGCCGAGAGCCTGAACGGGTCAAGGTCATATTCCTCGACCACGAAAAGTCCCAAAGATTCCGTGTTGGCCGGTGGCACGAAGGCTTCTTCGCCAATGGCTTCGAGATCGTTGTCCTCATACTGGATGCCGACGACGCCGGAAAGCCCGCCGAGCCGTTCATGACGGGCTTCGGCGCGCCACTCGGTGGCCTCGATGTTGAAGGTCGTGCCGATCTCGTCGCCTTCGAACTCGATGTGCTGGTAATCGTTGGTAACCAGCTTGAAGTTCAGCTCTTCGATGCCGGATATGGGCTGATACAGACCGGCCTTGAACTCGTAGCGCTCCTGCTCCAGTCCGATGCTGACGCTTTCTTCTTCCTCCTCTTCGCCTTCGTGCTCGTCGCCATGCTCTTCCTCGTGGGCGTGGCCGGCGCCGGGAATACCGTAGTCGGTATCGAACCTTTTGTAGGCCAGCCCGGCAAACCCCCAGTCGCCGACCAGCGAGAAGCCTACCGTGCCCCCTTCGCTTTCCTGTGCGCTGTTTTCCAGACGGCCGCGAACCTGTTCTTCGCGTTCCTCGGCGTCCAATTCGGCGAGCAGTTCCGGACTGAGTGCAAAGCCGGGAATTTCATAATCGTTGGTATCGCGCTTGAAACCGTCGAAATGGAACTGGAAGGCGTCGAATCCGCCGTCGATGCGCGCCACGCCGGCCCGCTCGTCGGCCGCCGTGCCGCCG
>DATGCS010000209.1:0-3026 GCA_035311685.1 Wenzhouxiangellaceae bacterium
GTGCTACCCGTCGGGCTGGTGGTCTTGCACCCAGGCGAGAAAGCACGGCATCCTCGCACCGCCGGATCCCGAGCGCTTCGCCGCCAGCGGCATCACCACCCGCTACTACAACGCGGAAGTCCACCGGGGCGCGCTCGCCACACAGATGCCGTAGAGGTAAAACCGTAAAAACAGCTCTCGCGGAGGCGCAGAGGCGCCAGGAAGAGCAAGGGCTATAACCTTCATGGTTTCGTAGAGTGTGTCGAGCGCAGCGAAACGTACCACCGGACCTGGCGGCGCCGCAGTAGAACGGGTGGCGACTAAGGCGGGCTCTTCAGGCGGGCTGCGGCATCTCGACCACCGGGAGCGACACGCGAGCGGCGTGCCGGGTGGTCAGCAGAATGGTTTCAGCCTCATCGGCGCACTGTCCGCAACAGTCCGCGCAGCCGGTCCGCATCTTCAATTCTTCCAGCGATTCCACCCCACGGCGCGCGTGTTCGCGGATTTCGCGATCGGTGACAGCATTGCAGACGCAAACGAACATGGCTGCACAATAGTACGAATACGAACGATTGTCAATACATGATTTGAATCAGTCGCATTCATTTCAAGATAGCGGTGATGGATGCCGACGCAGGGCGCGCGCCCCCCCCCGTTTCGAGAGTCCTTTCGGGATTTCGCATGAACCCAAAAAAAAAGGCTATGGCATACAAATACGAATGCTTCTCATATATACTCGCATTCACGTTACGTTTCCATGACGTTCAACTCATAACGTTCCAGTCCAATCAAGGGAGTTATTCCGTGAATTACCCAACCCAATCCGATCGAAAGCAACCCGCGGCAAATTCGGCGATCGGCGCCCTTTTCCTGGCCGCAGCCGTGTTGTCAACAGCCGCGACCGCGCAACCCGATGACCCGCAATCCGGCACAACCGAGCGCGATCAATCGGTCGCCGAATCCGAGCAATCGGGCCAGATGCCGATGGCGCTCGCGCCGGTGGCCATTCTCGGCTCCGCCGAGGCCGCGCTGCAGGTTCCCGGCGGCGCAACCTTCATCTCCGAACAGGATCTGGAGAAATTCGAGTTCACCGATATACAGCGCATTCTGCGCCAGGTACCGGGCGTCTCGATCCAGCTCGAGGACGGCTACGGCCTCAGGCCCAATATTTCGATTCGCGGCACGCCGTCCGACCGCTCCGCGCGCATCACGCTGCTCGAAGACGGCGTGCTCATCGCGCCTGCACCCTATGCCGCGCCGGCCGCTTATTATTTCCCGACCGCCGGCCGGATGCAGGGCATCGAGGTGCTGAAGGGGCCGGCGGCCGTGCTGGAAGGCCCCTACACCACCGGCGGCGCGATCAACATGCTCTCGACTCGTATTCCCGACGTCGCGCGCGGCCAGGCCACGTTCGAGGCCGGTAGCCACGGCCATCTCCGCGGACATGTCTGGTACGGCGACAGCAGTGAACGATTCGGCTTCGTGGTCGAAGGCCACGAGTGGCGCTCGGACGGCTTTCAGAACATCGATCGCTCGAACCGCGACACCGGCCTGAACAAGGGCGACTACACGGCCAAGTTCCGGGTCAACACGCCTTCGAACCGTGAGAACTACCACGCGCTCGAGCTCAAGGTGCAGTACGTCGACGAGACCTCCAACCAGACCTATTTCGGCCTGACCGACGCCGATTTCGCGCAAAGCCCGAACCGGCGCTACGGACTGAGTGAACTCGACCAGATGAACACCGAGCACGAACAGGTCGTGGTCAGCTACACAGGCCGCATCGGCGACGCGTTGCAACTCAGAGCCAGCGCCTATAACAACGACTACGAGCGCTCCTGGTTCAAGACCGAAGGTATCGATTTCGACGGCACCGAAAACGCACAGGAGCTGTCTCGCACGAGCTGGTTCAACGTCATTCAGGCGGTCAACCGCGGCGAATCGCTGGGCGGCTTCACCGCTGCCGAGCTTCAAGGCATTCTCGACGGCACCCTCGATACACCGGAAGGCGCCATCGAAATCCGCAACAATGCGCGCGAATACTATTCCCGCGGCGTGCAGGGCGAGGCCACCGTGCTGTTCGACACCGGCCCGCTCTCGCACCAGCTTCGCGTTGGACTGCGCTACCACGAAGACGAAGAGGACCGCAATCAGCGCAAGAGCACCTATACCCAGGTCAACGGCAGCCTGGTGCTGGACGACTTCGGCCTGCTGGGCAACGCCGGCAACCGGATCGAGCAGGCCGAAGCGCTGGCTGCGTGGGTTTACGACACCATTGAAATCGGCCGGTTGACGCTCAGCCCCGGCGTTCGTATCGAGGACGTTGATCTCAACCGCACCCGATACGAGAGCCGTATCTCGCGAACCGATGATCCGTCGAGTCGTGCACCGGACAACCTCCGCAGCACGCGCAGCGACAGTATCACTGCGGTCTTGCCCGGCGTCGGCGTACGCTACGCCGTCAACGACGAGTTCAACCTGATCTTCGGCGTGCACAAGGGCTTTTCGGCGCCGTCTTCGGACCCCGACACCGACGAAGAAGAGTCGACGAACTGGGAGGCCGGCTTCCGCTACAACGGCGACCTGGGTTCGCTCGAAATGATCGGTTTCCTCAACGACTTCGAAAATCTGGTCGGTGTCTGTACCGCGTCCAGCGGCGCCAACTGCGACGTCGGTGAAGTATTCCGCGGTGACGCGGCGCGCGCCCGGGGCCTGGAAACCCGCTTCTCGACCGACTGGTCGACCAGTTCCAGCTTCGGGCTTCCGCTGGAAGCCACCTGGACCTGGACCGATGCCGAGTTCCGCAGCGACCTGGCCGACAGCAACTTCTTCGGCGACGTCGAGAAGGGCGACCCGATCCCCTACATCCCGGATCACCAGTTCTACATCCAGCAGGGCGTGGTCTGGCAACGCTGGGCCGGCTATCTCAGCGTGAACTACATCGACGAAGTCTGCGCATTCGCCTCGTGCGGGCCGTTCGAGCAAACCGATTCGCTGACCACCGTCGACGCATCGGTGCAATACGACCTGACGCCGCGAATCCAGAT
>DATGCS010000210.1:0-2398 GCA_035311685.1 Wenzhouxiangellaceae bacterium
CTTCCCGCAACCAGCCCGCCGCGTCCAGCGCGTGATAGGTCAGGATGCCGTCGGCACCGGCGCGCTTCATCGACAAAAGCGCTTCCAGCACGCATTTCTTTTCATCCAGCCAGCCGTTCGCCGCGGCCGCCTTGAGCATGGCGTACTCACCCGAGACGTTGTAGGCGAACGTCGGCACGCCGAACTCGGCCTTGACGTCGGCGACGATGTCGAGATACGGCAGGGCCGGCTTGACCATGACCCAGTCGGCGCCCTCGTCGAGATCCAGCGCCACTTCGCGCAACGCCTCGTCGCGGTTGCCCGGATCCATCTGGTAGGTTTCCTTGCCACCCGAACCCAGGTTGGCCGCCGAGCCGACCGCGTCGCGGAACGGACCGTAGAACGCCGAGGCGTACTTGGCCGCGTAGCTCAGAATCAGCGTGTTGATATGCCCGTCGGCTTCCAGCGCCTCCCGAATGGCACCGATCCGGCCGTCCATCATGTCCGAGGGCGCGACGATGTCGGCGCCGGCCGCCGCGTGCGAGGCGGCCTGGCGCACCAGCGCATCCACGGTGTCGTCGTTGAGCACGTAGCCGGAATCGTCGAGCAGGCCGTCCTGGCCGTGCGATGTGTAAGGATCCAGCGCCACGTCCGTCATCACGCCCAGTTCCGGGAAGCGCTGCTTGATCGCACGCACCGTCTCCGGCACCAGGCCGTGCTCGTCCCAGGCCGCTTCGGCGCCCTCGCTCTTGAATTCCGGCGAAATCACCGGAAACAGGGCGATCAGCGGAATGCCGAGTTCCAGTGCAGTCTCACAAGTCTGCAGCAGCGCATCCAGGCCCTGGCGCTGAATACCCGGCATGGAAGACACGTCTTCGGTGGCGTCGGCGCGTTCGAGCACGAACACCGGGTAAATGAGGTCGGCGGGCGAAAGCGCGGTCTCGCGCATCAGGCGACGAGAAAAATCCGCGCGGCGGGCGCGTCGCATCCGGGTCGTTGGAAACGGCATGACGTTATTGGCCTCCGGTCGGGGATGTTGCTGATGAAGTCATAGTCAAGAAATCTGAAACTCGCGCCGCGCATCGCGACGATATGCTGAACCAAAGAGAATTCGAGGATACCAGCCGGACAGGTGCATGGACTGTTTCCCGGGCTATTTCCGCCCGCCTGCGGCACCGGCCGGCGGCAACGGCACGCCGAGCGCACCGGCGACCAGGCGCAACAGCTCATATTCGGCGACCACGACTTCCCCATCGTGGCGGGCGCAGCGCACCAGCATCCCGATCAATTCGCCGCGGGCCTCGGGGCGAAGCGTCTGCAGCGCGGCAAGAATCTCGTCCAGCCGCTCCGGCCAGCCCTGCACGAAGCGCGCCGGATCGGGATCGGGAAACCCGCTCGTACCCTCGAGCGCCTGTTGGCAGGCTTGAGCGGCACGTTCGTGGTCGTCTGCATGGCCATGCATGGCCACTATGGCAATCAGGTCCGACACCGCTTCGGCGCGATCGAGCAGTTTCCTGCGCCCGGCCAGCGTTCTGCGGCTGGGATTGAGCACGGTCTCGATTTCACGGTTCAACAACCTGGCAAGCACGTACTCGAACAACTCGGTCCTGCCGTCGGCGTCGATCAGCCGTTCGATCAAGCGCATGAACTCGACCAGTTCGCGCTCGGGACGGCGACGGATGACCGGAAAAGCCATCTCCAGCAGCGGCAATCTGAGCGCGCGCGGAAATTGCGGCGCAATTCCGACCAGGTCGCGCACCTGCGACTCGCTATCGCTGCCCAGCGATTCTGCAATCATGAGCAGCTGGTTTTCGCGCAGTTCCGGGTCCCGACCCAGCAACAGGAAAAGCAGCAATTCCGGCGCCCACTCGTCGGAATGCGCGGCGCGCTTCAGCGGCGCGGGTACCTTGGCGATCAGCCCCGCCGCCAGCAGGGCCTGGAAGACCCCCGGCTGGCCAATCTGGTGGACAAGATCGGCCGGATCCAGCGAGAACCCCCCGGCCTGCTCGCCGGCGGCCCGCGCCGCGGCGTCGGCTTCGCGCTGCTCCTGCTCGGCATGGCGCGCTTGTTCATGGCGCGCCATATCCCGGGCAATCTCTGCCAGCTGGGCGGGCTTGAATGAGGGATCGACCTTCAGGATCCGCTTTTCCAGCGGCGGGTGGGTGGCGAACAACTTGCCGGAAAAACCCATGGCGAAAAGCATGTGCCCGATTTCGTCGGTATTGGTCCTCAACCGCGAGCCCGAGGTCCGGGCGCCGATCTTTTTCAAGGCCCCGGCCAGTCCCTGCGACGAGCGCGTGAACTGGACGGCCGAGGCGTCTGCCAGGTACTCGCGCTGGCGCGACACCGCCGCCTGTATCCAGCGACCGAAGAACAGCCCGATGTAACCGACCACCATGACGGCCAGCGCCACGACCAC
>DATGCS010000211.1:0-3731 GCA_035311685.1 Wenzhouxiangellaceae bacterium
TTTCCGTGTGCGTCTGCGCTGCCATCCCGAGCAGGCCGATTTCCCGACGCTGTCGTCGATCGTCGACGTCTGGAACTCGGCCAACTGGTACGAGCGCGAGGCGTTCGACCTGTTCGGTATCGTATTCGAGGGCCATCCGGATCTGCGCCGGATCGCGACCGACTACGGCTTCATCGGCCACCCGTTCCGCAAGGACTTCCCGCTGATCGGCAACGTCAGCGTCCGCTTCGACGAGGACAAGGGCCGGGTGATCTACGAGCCCACCGAAATCGAGCCGAGGGTGCTGGTGCCGCGGGTGATTCGCCGTGATTCGCGCTACGTCGGTGACGAACTGGATCGACGGGAGGCGCCTAGTGGTCCTTCAACCTGATAATTACGAATTCAGTTGGTCTGTCAGCGCTCAGGGCAAGGCGCGGACCGCAGTGAATGGCGGTACCCTTTGCAACGGCCGGAGCGCAGCCCTGGACGCTGACAGGCCAACCCTTCGGACTCTCCTGTGGCGCTGCGCTGCAGCGTTCCCGTGCTTGCCAAGGGTGAAGGCCATTGCCTACGCACGGCGCCTTGCAGCGCAGCGCCACAGGAACGCTGAACCCGCAATTATCAAGTCGAAGGACCACTAATGGCCGAGATCAAGAACTACACGCTGAATTTCGGCCCGCAGCATCCGGCTGCGCACGGCGTGCTCCGCCTGATTCTGGAAATGGACGGCGAAGTGGTCCAGCGCGCCGATCCGCACGTGGGTCTGCTGCATCGGGCCACAGAGAAGCTGGCCGAATCCAAGCCGTACAACCAGTCCATCGGTTACATGGATCGGCTCGATTACATGTCCATGATGTGCAGTGAGCACGCCTACGTGCGCGCTATCGAAGAATTACTGGGCATCGAGCCGCCCGAACGCGCACAGTGGATCCGGACCCTGTTCGACGAGATCACGCGCCTGATGAGTCACCTGATGTGGCTGGGCGCCAACGGGCTCGATCTGGGCGCGATGACGCTGTTCCTGTACTGTTTTCGCGAGCGTGAATACCTGCTGGATGCCTACGAGGCCGTCAGCGGTGCGCGCATGCACGCCACCTATTATCGTCCGGGCGGGGTATACCGCGATCTTCCGGCCGAAATGTCGAAGCTCGCCGAGTCGCGCTTTCGCAAAGCCTCAGACGTCAAGCGCATGAACGAGTGGCGCGAAGGCTCGCTTCTGGACTACCTGGAGGCCTTCATGGCCAGCCAGGGCGAGCGGATCGATGAATACGAAACGCTGGTCACCGACAACCGCATCTGGAAGCAGCGCAACGTCGGCATCGGCGTGGTCTCGCCCGAGCGCGCCCGCCAGCTCGGCTTCACCGGCCCGATGCTGCGCGGCTCGGGTGTGGCATGGGACCTGCGCAAGAAGCAGCCCTATGCGAAGTACCGTGAAGTGGATTTCGACATCCCGGTGGGCGTCAACGGCGACTGCTACGACCGCTACCTGGTGCGCGTGGAGGAAATGCGCCAGTCGGTGCGGATCTGTCAGCAGTGCATCGCCTGGCTGCGCGAGAACCCGGGTGCGGTAATGGCCGGCAACTACAAGGTCGCGCCGCCTTCGCGCAAGGAAATGAAGGATGACATGGAAGCGCTTATCCATCACTTCAAACTGTTCACCGAGGGCTATTGCGTGCCGGAAGGCGAGACCTACGCCGCGGTCGAGGCGCCCAAAGGCGAATTCGGCTGCTACATGATTTCCGACGGCGCCAACAAGCCGTTCCGGGTGCACCTGCGCGCCCCGGGTTTCGCCCACATCTCTTCGATGAACGAGATGATGCGTGGGCACATGCTGTCGGATGTCGTGGCCATTATCGGAACCCAGGACATTGTATTCGGGGAAATCGACAGATGAGTTTTCAGACCCACGAAAGCGCGGTAGAAGGCAAGGCCGGACGCCTGAGCGAGGAGACGCGCAGCACCATCGATCACTGGCGCGCCAAGTTTCCCGAAGGTATCGAGGGACGCCGTTCGGCGGTGATCCAGGCGCTGGTCGCGGCCCAGGCCCAGAACGGCGGTTTCCTGACCACCGAACTGATGGACGGCGTGGCTGATTATCTGGAGCTGCCTCCGGTGTGGGTCTACGAAGTCGCCACGTTCTACTCGATGCTGGAAACAAAGCCGGTTGGTCGGAATTCAATCTCGATTTGCACCAACATCTCGTGCATGCTCTGCGGCGCCGACAGCGTCGTCAAGTATGTCGAGGGCAAGCTCGGCATCAAGATGGGTGAAACCACGCCGGACGGGCGCATTTTCCTGAAGATCGAGGAGGAGTGCGTGGCCGCATGTATCGGTGCGCCGATGATGATTGTCAACGGCCACTACCACGAGAAACTGACTGAACAGAAGATCGACGAGATACTCGACGGTCTTGAATAACCGACGCAACGGGATGACTCATGGCTGAACACAACGTCTGCTTCACGCACCTGGACGAGCCGGAATGCTGGTCGCTGGACGCCTACAGGCAGCAAGGCGGCTACGAGGCATGGCAGAAAATTCTTGCCGACAAGACGCCGCAGGAAGACATCATCGAGCAGGTCAAGAAGTCGTCGCTTCGCGGCCGCGGCGGGGCGGGATTTCCAACCGGTCTCAAGTGGTCGTTCATGCCGCGCTCTGCGCCAGTGCAGAAATACCTGCTGTGCAATTCGGACGAATCCGAGCCGGGTACCTGCCACGATCGAGACCTGCTGCGCTACAACCCGCATGCGGTCATCGAAGGCATGGCCATCGGCTGCTATGCAATGGGCGCCACGGTTGGCTACAACTATCTTCGTGGCGAGTTTCACCACGAGCCATTCGAGCGCTTCGAGGCGGCGCTGAAGGAAGCCTACGAGGCCGGCTTGCTGGGCAAGAACATCGATGATTCGGGCATAGACGTCGATATCCACACGGTTCTGGGCGCCGGTGCCTACATCTGCGGCGAGGAAACCGCGCTGATGGAGTCGCTGGAGGGCAAGAAGGGCCAGCCGCGATTCAAGCCGCCGTTTCCGGCCAATTTCGGTATCTACGGCAAGCCGACGACGATCAACAACACCGAAACGCTGGCCTCCGTGCCGGCCATCATGCGCAACGGCGGCGAATGGTTTCTGGAGCTGGGCAAGCCGAACAACGGCGGTCCGAAGATCTTTTCGGTTTCCGGCCATGTGAACAGCCCCGGCAATTTCGAGATTCCGCTGGGCACGCCGTTCTCCGAGCTGCTGGAAATGGCAGGCGGCATGCGCGACGGCAACGCTCTGAAGGGTGTGATCCCGGGCGGCTCCTCGATGCCGGTGCTGCCGGCCGATATCATGAACGATGTCACCATGGATTTCGACGCACTGCAGAAGGCCGGCTCGGGACTGGGTTCGGGTGCGGTCGTGGTGATGGACGAGACCACCTGCATGGTGCGCGCCTGCACCCGTATTGCCCGCTTCTACTATGCCGAATCCTGCGGACAGTGCACGCCGTGCCGCGAAGGTACGGGCTGGATGTACCGGGTGCTCAAGCGGATTACCGAAGGGCAGGGCAGACCGGAAGACCTCGAATTGCTCGAATCGGCGGCCGGCCAGATCGAGGGGCACACGATCTGTGCCTTCGGCGAAGCCGCGGCCTGGCCGGTTCAGGGTTTCCTGCGCCACTTCCGCAACGAGTTCGAGTACTTCGTCGAACACAAGCGTTCCATCGTCGACGAAAAACTCGGCGCCGCGGCCTGAAGCAGGCTGGCGGCCCAA
>DATGCS010000212.1:0-2430 GCA_035311685.1 Wenzhouxiangellaceae bacterium
GCTGGCCGCTTCGGCGGGCCGGCTCCGGGCCGATCCGGACCAGGTGCAACAGGTGCTCGCCGAATTCGGCGTGCAAGTCGAGCCCGAGCTGCTCGCGCAGGTCCGTATGACCAAGTTCTGTCCGACGCCGGACGGCGCCGGTGCCCACATCGTGCTGGCTACCGCCTCGGGCCCGGTAACCCTTTACTACATGCCGCGCACCCGGCTGCCGTCGTCGCCGGCCAGCATCCCGCTGGACGACGGCATGGAAGCCGTGGCCCTGAATGTCGAGCGCGGCAGCCTGGCGGTGATTGCCGAAGCAGGCACGAATACACCCGAACTTGCGCGCGAGATCGCCCGCCAGCTCGCGTTCGCGCCGGGCATGACGATCTAAAAATGCTTGAAAAACAGCTCTCGCGAAGCCGCGAAGACGCCAAGAAAAAAAGCAATTCAAAACGCTTTTATGCGTAGAAAAAGCCGATCAAGCGGTGATTCGTTTTCGTTGGCCAGCACTCGCGGAGATTCTTGTGATTGATTTTCCCTGCGCCTCTCCAGCACCAAGCGGTTGTTCTTGCCTTTCTTGGCGTCTTCGCGCCTTGGCGAGAGCTGACTTGATCATTTCTGTTCTCGCCTTCGCCCTGGACAAAAACTTGAGACGGTTTTGTAGCCTGGACAAGCGCGCAGTGCGCGTCCGGGGCCGCAGGCCGGATCAGGCATGGTTCCTGGTTGCGCTGCGGTTACCCGGGTCCTCATAGGCCATCCGCGCATGCACTACCATAGGACGCTTGTCAATCCGAGGGCTCGTCCATGACCCGCTCGATATTCTCCGTATTTTCAGGGTTATTGCCGCTCGCACTGGCCGCCGTATGCTGTGCGCCGCTGGCTGCCCAGAGCGTCGTATTCGACAACGTGCGCGTCGTCGATGTCGGAGCGGGCTCGGTCGGCCAGCCGACCTCGCTGGTCGTGCGCGACGGCTGGATCGTCGAGCCGGACCAGGCCGGGGGAGAAGTCGCCACCATCGATGCCGACGGGCAATTCCTGATGCCAGGCCTGGCCGAAATGCATGCCCACGTGCCCCCGTTCTCGGACCGGCAGGCCGTGGACGACGTGCTGGCGCTGTTCCTGGCCCATGGCGTGACCACGATCCGCGGCATGCTCGGCGAACCCGGACACCTGGCGCTTCGCTCGGCGCTGGCCGCCGGCGAGCGGGTCGGGCCGCGGCTGATCACGTCCGGGCCCTCGCTCAACGGAAACTCGGTGCCGAACGTGTATCGCGCCCGAACCATGGTCCGTCGTCAGGCTGAAGCCGGCTACGACTTTCTCAAACTGCACCCCGGACTGTTGCCGGATACGTTCGCCGCAATTGTGGCTGCGGCGGACGGCCTGGACATCGGCCATGCCGGGCACGTCTCGATCGCGGTCGGCCTGGAGCGCGCGCTGGCCGCGGGCCAGGCGACCATCGACCACTTGGATGGCTATGCCCAGATGCTGGTGCCCTCAGACAGTCCGGCGCGCCAGAAAGAACCCGGATTCTTCGGCTTCAATATCGCCTCGGCGATGGAACTCGACCGGGTCGCCGAATGGGCAAGCAGGACGGCCGAAGCCGGCGTCTGGAACGTTCCGACCCAGACCCTGATCGAAAACATCGCGGTCGCCGATGTCGACGCACTGCTGGAACGGCCGGCCATGCGCTGGGTGCCGCCCGAGACGAAAGCGCAATGGATGGCGCGGATCGAGCAGATGAGAACATCTGCCGACCCGGATGCGCTGGCGCACTTCGTCACGGTCCGGCGCGCGCTGATCAAGGCTTTGCAAGAGGCCGACGCAGGGGTGCTGCTGGGCGCGGATGCGCCGCAGATCATGAACGTGCCGGGCGATGCTTTGCATCACGAGCTTGAAATCTACGTCGAGGCGGGACTCAGCCCGGCCGAGGCGCTGGCTACTGGTACAACCAATGTGGCCGAGTTTCTCGGCCAGCCAGCTGTCGGCTGCCTGCGCCCGGGATGCGTGGCCGACCTGGTGTTGCTTGGCGCAGATCCGCTGGAGAGCATTTCCAACGTGCGCCGTATCCAGGGCGTGATGCGCGCCGGCGACTGGTTCGACCGCGAGCGGCTCGACGCCATGCTGGCCGATGTCGAGGCGCGGGCCAACCCGACCGGGCCGGACTGAAAGGAAATGTCGGATTTTCAGCAAAATCCACTTTCTTACGTCGATCGGCTGGATTCTCGCGCGCCGGACTCGATTCGTCGCGTCGTGATCCATGCCACCGAGCTGCCGGACCTGCAAACCGCCCGCGAATACGGCGAGCGCATTCACCACGAGGCATCACGCACGGGCAACAGCGGCCACTTCTACATCGACCGCGACGGCAGCATCGAACAATGGGTGCCGCTGGACCGGGTGGCGCATCACGTGCGCGGTCACAACGCCGACACCATCGGCATCGAACTG
>DATGCS010000213.1:0-17859 GCA_035311685.1 Wenzhouxiangellaceae bacterium
CGGCCAGAATCAGGAATACCTGATTTCCGCGCTCAAGGCCTATCGCGAAGGCACGCGCCGGCACGCCACAATGCAGGCTCAGGCCGCGACGCTTTCCGATCAGGACATCCTCGACGTAACCGCCTATTTCGTGAGCATCGGAGAGAACGAGTCATGAATCGCCTTACTCTATTGACCGGGATAATTGTCGCGAGCATTATTTCGCTTACGCTCAGCAGCCCGGTGCATGCCGCGGGCGGCGATTATCGCCGCGGACTCGAAAAGTCCCAGGTTTGCCAGTCATGCCACGGACGTACCGGCAACGAGAGCCTGCAGCCGAGCTACCCCAGGCTGGCTGGTCAGCACAAAGACTATCTGGTGCACGCGCTCAAGAGTTATCGTGACGGCAGCCGGCAGAACGCGGTGATGGCGGGTTTCGCCGGCAGCCTCAGCGATCAGGACATCGCGGACCTCGCCGCCTGGTATTCGCGCCAGAAAGGATTACAGGATCTGAAAGTAGATTGACGAATTCTCCGGGTGCCGCGCGAACCTGCCGCAGAGCGGTTCCCGATCATCGCGCCGGCGTTTCGCACTCGTCAGCAACATCTCATTCGTAGTAGGGGTTTTTCCCGGTATCATGATCGGTACCGTCCGTGACATTGCGGATCTCCGGCACCAGCTCACGCAGTTGCGTCTCTATACCCTGTCGGAGGGTCACATCGACCATTCCGCAGCCGTGACAACCACCACCGAAGCGCAGAACAACATCGTTTTCATCGGTCACGTCGACCAGCGAGACGACACCGCCGTGCGAGGCCACCATCGGATTGATGCGTGATTCCAGAACCCACGAAATGCGTTCGTGCATCGAGGCATCCTCATCCGGCGTCTGGCCTCTCAACCCAGGTGCCCGAATACTCAGCTCTCCGCCGGTTGCATTGGTCTCGAAATCTATCATTGCACCATCCAGGGCCTCCTGACTGTCTTGCGAGACAAACAGTGTGAAAGCGCCGCAGTCTACCGCCTCATCGTGGGCCTGTTCTTTTCCGGGCGGACAGAAGTTCAGGCTCACGTCGGCGGATGGCGTCCCGGCCTGACGGGTGAACAACCGAAGCTGTGTGCCCGCCGGCTGGTCTTCGAGAAGCTTTGCGAAATAGTCGCGTGCGGTTGGCGTTACTGTAAGCATGGCCATTCCCATCGATTGAATTAATTGTGAAAGTATATCGCACCGAATCAGTCCTGTTTCAACCCGGACCGGCGAGAATCAGTGGTTTTTGCAATGAGGACCCCGATGAAGGGTCTATTACAAACCCGGACACGGTCGTCGGAATAGTCGTGCACCAACCGGGCTCAGTCCGCCCCGGTCTCCAGACGCTCCAGCAACCATGGCAGCGAATGATCCAGGCGCCAGTCCATGCCGCTATGGTTGCCGTCGAATTCAACGTGGTGATGGCCGACCCCGGCAGCGGACAGGCGGGCGGCGAATTCACGCGTCCCGTAGTGGATGAAATACTGGTCGCGATTGCCGGCGTCAAGCCAGAGTCCGCGCAGCTGCTTCAACGCGTCGAATGCATCACGATCGTAGCAGACCGGATCGAATGCCAGCCAGCGCTGCCAGACCGTATCGTCGACCCGGGCCGTGAACGGATCGAAGGGCAGCTCAAGATTCAGTGGCCTGCCCGGCGCGGGAGAATAACTGGCGGCCAGGCACAGCACCATCAATGCATGGAATGCACGACCCGAGGGTTTGCGCGCACGCCAGAATCCCGAGACGAAGGCCTCGCAGTCCCCGTCCCACATCGCCAATTCGTCGCAGCAACTGACAAAATCGCGCTTATAGACCCGATCGAAACCACAGTCACCGGCATGGCTGGCCACGCCACCGAACACGCCGGGGAATCGAACAGCCAGGTGCAGACCCCCGAACCCGCCCGAAGACTTGCCGAAAACACCGCGCGCTTCCGGACGCGCGATCGTTCGGAATCGGCGATCGACTTCCGGCACCAGTTCCTCGACGATATGCCGGGCGTAATCGCCCATCGCCGGCGAATCGACAAACTGGTTTCCGCCCAGCGAAGTATAGCTGTCGGGCATCACGACAATTGTAGAGGGCATTGAACCTGACGCGATAAGCCGATCCAGCCGCTGCGGCAGATTCTCGCCGTGATTACGCCATGCGATCTGGGCCGGGCCGGAGCTCGTATAGGCCGGGAGGCTCCAAAGTACCGGGTAGTGCCGTTGGGTTTCGCGAGGGTAGCCGGGCGGGAGATAGACCAGCACGTTGCGAGCGGTTGGGTCGCCGAGCGGATTGGCTTGGCCCAGAACCCGTGAATCGAAGGAAAAAGATTCGACCGCACCGCATTTTTCGGGCAGACCGGGGCGCAATGCCCTGACGCTTGTCAATTCGCTCATGCCTGCCGGAGAGGAACGACCTTGCGCTCCTTCGGCGGCACGCGTCCCATCTCCGGCACCAGTTGCGTCAGGATTTCGCGGAGCTGCCGGGAGTCGTATTGCTGTACCGAACGCTCTGCCCGCAGAATGATGGCATCAAGGTCCTTGACGGCTTCGACACCATTCCGCGCAAGCAGAATCTTCTCGTGGCCGGTGCTGGCATATGACTCGTGTGCGTGAAAGAGTTCCTCGAACAGCTTTTCGCCCGGTCGAAGACCGGTGTAGACAATCTCTATGTCATGGCCGGGCTCCTTTCCGGCCAGGCGGATCAACTGTTCGGCCAGGTAGCTGATACGAACCGGCTGACCCATGTCGAGCACGAACACCTCGCCGCCCTCGCCCAACACGGCGGCTTGCATAATCAACTGGCCTGCCTCTGCAATGGTCATGAAGTAACGTGAGATCTCCGGGTGCGTGACCGTCACCGGACCACCCTTTCGGATCTGCTCATTGAACAGCGGTACGACCGAACCGGTCGAATTGAGCACGTTGCCGAAGCGCACCGTGATGAAGCGCGTGTCGGCGCGTGCATTGACCTGCTGGCAATACAGTTCAGCGATGCGTTTGGTCGCGCCCATGACGTTGCACGGGTTGACTGCCTTGTCGGTCGAGATCAGCACAAATGTACTCACCGCGTGGCGCGCCGCCGCATCGGCCATGCGAATGGTTCCGACAACGTTGTTGCGGAATGCTTCGCGAACCTGGTTCTGCAACATCGGCAGATGCTTGTAGGCGGCTGCGTGAAAGATCACGTCCGGCCGATGGCGCGCAACCACGTTTTCGACCGTCGCCGGATCGCACACGTCGCCCAGCACCGAATCCATCACCAGATCATGAAACTCGCCCCGCAGGTCGTAATCGATCCGGTACAGGTTGTACTCGGAGCTGTCGAGCACCACCAGTCCTGCCGGATCCAGCCGTGCAATCTGTCGGCAGAGTTCGGCGCCGATCGAACCGCCACCACCGGTGACCAATACTCTTTTGCCGGCCAGGCCGGCGCGTATCGCATTCCAATCCAGGGAAACCGGATCACGGCCCAGCAGGTCGTCGATTGCGACCGGCTTCAGGTCCTCGAATCGAGTAATGCTGGCGCCAAGCTCTTTCAGCGTCGGCAGGGTCTTGAACTCTACGCCGGATTCTTCGCACAATGCAACCACTCGCTGCATCTGATTGTTGGTCGCCGAAGGAATCGCGATGACGACAAGATCGATTGCCGCTTCGCGTGCAATCCGGGGCATCTTTTGCACGCTGCCCAGTATCGGCACCCCGTCGATCTCGGTGCCCTTGAGCCGCCGGCTGTCGTCGAGGAAGCCGACCAGCTCAAAGCCGCCGCGGCGGCGCAGTTCAGGCAGCAACAGACGGCCGGACCGTCCTGCGCCGATGATCAGCGTGCGCTGGCTGGCACGTCGCCACCGCACCTCGGTACGCATATCCTTGAACGTGCGAAACGCAAGTCGTGGAAGACCCAGCGAAACAAGCAGAATGAGGGGATAAAGCCAAAGCATGGGTGCCACGATCTCGACACCTTGCTCCATGATGAGAAGAACCGCGCCAATCGCCACCGCGCCGAGCAGCGACGCGCGCACCAGGTTGCCCAGGTCCGGCAGACTGGCAAAGCGCCACAGACCCCGATAGAGTCCGATGCGCCAATAAACGAAACTCTGAATGCCCATCAAGAGCATCCCCTCGGTACCGAGACTCAGCACGGTCGGCCATGGTGCACCAAACATCGCATATGCACACCAGCGCGCCAGAAACCAGGCAAGACCGGCGACAAGCACGTCGTGAATCACCACAAAAGTGCGGGTATTCCGGTATCCGTGAGGCCGTTTGAAGACACGGAGATTCATGTCATCCTGCGCTTGTTTGAAAGGACAAAATGAACAACGTACCAGACTCCCGCAAGGATGACAGTCAGTGCCGCGGCCACCCCTATATCTGCCTGCGGTTTCGAAAGCGCGAGGACCGTAGCCGGCACGATCAGCACGCCGTTGAGAACAATCCAGGCTATAAGTACTTTGCCATGGCTCCAGCCAAGGCGGATCAGGTACTGGTATGCGTGATCCGCGTGCGCAGTATACCACTGCTCCCCGCGGGCCAGCCGCCAGCAAAGTGTGACGGTGGCATCAATCACGAAGGGAGAAACGATAATGAACGACACCCATACCGAGAAACTGCCGCTAAGCGTTGCCGTCAGCGCAAGGCTGCCAGCACACCATCCCAGCAACAACGATCCCGAGTCGCCGAGAAAAATGCTTGCCGTGGGGCGATTCCAGAAAAGAAAGCCCAACGAAGCGCCTGCTGCAACCGCGGCCAGCCAGAATCCCGTGGTTTCCCCGGCCAATCCAAAAGCAAAAGCAAACAGGACAAAACTGATCGCGGCCTGGGACGAGGCAAGCCCGTCCGATCCATCCATGAAATTGAACAGATTCATCATCCAGATGATGGCGACTACTGCCATGGGCGTCCACAACCATGTGGCCCTAACGGTTGTCCCGGCGATACCTATCGACTCTACCGGCCCAAGCCAGGCCGTGATTCCCACCGCAACCAGCAGCTGTATTCCCAGGCGCCAGCCGACGCCCAGCGGCGAATGATCATCAAACCAGCCCAGTAGCGAAACAATGGCGGCGCCGCCAATAAAAGCCACCACCAGCGCGTTGTCCGGAGCGAATGCCAGCGCCGTCGCCACCACCGAAACGCCAACCGCCAATCCCCCGCCGCGGGCGACTGGTGCGGAGTGACTGCGGCGTTCGCCCGGCTGGTCGATCAAACCCCGGCGGCGAGAATACCAGCGCACCAGCGGCGTCAGAACAGCCGCAACAATGAGCGCGACGCCGGCCGATTGCCAGGCGTCCAGTATCATTCCCCAAGCACACCGATGACCGGCCGGGTCGTCTCCCATTCACGACAACTCGGACATTGCCAATGCCAGGTCTGGCCGCTGAAACCACACTGGCGGCAGCGAAAGCGCGGCTGATCGTCCAGTAGACGGTGCATGAGATTGCGCAGCAACGCCGGATCGATCTCGTCGATGCGATGACCGTGGCGGTGCATCAGTTCCAGTAACTGGTAGAGGCCACGTGCAGTCGGCCGTTTCTGGAGCTGTTCAAGCAGAAAATTTATGGCGCCGGCCGGGTCACTTTCGGCCTGGATGGCTGCAAACGCAAGCACAGGAGCAAGCGTCGCGCTCCGCGTGACCAGTTGCTTGAGCCAATCCAGCAATTCCGGTTCGCGCCCGAGCTCCGAAAAACAGCGCGAAAGACTTTCGACCACGATCACGGTTATGTCAGGATCCAGTTCGCAGGCCCGTTGATAATTCTCCGCAGCTGCCGCCCAGCGCCCCTCTGCCGCATCGAGGTCCGCTTCCAGCAGGTACGCCCGTGTACATTCGCCATGATGGTTGCGCGCGGTTTCGAGGTGACGACGGGCATTTTCGCTGTCGCCTTCCTGACCGGCCTGAACAGCGATTTCGCAGTGAAATTGCGCAATCAGCGCCGAGGTATTCCAATCACAAAACTGTCCCAGCCTGCGGGCCTGCACGATGGCATTTTTCCAGTCCTTTTCTTGCTGGTATATCGAAAGAAGGTTCCGAATCGCAACTTCCGAATACCGACCGTCTTCAGCAAGCTCGCTGAACAATTTTTCGGCGCGGTCGAGGAGACCGGCACGCATATAGTCTTCGCCGAGTTCCAGCAGGGCCTGGATCCGGTGCTGATCGCTCAGGTTTGAACGGCTGATGATGTGACGATGGAACCGAATGGCCTTGTCAACTTCACCCCTTCGCCTGAAGAGATTGCCGATCGCCAGGTGCGTTTCGGCAGTCTCGGTATTGATCTCGGCCAGCTTGAGAAAGACTTCGATGGCCTTGTCGGGCTGCTCGTTGAGGAGGTAGTTGAGACCCTTGAAGTAGTTCGACGAAATAACGTGCTGTTGCCGTCGCTCGCCACGGCGATAGGCCCTCGTTGCAGCCCACCATCCCGACCATGCTGCCACCGGAACAAATGCCAACGCAAGCCAGAAAGGCTCAGGCATCGGTCAGACTCTTGCTGGCCTCCGGCGTTCTTGCAGGCACCGTTCGCCGCGAACGGCTACGAAACACCATGAAAGTGGCGGCGAACACGAGACCTATTACCAGGCCGGCACAGGCCGACAGTGCAACGACCGCGCCAAGCGATGCCGTCCACTGGACGAAAACAAGTTCGAGGGTGACGGGATCCGGATTGAGCGCGCCGAGGAAAATGCCGATCAGGGCACCCAGGATCACTGCAAAGCCGAGCAGCCAGCGCCACACGGGATCAGTCCCCTGCAGCCTGATTCACGCGCTCGCGAAGTTCCTTGCCGGGTTTGAAATGCGGCACGTGCTTGCCGGGAAGTGCGACCGAGTCGCCGGTCTTGGGATTGCGGCCGATTCGCGGTGGCCGGAAATGCAGGCAGAAGCTGCCGAAACCCCTGATTTCGATCCGATCACCGTTGGCAAGCGCTGCGCTCATCTGTTCAATGATGGAGCGGACCGCGAGGTCGACGTCGGTCTGGCTGAGATGTTGTTGTTGGTCGGCCAGCTTTTCTATCAGCTCGGACTTGGTCATGCCGTCACTCCGTGACTGTGCGGCGGACCCGGGGTCCGCCGCGTGAATCACCACTACTGGATCAGTCCTTGCCAAGCTGCTCACGCAGCAGTTCGCCGAGCTTGGTACCGCCGGATTTCGGCTGCTGATATTGATCAACAGCATCGGCGAGCTCTTCGTCGTCCTTGGCCCGGATTGAAAGCGTCAGGTTGCGCGTCTTGCGATCCAGTGCAACGAACTTGGCTTCGACCTCGTCGCCAACGCTGTAGATCTTGGTCGCGTCGTCGACACGCTCCTTGGCCATGTCGTTGGCCTTGAGATAACCGTCAACGCCGTCAGCCAGTTCGACGACCGCGCCCTTGGCATCGATTTCACGGACCTTGCCGTTGACGATCGAACCGCGCGGATGCTCGGCCATGTAGGTTGCGAACGGATCCTGGTCGAGCTGCTTGATACCCAGCGATATGCGCTCGCGCTCGGGATCCACGGCCAGCACGACGGCCTCGACTTCTTCGCCCTTGCGGAAATTGCGAATGGCTTCTTCGCCCGGCGTCATCCATGAGATGTCGGACAGGTGAACCAGGCCATCGATATCGCCTTCCAGCCCGATGAAGATGCCGAAGTCGGTGATCGACTTGATCGTGCCGGAGACCTTGTCGCCCTTGTTGTGCAGGGCTGCAAACGCTTCCCACGGGTTCGGACGGACCTGCTTCATGCCCATCGAGATTCGACGACGTTCGCCGTCGACGTCCAGAACCATGACCTCGACTTCCTCGCCGATGTGCACAACCTTGTTCGGATTGACGTTCTTGTTGGTCCAGTCCATTTCGGATACGTGGACAAGACCCTCGACACCATCCTCGATCTCGACAAAGCAGCCGTAGTCGGTGATGTTGGTGACCCGACCGAACAGGCGCGAGCCCGGCGGATAGCGTCGATCGATGTTGTCCCACGGATCTTCGCCAAGCTGCTTGAGTCCCAGGGATACGCGCATGCGCTCGCGGTCGAAACGGAGCACGCGGACTTCCAGCTCGTCGCCAACTTCGACGACTTCCGAAGGATGACGAACGCGCTTCCAGGCCATGTCGGTAATGTGAAGCAGACCATCGATGCCGCCCAGGTCGATAAATGCGCCGTAGTCGGTAAGGTTCTTGACCACACCCTTGACCACTGCGCCTTCCTCGAGCCGGTCGATCAGGTCTTCGCGCTCGGCGGCGAATTCATGTTCCACAACCGCGCGTCGCGAGACCACCAGGTTATTGCGGCGACGATCGAGCTTGATGATCTTGAACTCGAGGTCCTTGCCTTCGAGATAGCTCGGATCGCGGACCGGCCGCACATCGACGAGCGAGCCCGGGAGGAATGCGCGGATGCCGTCGATACTGACGGTGAAGCCACCCTTGACCTTGCCCGAAATCTGGCCGATTACATTTTCCTCGGCCTCGCTGGCCGTTTCCAGCTTGTCCCAGATGCGGGCGCGCTTGGCCTTTTCGCGCGACAGGCGGGTTTCGCCGAAACCGTCCTCCACCGCGTCGAGCGAGACTTCGACTTCATCGCCGACCTCGACTTCGAGTTCGCCGTCGTCGGTCTGGAACTGGTGGATGGGCACGATGCCCTCTGACTTCAGACCGGCATTGACGACAACGACGTCTTCGCGGATTTCGACAACGCGACCGGTGACGATCGCACCCGGGCGAAGTTTGGATTCATCCAGACTCTGTTCAAATAACTCGGCAAAGGATTCGGTCATTGGATTGCGTGCTTCCTGCACGACTGGCGCAGCTGCTGTACTCAAGAGTGGTGTCCCGTTGGTTCTTGTCATCTGCATCCGCAAGGCGAACGCTCGTTAATGGAGTACACCGACAGGCCTTTGAAACGGGCCTTCCGGTGCACGGCTATACGCTACTGTTTTGTGTCTTTTGGAACCAGGCCTCCGAATCGCTCTCGGGCAAGCCCGACCACGCGTTCGATGACCTCGTCCAGCGGCAGACAGGTCGAATCGACCACTACCGCATCGGGGGCGGGCACGGTTGGCGCAACCGATCGTTCACGGTCGCGTTTGTCGCGGGCCTGCATATCCCGAAGAAGACGCGAAAGAATAACACTTTCTCCTTTTTCCTTCAACTGCTTATGACGCCTTTTAGCGCGTTCCTCCACGCCCGCCTCGAGAAAAACCTTCAATTCCGCGTCCGGAAATACAATCGTACCCATATCACGGCCATCGGCTACAAGTCCCGGCCTGGCCCGATAGGCCCGCTGCAGCTCCAGCAGCGCGGTGCGCACGGCGGGGATGGCAGCCACCCGGGAGGCCATCACGCTGACGTCCTCGCCGCGTAGCGAATCGCCGACCTCGCGGTCGTCAAGGAACACGGCAATGCCGTCATCCGCGGCCCGGAACTCGAGATGCAAGTTGCGTGTGAGCTCGACCAGCGCCTGTTCATCATCTGCGGCGACCTCACACGCCAGCGCAGCCAGCGCCACCGACCTGTATACGGCCCCGGAATCGAGCGCGTTCCAGCCAAGACGGCGCGCGACAGCCGCCGAGACCGCGCCCTTCCCGGCGCCCGATGGACCATCGATGGTCAGCACCGGCGGCCTGGATCTTGCTTGCATCAACGCCATTCCAGTTGCGCTCCCAGCGATTCGAGATGTTGGGCGAAGGCCGGATAGCTGGTTCGCATCCATTCCGCACCATCAATCTCCACCGGCCCTTCGGCCACCAGCGCAAGCACGGCCAGGCTCATTGCAATTCGGTGGTCACCCTCGGAGTCGACACGACCGCCCAGAATCCGACCACCGCGAACCGTCGCGCCGTCGGGCCGCTCTTCCACATATGCACCAAGCCGCCTGAGCTGACGGCTCATCACGGCCAGGCGATCGGATTCCTTGACCCGAAGCTCGCCGGCGCCGGAAATCACGGTTTCGCCCCGGGCCGCCGCGCCCATCGCCATGACAAGCGGAAATTCGTCTATCGCAAGCGGCACCCATTCGGCCGGAATGCTGATGCCGACCAATTGCGCCGGACTCGAAACGTCGAGGTTCGCGACCGGTTCGGCGCCCGCAGTGGCATCCGCGATCGAGTGCACCTGGACGGCGCCGGCTGCCATCTGCTCGATGATGCGCAGGAAGCCGTCACGCGTGGGGTTGACGCCCACCGGACCGATATCAACGCGGGAGCCCGGCACCAGGGCCGCCGCGGCGATCATGAACGCGGCCGAAGACAGATCGCCCGGTACTGCGATCCGGGCTGCCTTCGGGCGTACCGGGCCGATCAGCCGAGCCTCGCAATTGCCGCGGTCGACGGCCACACCGAAGGCCGGCAGAAGACGCTCGGTGTGATCGCGTGACACGCCAGGTTCGACAACGCGGGTCTCGCCGGCCGCATTGAGCCCGGCCAGCAGAATGGCCGACTTGACCTGCGCGCTGGCCACCTTCAGCTTGCGATTCAGCGGCTTCAACTGCCGCGGCTCGACAATCAGTGGCGCGTGCCCATCCCGACTTTCGATGCGCGCACCCATGGCGCCGAGGGGTTCGACGATTCGCTGCATGGGCCGGCGCGAGAGCGAGGCATCGCCGATCAATTGCACCCGCGTGCCGAACAAGTCCGGGTGACCGCACAACGCCCCGGTGAGCAAACGCAAGCCGGTACCGGAATTGCCCAGGTCCAGCGGCATCGACGGGGGGGCCAGCCGGCCGCCCTCGATTTGCACTCGACCGCCGTCGCGCGCGACGCGAGCGCCGAGACTGGACATCGCGCCCAGTGTGGCCAGCGTATCTTCGGCCTCGAGGAACCCTTCGATGTACGTCGTGCCCTCGGCCAGGCCGCCGAAGATCGCCGCACGGTGCGACACCGATTTGTCTCCGGGCGGCGCCACCCGGCCGGCCAGCGGAGAAGCGGCAGGATGAATCGTCAGCTTCATGGCGTTCGAATCAAAGCATTTCGCCCAGCGCTTTCAACAAGCGCCGGTTCTGCGCCTCGGTGCCGACAGTGATCCGGAGATAGTTTCCCAGCCCGTAGTTGCCGACCGGCCGCACGATCACCCCTTTGTGCAGCAGTTCTTCATTCAGGTCGGCGCCCAGGCGGTCGAATCGGGCCAGGACGAAATTGGCGACCGACGGAATGACCGCAGCGCCGAGTTCGATCAGACCGTCGCGAAGCTGGACCAGCCCGTCACTGTTCATCTCGCGCGAGCGGCGTATGAAGTCCTGATCGGCCAGCGCGGCGCGCGCCGCTACCAGGGCAAGCGAGTTGACATTGAAGGCCGGCCGCACGCGGTTCAGCAGATCGGCGATACCGGGGTTGGACAACGCGTAACCGACGCGGAGTCCAGCCAGACCGTAGGCCTTGGAAAACGTACGGGTCACGACCAGGTTCGGAAATCGTTCCAGCCACTGGGAAGCGTCTCCGAGTTCGTCCGACTCGGCATATTCGGTGTAGGCCTCGTCAACCACGCAGATCACGTGTCCGGGCAGGGAGGCGAGAAAATCCTGCACCCGCTTGCCATCCAGCCAGGTGCCGGTGGGATTGTTGGGGTTGGCAATCCAGACCATCCGGGTATCGGGCCCCACCCGCTCGTACAGCGCCCTCAGATCATGGCCCAGCGGCATCAATGGATGATCTTCCGGCAGCGCCGGTGCCACTACGGGCTCGGCGCCGACCATTTGCGTGGCGATCGGGTAGACGGCAAAGCAGTATTGGGAAAACAGCGACTGAAGCCCGGGCTGCAAGAACACCTGGGCCAGGAACACCAGCACATCATTGGAACCATTGCCCAGCGTGATGCAATCGGTGGCCACACCATGACGCTCGGCCAGTGCCGATTTCAGGTGGAAACCATTGGCATCCGGGTAAAGCCAGACGTCTTCGAGTGCGGCACGCACGGCCGCCACCGCATCCGGACTTGCGCCCAGCGGATTTTCGTTCGACGCAAGCTTGATCGAATCGCTTACGCCGTATTCCCGCTCGAGTTCGTCGATTGGCTTGCCCGGCGTGTATGGCTTGAGTTCGCGCACGCCGGGAACGGCGAGTTCGGAGTAATCAAGAAATTCCATTTAATCGTTTTCCGCTTTTGGCTCTCGTTGCATCAGCACCTTGACGCCCTTGGCAGCGCTCCAGCCGCGGAACAGGATGCCGTGTACTTGCTCGGAAATCGGCATTTCGACGCCGGCTCTCTCGGCGGCCCGCATTACTTCTTCGGCGGCGTGATAACCCTCGACCACCTGGCCGATGGTCTTCATGGCCTGCTCCGGCGTTTCACCGCGACCGAGCGCCAGGCCGAATTGACGGTTGCGCGAGGCGTCGCCGGTGCATGTCAGCACCAGGTCACCGAGACCGGCCAGGCCCATCAGGGTGCGACCCTCAGCCCCCATTGCTTCGCCCAACCGCATCAGTTCGGCGAGACCGCGGGTAATCAGCGCCGCACGGGTGTTGTTGCCCAATCCCAGACCGTCGGCCATGCCGCAGGCGATCGCCAGCACGTTCTTGACCGCTCCGCCGAGTTGAGCACCGACCAGGTCGGCGGTGTAATAGGCCCGGAAGCTGCTGCCGTGCAGCAGCGCCGCCCAGGCTTGACCAAAGTCGGGCTCGGAAGCGCCAACAGTAACTGCAGTCGGCAGGCCCCTGGCCACTTCACCGGCAAACGACGGGCCGGTCACCGCAGCAAGCGGCATCGAGGATCCGAGACGCTCGCGTGCGTACTCCGACAGGAGTCGCCCGGTTCCGGGTTCGAAACCCTTGGTCGCCCAGGCCAGACCCCGCCCGACATCGATATCGTCGGCAATCGTGTCGAGCACGCCGGCAAAAGCCGAACTGGGTACCGCCAACAGAATCCGGTCGGCGCCTTCCAGCGCAACGTCGGTATCCGCCGTCGGAGTGATCGAGCCGGCCAGCGGGCAGCCGGCCAGGTAACGCGCGTTTTCTCCGGACTCGATCATTGCCTCGGCGTGCGAGGCGTCACGAGCCCACAGCTTGACCGAATGCCCGACCCGCGCCAGTTGCATTGCGAGTGCGGTTCCCCAGGAACCGGCGCCCAGAACGGCTATGCGGCTGCCCATTGCCGAAACGCGACTTATTGCGCCGGCGGCTCGCCGGGAACGCCCTCAGGTGAAGCGCCGCCTTGCTGCTGTTCGGCGACGCGCTGGGCGAAGATGGCTTCGAAGTTGATCGGCTGCAGCGGCGGCGTGAAGAATCCACCAGCTGCGATCAGCGTTGCAATCTGGGAGCGCGCATAGGGGTACAGCACGTTCGGGCAGTGAACGTTGATCACATAGGGAAGCTGCTGCTCGCTGAAACCCTGGAGCAAGAAGACGCCGCCGTAATGCACCTCGGCGATGAACGCCGTGTTTTCGCCCTGTTTGGCCGTAACGGTCACCGTCAGCACCACTTCATAGCGACCTTCACCGTGCTGGTTGACCCGCTGTGAGAGATTCATGTTCATGTCCGGCTGACCCTGTGACTGGTCCAGCCCGAGAGCGCCCGGCGCCTCGAACGAGCAGTCCTTCAGAAATACGTGCTGCAGGCTCATCGTGGGCTGCTGCGAATCCTGTCCATTTGTTGCTGCATCGAGCTGTTCTTCAGCCATGTCTATACCTGTTTCATAATCAGTGGTTGGTGGATATGGCGGCGATCGGGCTGTTTTTCACCCGGACACCGCCGCATGTGAAGCCATTGGAGCCGGACCGGGCAGGCATCATTCCTGCCGCGCTTCGCCCTCGCCTTTTCCGTCGCTCTCGACTGGCTGCGATTCCGGCGAACTGTCCGTTCTGGATTTCTTGCCCTTTTTGCCACGCTTGCCGCCGGCACCCTTGCCGCCAGCGCCTTTGGGCTTGCCTTGCTTGCCGCGCGAGACCGGTTGCTGATCGCTGATCCACTGCGCCAGGCCGCCCCTGAGCAAATTGACGTCCTCGAATCCGAGCTTGGTCAGCCGCGTGGCCATCTGCGGCGAAACCTGGCCGTTCTTGCAATAGACCAGCACCGGGCGATCCGACTTCTTCAGCAACTGACTGTTGCCGGACTCGATCCGCGAAGGCGGCATGTGTTCTGCATTGAGGATATGCCCGTTGGCATAGTCCGTGCTGTTGGAAACATCGACAATCAGCGGGTCGCGCCGGTTTATCAAAAGAATGGCCTGCGTCGTGTCGAGTTCTTTCCAGCGCCGGGTCAGGCGCGCGAACTCGGTTGCGATCAGCGCTGCCAGCACCACGGCGAACGCACCGACCAGGATCGGGTGGTTGGCGATGAACGTGAACAGCTGTTCCATGGTGCGTATTCGATCCGGTTGCGGCAAAACGCGCATTATCACGCATTCTGGCTCGCCCTGCCACACCGTCGCACCCGTGCACGGTCAATCACAGGTTGCATATGGGATAATCGAGATTCGCTTCGAACGGAAGACCCGATGGAACGCCGAACTCCACTCTTGCTGCTGATCCTGGACGGCTGGGGCATGCGCGAAGCTGCCCCGGACAACGCCATCACCGCCGGCGACACGCCGAACTGGGACCGACTCTTGCACGATTGCCCGCACGCCCTGTTGCAGACATCTGGCGAAGCGGTTGGATTGCCGGCCGGCCAGATGGGCAATTCCGAGGTCGGCCACATGAATATCGGCGCAGGCAGAATCGTCTACCAGGAATTGACCCGGATCACCAAGGCGATCGAGGACGGCGAATTCGATGCCAATCCCGCGCTCGTGGACACCATCGATGCGGCCGGCGACGGCACGGTGCACATCATGGGCCTGCTATCTCGAGGCGGTGTGCACAGCCACGAGGATCACTTCCTGGCCACGATCGGGCTGGCGGCCAGGCGCCATCGCGGAGATGTCGCCGTCCACGTATTTCTGGATGGCCGGGATACGCCGCCGCGCAGCGCCCGCGAATCGCTGGAGCTCCTGCAGCGGCGTATCGACGAGCTGGACAATGCTGAAATCGCCTCGGTGACCGGACGTTACTGGGCCATGGATCGCGACCAGCGCTGGGACCGCATCGAACGCGCATGGAAGGCGATCGTCCACGCCCGGGACGGATTCACGGCCAACCGGGCGACCGAAGCGCTGGAAACCGCCTACGCCCGCGACGAGAACGACGAGTTCGTCCAGCCGACCGTGATCGACGGCGGCAAGCCGATCGAAGACGGCGACAGCGCCATCTTCATCAACTTCCGCGCCGACCGGGCGCGCCAGCTCAGTCGCGCGCTCGTCGATCCGGACTTTGACCGGTTCGGCAGCCGCCGACCCGAGCTCGCCGCTTTCGCGACCATGACGCAGTACGACTCCGATCTGGACGCACGGGTGGCCTTTCCGCCGACCCGGATGGAGCACTTGTTCGGGGAGGAACTCGCCGACGCCGGCCTGGCCCAGTTGCGCATTGCCGAAACGGAAAAATACGCGCATGTGACCTACTTTTTCAACGGTGGTCGCGAGCAGGTTTTCGCGGGCGAGGATCGCAAGCTCATCCCCTCGCCCGACGTCGCCACCTACGACCTCAAGCCGGAAATGAGCGCGCCCGCCTTGACCCGCGAACTGGTCGCCGCAATCGCCAGCGGCAACTGGCCGGTCGTCGTGTGCAACGTCGCCAACCCGGACATGGTAGGCCACTCCGGCATTTTCGACGCAGCGGTCGAGGCGGTCGAGACCGTCGACCGCCTGGTCGGCGAAGTCGAAAAGGCGATTGCCGAGGCCGGCGGCGAAATGCTGATCACTGCCGACCACGGCAACGTCGAGCAGATGTCCGATCCCGAGACCGGTCAGGCGCATACCGCACACACAACGAACCCGGTCCCGCTCGTGTTCGTCGGCCGGCCGGCCCGGCTGGAAGCCGAAGGCAGCCTGCGCGACATCGCGCCGACCATGCTCGACCTGCTCGGGCTGGAGATCCCGGCAGAAATGACCGGCCGGCCGCTGGTTCATCTCGAGCCCGAAGCAGATTCAGTCCAGGCCCGGAGCGGTACTGCCGCCGAAAATGCGACCGGCTGAGGACCGACCCGGTTCTGGCTGCCGGCAGCCGTTTCGGAGCCACGCCCGCGTATCCTGGCCACTCGCTGTTCTTTTCGCACTGCTGGCGCCTGCCGGGACAGGGCTGAACGCGCAGACACCGACTTCCCAAGATGTCCAGGCCGAGCTCGACGCGCTCAAGCAGAATATCCAAAGCATCAGCCGGCGGCTGGAAGCCGAGCGGGCAAAACGCAAAAGCGAACGCGCCGCGCTTGCCCACACCGAGCAGCAACTGGCCCGGATTGCTCTGGAATTACGAAGCACCCGGGCCGACCTGGACCAGGCCCGCGCCAGGCAACGCGAGCTGCAGAACCAGGCGCAAGAGCTCGAAACAGCCGTCGAGGTTCGCCGCCGGGCGCTGGCCGAGCAACTTCAGATGGCCTACCGGGTCGGTCGGCAGTCGCGCCTCAAGGCGCTGTTGAACCAGGAGGATCCGGCCGAGATCAGTCGTGTGCTCGCCCTGCACGGCTATCTCGGACGCGCCCGGCTCGACGCCATCGCGGCACTGGACGAACAATTGCAGCGGCTCGAAGCGGTTCGGGCAGAACAACAGCAGATGGCTGCAAGACTCCAGTCGCTGGCCGCGCGGCAGGCTGCCGCCAAGGTCGGGCAGGACCAGGCGCTGGCGCAACGCCAGGCGGCACTGGACGCGCTGGACAGCAGCATTCGCGATCAGGCCGAGCGCCTGGCCGAGATGCAGGAAGCCGCCGCGCAACTGGAGACGCTTCTGGGCGAACTGGCCAGCGCGCTGGCCGACATCCCGCCCGAAACCGAGATAGAACAATTCGCCGAGCTGCAAGGGCGCTTGCCCATGCCGGTAAATGCTCCGGTGCGCGCCGCCTTTTCCGACACTCGCAGCGGCAACGTGACCTGGCAGGGCTGGCTGATCGAAACGGCGGTCGGGGCCCCTGTGGAGGCGGTGGCCTACGGGCGCGTGGCCTACGCCGACTGGCTGCGCGGCTACGGCATGATGCTGATTGTCGAACATGGAGACGGCTTCATGACGCTATACGGCCAGAACCAGAGCCTGATCGCCGAGGTCGGCGATTGGGTGGCGCCAGGCGACGTCGTCGCTCTGGCCGGCAACACCGGCGGCAACAGCGCGCCCGGCCTGTACTTCCAGATCCGGCACGACGGCCAGCCGGTAGATCCCGCCGCCTGGATCGAGCGCTGAAGCAGCGGCGCCCGGGCGGGCGCCGCTGCTTCAAATCGTTTAGCCGGGGAACCTGATCTACGGGTAAACGTAACTCGCCTGGAGGCCCAGTGGAAGACCGGTCATCCAGTACAGCAGCAGGAAGATGGTCCATCCCACCGCCAGCGCCACCGCGTAGGGCAGCATCATGGAGATCAGCGTTCCGATGCCCGCGCCCTTGAAGTAGCGCTTGCAGAACACGACGATCAGCGGGAAGTACGGCAGCAGCGGGGTGACGATATTGGAGCTGGAATCGCCGACCCTGTAGGCGGCCTGCGTCAATCCCGGCCCGATGCCCAGCTCCATCAGCATGGGCACGAAGATCGGCGCAATGATCAGCCATTTGGCCGAAGCCGAGCCGACGAACAGGTTGACGAACGCGGTCAGGCCGATGATGCCGACGATGGTCAGCTGCGGCGGCATGTCGAATTGCGACAGCCAGGCCGCCCCGTTGACCGCGATCAGGATGCCCAGGTTTGAGCTCGAGAACGCGGCGATGAACTGCGCCGCAAAAAACGCCATTACGATGTAATAACCCATCGACTCCATGGACTTGCTCATACCGGTGATCAGGTCGCGATGACCCTCGATGGTGCCGGCCGCGTAGCCGTAGACCGTGCCGGGAATCAGGAACAGGATGAAGATCAGCGGCACGATGGATCGCATCAACGGGGCG
>DATGCS010000214.1:0-6093 GCA_035311685.1 Wenzhouxiangellaceae bacterium
TCCATCTCCTTGTCGGTCCAGTTGGTCATCAGCATCAGCGTGAGCCGGTCCGACGGCGCGTACATCAGGCCGAACATGTGCATGTCCATGGTCATGCTGGTCGGCACCACGCGCAGCGTGGGCGGTTGGCCGGGCATGCCGAAGAATCGATTGGGGACGCTGGTCGCGACCTGCTCCGTCGAAATCGAGTCGGTCCCGACACGGTTGCCGGCCATGTCCATGTGCATGAAGCGATACGACACCATCCATTCGCCTTTGGCGTGCGTGTGCTCACCCATTACGCCGATCGGCGCGTGGCTGTCGGGGCGCGGCGGGTCGCCGGCATCGTGATGGTGCTCGGCATCGGCATCGGCATCGGCTGCGGCTGCGGTCAGGACAAGCGCAATCGCGCAGATGGCATTGATTGCGGCACAAACAGGCATGGTCGCCCGTCGGCCAGGTTCTCTGGATGAATTCATTGGATGTACTCCCGTTGCTGTTCCGTCGGTATGCGGCAGGCTGCCGCGCGCCGGCGGAACTTCGTTTGGCTCAGCTTCCGGTGGTTGAAATTGCCTGCACAACGAGCCTGGCGGGCGGGGACCGCGCGCGCGGCCACTCGATGCGCAGCGCCGGATCGGCCTGCGTCGGGAGCGCTTCGGGAATGCAATGCGGCAGCAACTGCAGCGGCGTCGCATCGGCGCCGGGCAGCGCGACCTGCGCCAGCGATGCTCCCAGCGCGCAGCGCTCGAGATTCCAGCCGGCGTGGGGTGAAGGTGGGCCCTGTTTGCCGCCATCGTCGTCATCAGCAAGGTCGCTGGACCGAGCGTGGCCGGCACCGTGGTGCTGGTGGTCGCCGCCGAACAGAACGGCAACGAGCGCGCTATCGAGACCGTCGGGACACAGCCGGACCGGCCACCCGTCGCCGCCTGGCATGTATCCGGGCGCGATCATTGCCCGTAGCGCTAGCGCCCAGGCCAGGAAGATGTGCCATCGTGTCGGTGCGGTGCGGCGCATTGAGGCGTGCCGAAGTGGCTCGTGACCGGTTGCAATCGAGGATCGAGTATCGTTGATAATCAGTTGCCCGACAAGCCTCGCCTTGAGAAAGATCTCATCAGCAATGACCAACGCCTTCATCATCCTGACCTGGCATTCGATCAACGTGCTGGACAACACCCACGCCGGCAACGATCTGATTGCGTTCAGCGAAGACCTGGAATTGCTCGATCGGCTCGGCTGGGTCGTGCTGCCGCTGTCCGATGCCCTGGCGCGGCGGGCGGCCGGAACGCTGCCCGAACGCGCCGTGGTGCTGACCATGGACGACGGCTCGATCATGGACTTTCACGATTTCGACCATCCAGCGTGCGCGCGCCAGACCAGCGTTTTCAACCGGATTTCGCAGTTCGCCGCCGCGCTGCCCGGCGATTCGCCGCACGTGCCCCACGTCACTTCCTTCGTGATCGCCTCACCGGAGGCGCGCGACGAGCTCGACCGGGTCGACTACATGAGCCTGGGCGTGTGGCCGGACGACTGGTGGGCGCCGGCCAACGCGTCCGGACTGATGAGCGTCGAGAGCCACAGCTGGGACCACAACCACGGATCGCTGGCCCGCACGGTGCAGCGCAACAACCGGCGCGGCGATTTCCGC
Organism: Wenzhouxiangellaceae bacterium; assembly: GCA_035311685.1. Classification (GTDB taxonomy): domain Bacteria; phylum Pseudomonadota; class Gammaproteobacteria; order Xanthomonadales; family Wenzhouxiangellaceae. The sequence goes on from DATGCS010000214.1 coordinate 1,625, forward strand.
CACATCGAAACCGAAGCCGAATGTCTGGCCGAGGTCGACCGGGCCAGCGATTACATCGAACGCCGGTCGGGCCGCCGACCGCGCTTCTTCGCTTATCCCTACGGCCAGGCCAGCGACTACCTGAGGCGCGAATACCTGCCGCGCCACGCGGCATCGGTCGGCATCGAGGCCGCGCTGGGCTGCACGCCGGAGCCGGTCGATCCGGCTAGTGATCGCTGGTACCTGCCGCGCTACGTCTGCGGCCGCGACTGGAAATCGGTTACCGATCTGGAGTTGCTGCTCGACGACGCCGGCTGACGGCCATCGCGGATCGGTTTCGGTGTTGAAAAGGAGGCTAAAGGCTAAAACAGCTCTCGCGAAGGCGCTAAGGCGCTAAGAAAAAGAGCATGAAAAGCAGGAGACGAAGAGCACGAAGGACACGAAGGGAGGCAAAAAGGCAGAAATCTGGCCAAGTTCAGCTCTCGAATTTCGCTGCGTCTTCGCGGCTCTCATCGAACAGGCTTGCTGGTGCGTTTCGCTGCGCTCAACGGCACCCTACGCGGATAGTAGTGATTTTGTAGGGTGCCGTTGAGCGCAGCGAAACGCACCATCTGTTTGCTTTGCTCTATCTTGCTTTTTCTTCGCGTCTTTGCGCCTTCGCGAGACCTGTCTTGAATTTCGGTTCGGCTTTTGCGTTTTCCGTGGCTTCAGAACGGCCCCAGGGCGAAGACGTCGTCGAGCAACCGGTCGCGCCGCTCGGCGTCCAGCGGGCGATGGTAATTGGCCAGCAGCTTCGGGTGGCGCGTGTGGCGAAAACCGGCCTGCAGGTCGACTTCCTCGGCCCGCGCATCGCCGCAATAGCCGAAGAAGGCCTCGAAGTCGTCGGCCATTTCGGTGAAGGCGTACCTGAGCAGACAGAAAAGAACGCCGCCTTTTTCGCGTATGTCTCGGCATGCCGGTGCCGGGATATCGGCGAAAGCACGGCCGTCCACGCTGCCGCCGCCGACCAGTGCGACCGTTTCGTGCCGCAGGATGTTCAGGTAGCCTAGCGGCGTGAAGCGCAGCGGGTCGTGGCGATACATCGCCACCAGGTGCCGCCCGTAGTCGGGCAGCGTGCCGCCCAGCTTGCGCCGGAAGATTTCGCCGGCGAAGTAGCGCCCGTCGGAAACCTCGAGGATGCGGAACGGCGAATCGGGGTCATCGTTCATGCGCGGAATCTCGTGTCTGCCCGGCCATTGTCGGTCACCAGGTCCTGTGCAGGGGCATCAATCGGCATCGCTGGCGTCGCCTGAGACATCGAGCACGAACGCGCCGCGGAAATCACCGAAGCGGATTTTTTTCAGCGCCGCGTTGGCGCGTTCCAGCGGCATGAGTTGCACTTGCGGCGTCAATTCGTGCCTTGCCGCGATGTCGAGGTAGTCCGAAATGTCGCGACGCGTCACGTTGGCGACCGACTTGATCTCTTTCTCGCGCCAGAGCTGGCGTTCGTAGTCGAGCCCGGCCAGCCGGTCGCGATCCCCGCTTTCCTTGGAAATCGCATTGATCACCAGGCGTCCGCCCGGGGCGAGCCTGTCCAGCGCGGCAAGCACGGTGGCCCAGACCGGTGTGGTGTCGATGATCGCGTCCGGCGCCCGGGGCGGCTTTTCGCCGGTATCTCCGGCCCAGCTCGCGCCCAAAGCCAGCGCCTGTTCGCGCTGGCCGGGATCGCGCGCCCAGACCATGACCGGGCTTTGCGGGTAGAGGATTCCGGCCAGCGACAATACCAGGTGATTCGACGCGCCGAAGCCGGTCAGCCCCAACACCCGGCCGTCGCGCAGCGCGGTCAGGCGCAGGCTTCTGAGACCGATGGCGCCGGCACACAGCATCGGCGCGGCCTCGGCGTCGGACAGTTGCTCGGGGACGGCATGCACGAAGCCGGCCGGCACGCACATGAACTCGGCGTATCCACCGTCGATATTGCGACCGGTAGCCTTGAAATCGGGGCAGAGATTTTCATCGCCGCGCCGGCACCACTTGCATTCGCCGCATGCCGATCCGATCCAGCCCACGCCGACCCGCTGGCCCCGTTCGATCTTCCCTGCCTGTGCTCCGCGTTCGACGACGGTGCCGATGACCTCGTGTCCCGGCACCCGCGGCAGCGGTGTGGCGACCCGGCCCTCGATCTGGTCGAGTTCGGTATGGCACACCGCGCACACGTGCACCCGGATAAGCACCTCGTCGCTGCCGGGTCTAGGCCTGGCGACGTCGCGCAATTCGAGCGGTTCGCCGTCGCGTTCGATTTCGCCGGTTTGTTCGAGAACCATTGCACGCATGGGTTCCAGTGTAATCAAACAGACGTTGAGCGGAACAAGTCGTTAGCAAACACCTCGAATATAATTCCGCGATGTCGCTGTCCTACCGAATCAAGGTGCATCCGCGCGCGCGGCGAATCAGGCTCAAAGTCCTCAGGGATGCATCGCTGGAGGTCGTTGTGCCGCCCGGCGCGAACAGGCGCCGCATCCGCGATTTTGTCGAGGCCAACCGGGGCTGGGTCGAGCGGACCCGGGCGCGCGTCGGTGCAAGCCGCCGGGGTGGACCCGGGTCGGGTCCGTTCCCCACTGAACTCGCGCTGCGATCGATCGAGCAGGTCGCTCGGGTCGACTACGTCGAAGCCGAAAGGGCTTTCTTCCGCTGGAACGCGCATGAGCTGGCAGTGGGCTTGCCGGAGCGCGAACCCTCGGCTGCCCGGTCGGCGCTGCTCGCCGCGCTCAAGCAGCGTGCGATCGAACGACTCGGGCCGCGATTTCTTGCGCTGGCCGGACAGCATGGCCTGGTCCATGGCCGCTTGACCTGGCGCAATCAGAAATCCCGCTGGGGCAGCTGCTCGGCCAACGGCAATATTTCCCTGAATGTTCGCCTCATGTTTCTGCCGCCCGAACTCGTCGATTATGTTTTCGTCCACGAACTGGCCCACCTGGAACACCCCGATCACTCGCGGCGTTTCTGGAACGCTGTCGAGACCATGCTGCCGGATGCTCTGCGGAGACGGCGGGCGCTCAGGCAGGTCGACGCGCTTTTGCCCGAATGGATACTCAGCGAAGGAAAATGATCCGGCGCATCACGATGCAGCGCCGGCCAGCACCTTGTTGAACTCGTCTGCAAGGCGGTGACGGCTTTCCGCATCGGCCTCAGCGCCCCGATTGAGCGTGGAAATGCGCGGATCCAGTCGCGCTTTCAACAGGGGTTTCGGCAGGCCCCGCGCCGGCCAGGGCTGCGGCAGCTTTTGCGCAATCTCGATCGGCTCCTGCGCGGCGTGACCGCGCTGGCCGAGCGCATCGAGAAGGGCAAAAGCACGGGCGGCCAGCGTCGTGAGTGCGGCATCGTCGGCCATGACGCCGATGCGGCCGCGCAGCCGGTCGCCGATATCCCTGCGAAGCTGCCAGGCGCCCGTGACGCCGCCGGCCGCCAAAGCGCCGATCACGGTGCCTGCGCCCAGCGAAAGCCCGCCGGCGGCAACGTCGACAGCGGCGCCTGCTGCCGCGCCTGCCGCCAGTCCGCCGCCGGCGCGCTTGCCAACAAACGCCAGGGTCGCCGAATCGAAGAGGTCGGTCGCCCATCGGCCCTGTTCGATGGGCAGCCCGAGGTGGCGATAGCCGTCGTGATGATGATAATCGCCGTCGACGAACCGGTAGAGTTCCAGCAGTTGCGCGACGAAGCGTTGTTCGCGCCGGGTAATGGATTCGCGCAACGATCTGTTGGCGTTTTCCAGCGCGGTTTCGTCGCCGCGCTCGGCCGTCCTTCGGGCCGCAGCAGCATCGACCAGCAGTTCGGCGATCATGGCCAGCCCCGACGAGCGCTGCCATTCCGCCTGCGATTCGCGATCGGCGATGAGTTGGTCGAGGGCCGGCGCGTAAGTGTCGATCAGCGTTGCGAGCCTGCGCCACAGGCGCGCCTCGGCTTCCAGGGAAAACACTACAGTATCGAATTCGGCCACCGCATGAAGGCCGACCCGCGACAGGGCTTTGCGCCAGTCTTCCACTCGACTGAGCCGATTCGCGACGAAATTCAGTACCGGCAGAATCGGCCGGGCGCAAAGCGACAGGATCGCCAGTTCGTCCTGGTACTTCCCCAGTACCGGCTCGCGCGCATCGATCACGTACAACGCCGCGTCGCTTTCCAGCATCTGCGTCAGTACGCGCGCTTCCTGCTCGAAGCGCCCGGCAGCGTCCCCGGAGGCCAGAAACGCGCCGATACGCTCGGGGCCGGCGTGACGCTCCGCGGCGTTCGTTTCGAGTTGTTCAATCAGCGCGCCGGCATCCTCGAGGCCGGGCGTGTCGAACAGTTCGACGACGGCGCTGCCCGCGGCCAGCAGCTGTGCGCCCTCGACCTGCCGGGTAGTGGCAGACGCAGCTGCGACATGGCCGAACGTCACGTCGCGCATCAAGGTACGCATCAGCGATGTCTTGCCCACGTTGGTGTGGCCGACGACGCTCAGCTTCAGGGGCTCGGTG
>DATGCS010000215.1:0-5449 GCA_035311685.1 Wenzhouxiangellaceae bacterium
GCCTGGCGGTGATCCTGACCGCCCCAGGCTACTATCTTGGTCTCGGCTGGCTGCACGCCAAGCTGGTGCTGGTGGCGCTGCTGATCGGCTACCACTTGTGGTGCTGGCGTATCGTGCTGATGTTCCGGGAAGGCCGGAACCACAGAAACCACGTCTGGTACCGGTGGTTCAACGAGGCGCCGGCGCTGCTGCTGGTTGCGATCGTGCTGCTGGCAGTACTAAAACCGTTTTAGAAGCCGCCTCAACACTACTGCGCGTGCGCCTGACGGCGTTCGGCGGTGCTCGGAATCCTCATGTATTCGCATATACACTGCGGTTCCTGCGCTCCGGCGGCCATCGTCAGCCGCCCGCACGCTACGTTTTGAAGCGACTCCTGGATGGCCGATTAATAATGTTGGGATGGTTAATAGTGTCGGCCCCGGATTAGTCGACCGGTGGCGGGACGGGCCATTCGGCGTCGGGGTCGCCGGCCACCAGGAAATCGCCGTTGAGCGTGGTCTGCCGGGCGTTGTACAGCAGCGCCTTGCCGTCGGGCTTCCATACCCTTCCGCCGGCGGCGGTCACGATCGCTTCTCCGGCCGCGGTGTCCCACTCGCTGGTCGGGCCCAGGCGTGGGTAGAAATCAGCCGAACCTTCGGCCACGGCACAGAACTTCAATGCGCTGCCGCGACTGGCCTGCTCATGTTCACCGATCATTTCGAAATATTCGACGGTGCGCGGATTGGCGTGCGATCGGCTGCCCAACACCACCGGTGGCTGCGCGCAGGGCCGGCGCGTCCGAATCGGCTCAGGGTCGTGGAAATTGCGCCAGCGCTGGGCGCCTTCGCCGACGATACCGGTATACGCGGTTCTCGAAACCGGTACCGCTATGACGCCGAGAATGGGGACATGGTCGACGACGAGTGCGACGTTGATGGTGAATTCGCCGTTGCGCTTGATGAATTCCCGGGTGCCGTCCAGCGGATCAACTACCCAGAGCCGGTCCCAGTGACGGCGCTCCTCGAAACCTATTTCGGCCGACTCCTCGCTCAGGATGGGAATCTCGGGCGTCAGCTTTTTCAATGCCGCCACCAGGGTGTGGTGGCTGGCCATGTCGGCTTCGGTCAGCGGACTCTTGTCCTGCTTGGTCTCGACTTCGAAATCATCGCGCTGGTAGATATCCAGGATGGCGTCCGTCGCGTCGCCGCAGGCCTGCAGCACGCTCGGCAAAAGCCGGTTTTCAAAACTGCTCACATTGTTTCCTTCAAGTCTCGGGCCATATAGAGCGCAGCTATGGTCCGGCCCTCGGTGCAATCATCGCGCAGCACCAGCTCGGCCAGGTTGGCGATCGGCCATTCGATCACCTGCAGTTCCTCCGGCTCGTCGCCGGGCAATTTCGACGCGTAAAGGTCGCGCGCCAGGACCACCTGGGTGGCGTGCGTCATGTAACCGGGGGCAAGCGTGAGCTGGCCGAGCACCTGCAGATCACGCGCGCCGTAACCGACCTCTTCCTGAAGCTCGCGGTTGGCGCCCTCGACGTGGCTTTCGCCCGGCTCCAGGCGTCCCTTTGGCAGGCCGACCTCGTAGCGATGCACGCCGCAGGCGTATTCGCGCACCAGCAGCACCGTATCCGGATCGGGCATCGCAACGATAATGACCGCGCCGACGCCTCGGCTGATCAGCCGTTCGTAGGTGCGCTGCTCTCCGTTGGAAAATTCGAGATCGAGCGCCTCGACCCGGAACAGACTCTTTTCGGGCCGCTCTACGCGCTTGTGGATGATCGGCAGTTTTGGAATCTCGTCAATCATTCAAAAATGATACCAGCCGTCCGTGCAGCGCCGGTGTCGCGGCGAGAATGGTGGTGCTGTCCAGCCCGATGTCCGCGCCGCCGAGCTCGGTCACCATACCGCCGGCTTCGCGCACGATGACGGTGAGCGCGGCGATGTCGAGGATGTTGATATCGCTCTCGACCACCGCGTCCAGCCCGCCGGCGGCAAGGCGATGATACGGGTAGAAGTCGCCGTAGCCGCGGGTGCGCGCGGCGGTTTCCACGAGCTTGCCGACCTTCTGCCACTCGGTTGACCGCGCCAGCGTGCGCACGTTGCCCAACGACAAGTCCATCTGCTCCAGGCTATCGGTGTCGGCGCACTTGAGCGGCCCGCCGTCGAGCCAGGCGCCACGATCCGCCAGCGCCCACGCCGTCTCGTCGAAAGGCGGCGCTGCCGATACGCCCAGCACCAGCGCGCCGTCGACCATCAGGGCAATCTGTACCGACCAGAACTCGAGGCCTCGAATGAAGCTGCGGGTGCCGTCGATGGGGTCGATGAGCCAGAGGCATCGGTGCTCGCCGGATCGGCCGTATTCCTCTCCGAACACGGCATGATCGGGAAACGCGGCTTCGATGACGCGCCGGATTTCCGTTTCGCACTCGCGATCTGCCACCGTGACCGGGCTGGCGTCGTCCTTGCGCTCGATTTCCATCGGGCGCCTGAAATACTTCATGGCGATTTCGCTTGCGTTGCGAGCAGCCTGCCGCGCCACCTTCAGCGCCAGGTCGAGATCAACGGGATCGGAAGTCATTCGGGTCCTCGATATTGATGGGCCGCGAACCATGGCCGCAGGCTTGCGCGAACCCGGCATCGCTAAACATCGACTCTAACAAAGAGGGTCATTCGCTGCCGATGTCGGTACGCCGGAGGACCACGACGCTGTCAATCCGTCCGGGCCCGGTCCGGTCGGCCGTCAGGCGCATGACGGCCAGGGGGCGCTCTGCCACAGTCGCCGCGAGCCAGCGCATCAGGTCCGGGAAAGATGCTTGCTCGAACACCACGCGCACCTCATCGCCGGTGCCGGGCTCGATGCGCTTGAGCGCACCGGCCAGCCCGGCCGCGCGTGCGCCCTGATCGATCACCGCCAGTGTCGACTGGCCGGCCAGCGTTCGTTCGGGCGCGCGCTCGCCGCGCAGCCGCTGGACTTCGGGCGCGACGCGATCCAGCCAGTCGATCAGCGCGCGCTGGCCGGCCAGCTGCCCGGTCAGCTCGGCGCGTGCATCGCGCAGCGGTTCCCAGATGATCGTCCAACCCAGGACAAGCGCAATCACGACCACGGCCAGACCAATGATTCGGCGCTCGCGGACCTGTAACCGGCGCCAGTGCGCAATCATGTGCTGTCCCCCGAGATCCGGATTCGAGCACGCGTGCTTCCGCTCAGGACCTCGATATTCTGCAGCGTTGCACCGATGCCTTGGGCTCGAAGCTGGCGCTGCAGCGCCTCAAGGTCGGCCAGCGAAGAGGTCTCCAGTTCCAGCTCGAGCGTACCGTCGATATAGCTGATCGAGGTCACCTCGATGCCACGAGCACCGCTGAACAGCGGGCTGACCGCGCCCAGCAACTGGACGAACCGGTCGCGGCTGCCGCCACGCAGCTCTGCCAGGGCGCGCTCTGCCTGAGCCCTGGGTCGCACGATTGCGGAAATATCGGGAAACAACTCGGCAAAGCGCGCCTCTACCGCCTGTTCCAGCCGCAGTTGTTCGCGCTTGAGCATGGTGTATTCGGCCAGTGCCCCGGTCAGCAGCAGGAATGCCGCCAGACCGGCCAGCCAGCCCGTCAGGCGCCATTGGCGGGCGGCGGAAGCGCGATCGCGTTCGGCGTACTCGCCCTGGAGAAGGTTGAACGCTGCGCCGGACGATCCAAGCGCGGCGGGCGCCAGCAATGCCAGGGCAGACGCCCCGCCCGAACGCTTCTCGGGCGCGAAGCGGTCGATCTCGGCCGGCGGCTTGTCACCCAGCCACACCAGGCGACCCTGGGCGCCGACACTCTCGGTGAATTCCGGCACCAGGCTGTCGAGCAGTTCGGGCTCGATGCGGTCGAACATGTCATTGCCGCCGTGCGCCAGCACGAAGTCGCCCAGCTGCATGAGCACCACTTCGTCATCGGCACGCGGCAGGCATGCCGCATCCGGGACGAGGCGCGACGGGCGCTCGGGCAATGCGGCCAGCCATTGATCCATGTCGTCGCGCGCCACGACCAGGCACAGCAATCGACCGTCGCCTGCGCGCCGAACGGGCACGACGTGCTGCTGCTCGGGATCGCCTGCGATCGAATCCTCGACCGCCCAGCGCAGCGCCTGCGACATGCGGGACCCGCTCATTTCGGGCAGATCCACCCGCACCAGGCTGCAGCGATCGGCCGGCACAAGGGCGACGAGATCAGCCTCTGCACCGGCGTCTTGCGCGGGCCCGATGTGGCCGTCGATCCCGGCGAAAACAGCCACTTCGCCGGTAACGACGTGGATCAATCTATAGCGCTCGCTTCTGGCCATGCCGGTCAGGGAACCCCCTGGCTGAGATAGCGGAAATCATACCTGCTGCCGGAAGCGCCCACGAGCCGGAAGTAGTCTCTGACCACGCCGTCCAGCACCACCTGGGCCTGGACCAGGAACCACTCACTCTCGACGTCCAGCCGGTCCCGTATCGCCACTGGATTGAGGGCGGCAAATTCCGGTTGACCGACGACTTCGTCGAGCGATTCGAAAGGCGCACGCGCTATCAGGCTGCGCGCCGACTCGATCGACAGTCCATCGATGACCGCCGCCAGGACCTCCGGTAATGCGCGGTTGACGTTGATCCGAGCATCGGCGTCGGGCAATAGCGCCAGGTAAGGCTCCAACCGCCTGCGAATCTCAGGGGTAAACCGCTCCAGTCGATTGAGTTCGCTCAAATGAACCCGTGTCGGCGCAGGCAACCTCGCGCCGCCGTACATTGCAACGATGCTTTCACCCAGAGCAGGGTCGACATTCAACAGCGCCAGTAATCGAAGCAATGCCCGGCGAGCGGCGGCTGCGCTTGCCGGATCCCGGCCGGCCAGCGCGTTCAGGTTGAAGCGGCCGTCGCGGGCGAACATCCGACCGCGCACCGAACCCCCTGGAACCGGAAACGGCTCCGACCATCGACCGTCCGGCAGCTGGCCTCGCGGACCGGCCTGGCGTTGGCGCCGAATCCAGTCGCGCGCCAGGCCCTCGACGCCTTCGGCAAATTGCCAGGCCCTTTCAGCATCGACGACGGCGGTGGTCCGGGCCACGTCACGCTGACTGCGTTCGACCAGCTCGGTCGCAAGCAACACGGCCAGGGCGACGGCCAAAAGTGCAATCAGCAGCGCCGCACCGCGCTGGCGAGCGAATCGACCCGATGCGAAGCACGGCACGCCCTTCACAGGGCCACCACCCGTCGAACCGTGCCGAAAACCGGCGTGTCGAGTACATACTCGACCGCCGAGGGCAACAACTGCGGCGCGCTCGAAGCCGGCCACTGTCGATGCCATGCGCCAGATGCATCGCGAAAGCGAAACTCGATGGCGGTGACCTGATCGAAGGCCGCGCGACCGGTCGGCGGCGAATCGGGCGCGCTATCGACTTCGGGCCAGGTGCGGCGAACCAGCGCGTTCTGCTCCAGCCGCCATTCAAACTGCTGTAG
>DATGCS010000216.1:0-15470 GCA_035311685.1 Wenzhouxiangellaceae bacterium
CCATGTGGGTAGCCTGCGCGCGCTGCGGACTCGGTTGCCAGAGAGGTTTGGTCATTTCTTCTCGCATTCGGTTGGGATGTCCTGCGCAGAGCTTAACCAATCACCGTTTGTACGTCACTTGCACTTTGGGGCACATTGGTCTTTTGTTGCGGCGCTTAAATCGAATTCGACTTCGAAAAGCCGTTTCGCCCCGCGGGGCGAAATGGTTTTAGAAGGTGAAAGGTGAAAGGCTAAATCAAGCATCGCATGCGCACCAGCCGTGCACCGATCAAAGTAAATTCGATAATTCTATTGAAACCATCAAAACAATCAATTTGATAAATTAACAAGAATCATTATCATTCTTGCATCGGCAATCTCGGCGCAAAGCCACAATGACCAAATACAAGACAATGACATTCGCCCTGCTCCACATGACGGTGGCCTTCACCGTTGTGTACTTGATGACCGGATCAGCGGTGCTGGGCGGCGCGGTGGCGCTGGTCGAGCCGGCGTGCAATACGCTGGCCTACTTTTTCCACGAGCTTTTCTGGGAGAGACGGATCGCACGCAGGACCGGCGGCGCGGGCTTCAGCGCCTGAACCGAGCCAGATCAGCGAGCAACACCCGGCCGTCGATGCTTTCCGGATCAGCCAGGAAGGCGGCGACACGCTTGCGGCACTCGCCCGCATTGGTTCGCACCAACGCCGCCTTGACTGCGGCCAGCTGCCCCGGCGGCAGGCTGAATTCCGTGATGCCCAGTCCGAGCAACAACCCGGCGTAGTCCGGATCGCCGGCCAGTTCCCCACAGATCTGAACCGACCGGTCCGCCGCGCGCGCGCCGCGCACAATCGTTGCCAGCATTTCGATCACCGCACGGCTTGAAGGATCGAAAAGATGACTGACCAGTTCGTCCTGGCGATCCACGGCCAGAATGTACTGGATCAGGTCGTTGGTGCCGATGGAGATGAAATCCAGAACCGCGGCAATTTGTCGGGTCAACAATGCGGCGGCCGGGGTTTCGACCATACCCCCGACCTCTATTTCCGGATCTGGACGTATGCCCCGCTGCTGCAATTGCTCGCGGCTTTGGCCGATCAGGTTGCGCGCTTTCTCAACTTCCTCTACCCGGCTGAGCATGGGGAGCAGAATGCGGACCGGACCATAGGCCGACGCGCGCAGAATGGCGCGAATCTGGGTCTGGAAAGTGTCCTGCATGGCCAGCGACATGCGAATTCCGCGCAGGCCCAGGGCGGGATTGGGCCCGCTCAGGTGCTTGAGTTCGTCGGGCAGCTTGTCGCCGCCGGCATCCAGCGTACGAATGGTCAGCGGTTTTCCCTGCAGCCGCTCGACGGCATCCCGGTAGACCTCGAACTGTGCATTTTCGTCGGCCATGTCGGAACTGCTGAAGATAAACTCCGAGCGCATCAGTCCAACGCCCACCGCCCCGCTTTGACGACAGCGATCGAGTTCGGCAGGCATCTCGGCATTGCAGAAGAGCCTGAACCGCTCGCCGTCGACGGTCCGGTCCGGTTCGGAGAGCACGCGCTGAAGACTGCGGCGATTGCGGCGGAACAGGGCCATCTTTTCGGCATAGTGGCCGTGGAGCCGTTCGTCGCGGGTTGCCAGCAGGATGCCGTAATGGCTATCGAGGATTACCGGCTCGCCCTCGCGCAACAAGCGCTGCGAGCGATGCACGGCCACCACCATGGGAATTTCCAGACCGCGCGCGACGATCGCGGCATGCGACCAGATGCTGCCGTGCTCGGTCACCAGTCCGGCGACACGCCGCTGGTGCAAGGCCGCGAGTTCGGCCGGGCTGAGCGCATCAGCCAGCACCACGGTATCGTCGAGCTGGTGCGGTACGCGCTCGCCAAGCACGGTTGCCGGCTGGTCGGCCAGCTGACGCTGCAACAGGCGCACCACCTGGTCGAGATCCTCGACCCTGAGCGCAAGATAATCGTCCTCGATGCGCCGGAACTCACGTCGCAACGCTGCCGCCTGCAGATCGAGCGCCCATTCGGCATTGATCTTCTTCTCGCGAATCCGGCGCACCGCTTCACCCAGCAGCATGTCGTCACGCGCCATCATCCGGTGCGCCTGGAGAAGTTCGGCCGCCGATCCCCGGCGATCGGCTTCCAGATCGGTTTCCATACGAGAGAGTTCATCCTGGCAGCGCTGGACGGCTTGTTCAAGACGATCGATCTCGGCGCCGACGTCGCCGGATTCCAGATCGTACTCGGGCAATTCGAGTTCACCACTGGAAAACAGGTGCACCTGTCCGATCGCAATACCGTCGGATACGCCGGTTCCGCTGAGCGAGAAGATCATTCGCTTTCTCCGAAGCGGTCTTCTACCAGCGTGACCAGGGCTTCCATTGCCCGCTGTTCGTCCGGGCCCTCGCACTCGATCTCGAGTTCGGTGCCCATCGGAGCGGCCAACATCAGTACGCCCATGATGGACTTGGCGTTGACGCGCCGGCCATCCCGTACCAGGCTGACGCCGCTCTGAAACCCTGCTGCGGTGTTTACCAGCTTGCTCGCCGCACGGGCATGCAGGCCCAGCTTGTTGCACAGCGTCACGCGTTCAGTCTTCACGACCGTCTCCGATGAACGTGGCCGCGTGGGCACCGTGCACGGCAAGCTCGGCCAGCGTGGACGCCGGCTGCTGCTTGTGATTGAGGGCGCGCAACAGCATGGGCAGGCTGAGTCCGGTGAGCACCGGCGCACCAGCCAGAACGCGCGAGACAGCCTTCATCGCGAGGTTGTGCGGCGTCGCGCCGGGAAGATCGGTCATGATCAGTGGCGGGTCGCAATCCCGCCAGCGCTTCAGGGCATGAATCAGCCGCTCCAGCGAGCGGCCCGGATCGTCTCCTTCCCTGACCGGCAACACCGTGACGTCTATCTTGCGGTCGAGGATGATCTCGGCCACCTCGCACAGCGCTTCGCCTATGCCCCTGTGCGCCACGACGACGACGTCGGTCATCGGATCAGTTCTCTGTGGTGAGTGACTACCGCCAGGTCCTGCTCGCGCCAGCGGCGGGCGAGCTCATCGACCAGGTAGACCGATCGATGCTTGCCGCCGGTACAACCGATGGCCACCGTCAGATGACTGCGCTGCTCTTCGGCCCAGACCGGAAGCCAGCGGCGAACGAAGTGATCGATATCGTCGGTAAATTCGCGAACCCGCGGCGCGCCGGCCAGAAAGTTGCGCACCGGCGCCTCGAGCCCGGTCGACGCCCGGAGGTCCGGCTGCCAGTGCGGGTTGGGCAGGCATCGCGCGTCGAATACCAGGTCGACGTCTCGGGGCACGCCCTTCTTGAATGCGAACGACTCGAGCACCAGGTTCGAAATTCGCGGTGTGTCCGCCGGCTTGATCAGATTCCAGATACGGCGTCGCAGTTCATGGATATTGCTTTCACTCGTATCGACCGTGTGGGCGGCCTGCTCTGCCAGCGGCTCAAGGATTTTTCGTTCTTCAGCGATGGCCTGAGCCAGCGTGCGCTCGCCGCCCAGCGGGTGCCTGCGGCGGGTTTCCGAAAAACGTCGAATGAGTACGTCGCTTTCGGCGGTCAGAAAGAGCAGGTCGCACGGCAGCGGCAGTGTGCGGATCAATTCCGGAAGTTGGGCCAGCTCTTCGATACCGGCCCGCGCGTCGATTCCGACGGCCAGGCGCCGATAACGATCGGGCTTCGACTCGATGTGCTCTGCTAGTGCCGGCAGCATTGCGCCGGGAAGATTGTCGACGCAGTAGTAACCATGATCCTCCAGGGCGTTCAGGGCCACCGACTTGCCGCTGCCGGATAACCCGCTGACCAGAACCAGCGACTGAGCGGAACGGTCATTCATGGCGCATGATCTTGCCGTGACGCTCGAGAAATTCGGCCGTGGCGTCGAAACCCTTCATTCGCAGCATGAAATTGCGCACCGCCGCTTCCGCGATCACGGCAAGGTTTCGCCCAGGCAGGACCGGCAGCAGGATCCGGGGGATTTCGAGGTCCAGCACCTTCGATTTTTCAGATTGCCCCGAAAGCCGGTCGGTCTTGCCCTCGTCGCCGGGCTGTGGCTGGTGCAGGTGCAGGATCAGGCGCAGGAACTTGTTCGACTTGACGGCCGCATCACCGAACATCCGGCGCACGTTCAATACGCCCAGGCCGCGCACCTCGAGACAATCGCGCAGTACTTCCGGACAGGAACCGTCGATGATGTCGGGCGTCATCTGGGTAAATTCCGGGCTGTCGTCGGCGATAAGCCGGTGGCCGCGCGTAAGCAGTTCCAGCGCAAGCTCGCTCTTCCCGGCTCCCGCGTCGCCGGTGATCAGAACGCCCAGCGTAAAGACCTCCATGAAAACACCGTGCACCACAACGCTGTGAGCCAGAGCGCGTGCGACTTGATACTGCAGCGTCGAAACCAGTTCCCAGCCCGGCCGCTTCGAACGCAATAGCGGTGTGTCGCTTTCGCGCGAGAGTTCTTCCAGGTCGTCGCCGGCATCCCCGCCGCTGGCGACTATCATCGCTGCGGGTTCCGCGGCACAGATCTGGGCGATGGTCTCCCAGCGCTTTTTGGCATCGAGCTGGTCAAGCCAGGCCAGCTCTTCGAGGCCCAGCACCTGGATGCGGTTGGGGTGGATGAGATTGAGGTAACCCACCAATGACGGACGTGCGCGAAAACTGGCCACCGACAACGTGCGCTTATGGGCATGGCCGCGACCGCTGATCCAGCGTAGTTCCAGTCGCTCGCGGAACCGCTCGACCAGCTCGCTGACCGTCATTTCGTTCATCAGCGAGGCTCGCTCTTGGACTCTCCACTCAACATTGCCATGAGCCGGCGATGGCCATCCACGTGGCGAAGTTCCTCACGCCGTTCCGGATCGCTGAACAGTTCTGCAATGGATGCCAGCAACTTCAAGTGCGCATCGCTGCACTCGGAAGGCACGGCAAGGGCAAAGAACAGATCAACACTGCTGGCATCCGGACTATCGAAATCGATCGGTCGCTTGAGCCGGATGAACGCACCGGAGACGCTGGATTGCGCGACCCGGCAATGCGGGATTGCCACCCCGTGACCCAGGCCCGTGGAACCCAGCCGCTCGCGCTGACACAAGGCTTCGAAAATGTCGCGGCTTGTTGCCGCCTGGTCGCCGTGGGCCAGCAACTGGGCCGCCCTTTCGAGCACTGATTTCTTGCTCGCCAGATTTTGATCCAGCGCCACGCGATCGGTGCTGAGCAAGTCGGCAAGCGGCATGGTGGCGGCCATTGCTGGGGATATGGATCCGTTCTGCCCGGATGCGGTTTCAGCCGGCTTCGGCCGGCCGATCGTTCCGGTGATGATCGGTGACCTTGCCCTTGTGCCGGCGAACCTGGCGGTCCAACCGGTCGGCAAGCTTGTCGATGGCTGCGTACATGTCCTCCGCCACCCCTTCGGCGTGGATGGGATTGGTGCGGCCGCCCACCCCGACCGTGCCCTCGGCGGTGTGCTCGATCTTCTCCAGGCGCAGGACCACGTGAACACCGGTCAGGTTGTCGAAATGTCGTTCGAGCTTTTCGAGCTTTTCGGTCACGTACGCACGAAGTGCCTGCGTGACTTCTACATTCTGTCCGCTGATGTCTATCTGCATCATCTGTTCTCCATTTCCTTGGCACTGTTACCCTTGTTTGAACGGCCGCAAAAGCTGAACGACATCTCGCGCAGGGCAACGATTAAACTTCAATGGTATACCACAGCGCTGAATGATTCAGTCCGGCGTCCAGGCCGCCCGTCTGCGTTGCGACGAATTGGGAATACCAAGCTGCTCGCGGTACTTCGCGACCGTTCGACGGGCCAGCAGCAGGCCATCGCTTTCGAGTGCCTCTACCAGCGCCTGATCGGAGAGCGGCCGCTGCGCGTCCTCCGATCGAATCAGATGATCGAGCCGGGCGCGCACGGAGGTCGCCGAGATTTCGCCGCCATCCCGCGTACCGATGGCGATCGAGAAGAAGTACTTGAGCTCGAAGGTGCCGCGCGGGGTATGCAGATACTTGCCGGTAGTCGCCCGGGAGACAGTCGATTCGTGCACCTCGACCAGTTCGGCGACTTCTTTCTGCAACAGTGGCTGCATGGCCACATCGCCGTGCCCGAAAAAACCGGCCTGGCGCTGGACAATCGCGTGGATCACCGAGCGCAGGGTATGGTTTCTGAGTTCGAGCGAACTGATCAACCACTGCGCTTCCTTGAGCTGCTCGCGCAGGTAGTCCCGGTCCTGACCCTTGGTCGACTTGATCAATTCGCTGTAGGCGCGGTTGACCTTCAGAGCCGGCTCGGTGCCGCGGTTGAGCGTGACCCGCCAGCTGTCGCCGTCGGGGTGGACAAAGGCGTCGGGGATGATGTAGTCCTGATCATCACGCGAAAAACGCAGACCCGGCCGGGGATCAAGCCGCCGGATCACAGCCATAGCCCGGTCGATTTCCTTCTGGGGAAATCCCGAGCTGCGGCGAATCGCCGCCGGATCGCCTGAGCTCAGAGCTTCGAGGTGATGCTCGATCAGGTGTTCGGCAAGCCCGCGGCCCGGCGTGCCTGCCGGCAGGGTTTTGAGTTGAATGCACAGGCATTCCTGCAGTGATCGAGCCGCCACACCGACCGGTTCGAAGTGCTGGACTCTCTCCAGAACTGCAAGCACTTCCTCGGCACTGACCAGGTATTCCGGCGCCAGTGAGGCTCGAAGCGTCCTGAGGTCGTCGTGCAGGAAACCGTCCTCGTCCAGCGCATATACGATCGCCTGGGCGATGGCTTCGTCGGTTTCGGAAAAGCCGGACAGGTTGACCTGCCACAGGAGGTGTTGATATAGAGAGTCCTCTGCCGGGTCGCTGATGAAGCGGTCGTAATCCGGCGCCTCGGAGACTTCCGAAAAGCCTTCCGGAAGATCATTCCAGCTATACTCGTCGTTGAAATCGATGTCTTCGGACGAACGGTCTTTTTCCTCGCCGCTGTCGCCTTCAGGCTGTTCGTCGGGATCCGGGCTGTCCCCCTCGCGCTCCAGCAACGGATTGGTTTCCAGCGCCATCTCGATATGCTGGCGCAGTTCGATGCGGTTGAGTTGCAACAGCGCAATGGCCTGCCGCAACTGGGGTGCCAGGGTCAGCTTCTGGCCGAGTTTGAGCTTTAGACCGGTCGCCATTGCCATACGGACATTGTAGGCCAAAGCGCTCGAATACCGCCAGTCCGGGCGCCAGGCCTTGCGGATGACCGGCGACAGCGCTCAGTCGAAGACCGAAGCACGGACTCCTATGCCAGGTCGCGCGGAAGGCGCTTGATGATCCGTTGCCGGATATCGGCCAGTGGATCGCGACGAATGAAATCCCCCACCAGATCGAGGTAGCCGGGGTGCCGTTCGAGAAGTTTACGCATGGCGGCGTCTCCCGGCCCGAGGCCGAGCGGCCCGAAGCTGGCGTTGCCTTCATGCGCGACGAATACGTCGTCAGCGAGAACGTGCCGCCAGCCGTCGGCTGTGGCGCGCATGCACCAGTCGTTTTCTTCACCGTAGCCACGTCCGAATGCGGACTCGTCGAATCCGCCGATACGGTCGATGCATGCACGACGCATGTACATGCAGAAACCGACCCCGGTCGGGATTTCCGGGTAGTCGGGACCGGCCGCCTGCCGACAGGCGAGCGCCCAGGCTTCCGGGTCGCCCGGCACCGGCGAGGCCTGGCACAACATCGGCAACGAGGCAATTTCCCCATTATTCGTGAACGGGGTTATGGAGGCGATCCGCGAATCGGAGGCCGCGCAAGCGGCAATTCGCTCAAGCCAGTTGCCTGCGGGAACCGTATCGGAGTTGAGCAGGACGAGATCGCGTTTGCCGGCCTCGAGCATGCCGCGATTTGCCGTCGCCACGAAGCCCCGGTTCTCGGGTTGGCGGATCACCGTACAGCCGGCACAGTGAGATGCGAGAAGGTCCTGGACAGCCGGATCGGTGGACGCGTCGTCGATGACGACTACGCTGGCATTGGAGCCGACCGTCCTGACAACGGCGTCAAGACAACGCTCGAGCTGCGCCGCGGCATTGTAGACCGGAATCACCACGACCGGCAGCCTGGTCACGACGAGGAGCGATCGCCCGCGTGCCAGCGATGCGGCAGGTAGACCAGCCCCAATGCGCGCGATTTACCGCTGACGGTGAGCTCGATCTCGACGGTATCGTGCACGCGCAGACCCTCCGGGTCCATCGCGTGAGCACGAACCACATATCCGCCGGGCAGAACATTGAGCTCGGGATACTCCAGGGTGATTTCGAAACAGCCGCCGCCTACCGGTTCGGCCCGAAAATCATCGTGGTCGGACGCCACGCCGTAGACTGGTGTTCCATCGCCCCGGGCCAGACCGACCAGAACGACTGGCACGCGATCGTCCGGCGAGCGAAGCCTGATACGCACAAGCAAGCGCCCGCCCATCTCGACCCTCGGGGGTCCGGAGGCCGCCTGCGGCTCCAGCGCAAGATCGTCAATGCGGCAGACGGCACCGGAAGGCGCCGGGCGCGACTGCTGCTCGCGGGTGTCCTTGCGCTCGTGCCAGGCAAGGTAGGCCTGGGTGACGTCGAACACGTCACCAATCGCGCGGGCCGATCCTTCGTGCAACCAGACCGCCTGCCTGCAGAGCTTCTGGACCTGGTACATGTTGTGCGAAACCATCAGCAGCGTGCCGCCGCCGGCAAGGTAATCCTCTACCCACCGGATGCATTTCTTCTGGAAGGATTCGTCGCCGACGGCCAGCACCTCGTCGGTGATCAGCAGGTCCGGGCGAACGGAGGCCACGATGGCGAACCCGAGCCGTACCACCATTCCCGAGGAATAATGCTTGATCGGCTCGTCTATCGCCTTGCCGATATCGGCAAACGCGAGGATGTCGTCCAGGCTGGCATCGATCTGGTCGCGCGACAGGCCGAGAAACCCGGCGTTCATCCTGAGGTTCTCCATGCCGGTGTATTCCGGCTGGAAACCCGCTCCCAGCTCCAGCAGGGCAGAGATGCTGCCGTTGACCTCGATGCTGCCGCTACTCGGCGCCAGCACGCCGGTAATCATCTTCAGCAGCGTCGACTTGCCGGCCCCGTTGGCGCCCACGATGCCCATGGATTCGCCCGCGCGCACCTCGAACGAGATTTCGTCGAGCACCCGGGTACCGCCTTCGGCACGGCCGCGAGTCAGCAACTGCCAGAATGCACGCAAACGGCCCGGCTGGGCCGCGGCGGGCGGATAACGCTTCTCGACGCGCTGGACGCGAAGCAACGGCCGGCTCACAGGAAATCCTCGAAGTACGGCGCCATGCGGCGGAAAAAAATCAGTCCAACTGCATACAGGCCGGCCGAAACCACCAGCATCACGAGCGTCGTGGCACCCGGGATCACCTGCCCTTCGAGCAGGGCCGCACGCAAATCGGTCATCAATCCAGCCAGCGGGTTCGCGTAAACCAGTGCCTGAAAATGATCAGGCAACAATTCCGGTGCATAGAGTATTGGCGTGAGAAAGAACCACAGCATCATCAAGGTAGGCAGGATCTGTTGAAGGTCGCTGAAAAACACCCGGAGTGTCGCCGCCACCAGGCCCAGCGCGTTGCACAGAAGCAGCAAAACGGCCAGCACCAGCAAGGCGTTCGGAACACCCGCCGGCGTCAACGGAATGCCCAGCGCCGCCATCAGCAACAACACCGCGAGGTACCCGGCCAGCTGGAGCGCGAACGAGGCGGTCGCGCTGCTCAGCACCAGCAATTCGCGCCGCATGGGGACTTTGCTTATCAGCCCGGCGTGCTCGGGCATGCTCTCGCTGGCGCGCATTATGCCTTCGGAAAAGCCAAGCCACGGCCAGAGCGCGAGCGCCAGCCAGGCAACGAAAGGCATGTCGAGACCGGTCGGTGCGCGTGCGTTGAAGATTACGCCGAATACGATCGAGTACACGCCCAGAATCAAAAGCGGATTCACGATCAGCCACAGCCATCCGGCAGAACTCCCGATAAAACGGGAGCGGATCTCGCGCCTGGTGAGTTGGATCAGCACCTAATTCTGGTTCGATGCGGTATACCGATCGATAATCCGTGCCACGGCGCCCTCAGTCAGTTCGAGCTCTCCGTCATAAAACGTTGCAGCATAGCTCTCGAAAATCTGCTTGGCATGCTCTGCACGGGCCTCGGCGCGCAGTTCATCGGCCACTTCTTCGAACGGTTGCAGGCGCTCGGGCAGAAGTTCGTCCAGTTCCAGAACATGAAAGCCGTAGGCGGATTGAATCAACTCGATTTCACCCTCGTCCACGCTTTCGATGCCTGAGCGGAATGAGGGCTCCAGCTCGGCGATCGGCACAGCGCTGAAATAGCCACCATTATTCTGAACGGAGGGGTCTTCGGAGTACTCGATCGCGAGGTCGGAAATCGCCTCACCGGCGCGAGCACGTTCAAGCAGATCCTTCGCCTGTTCTTCCACAACTTCTGCGTCAGTATCCGTATTGTCCGTGCGCAAAAGGATGTGCGTGAACGTCGCCCGCTCCGGCTGCCTGAAGGACTCTGGGTTCAACAGGTAGTTTTCTCGCGCCTGAGAAGTGTAGTCTTCAAGGAGACGCTCCTCGACGTACCGGTCACGTTCCTTTCGCGCGAGTATTTCCATTGCGGCCATATGGATCTCGGCCTGAATTTCGGGGTCGGCGAGCAGGCCGTGATCAACCGCGGAATCGGCCAGGTAGTGCGTCAGAAGAACACCGTTAAGGATGCCGGCAACCCGTTCAGGCGCGCCCACTGCGTCCGACCGTCTGTCGGCAGGCACGCTGGCCATCCGCCCATCAAGATCCCGCAGTGAAAGAGCAACCCCGGAACGGGTCGCCAGAACCTCGCCTGCGTAGGAGATCTCCAACTCTCTCTCAACGTTCCCTGTCGGGACTTCTTGAGCCGGTGTGATTCCGGATCCCATGAACAGGCTGAGTCCGACAATAAACTGGCCTAGGGCTGCTGGTTTGAGCATGCTGTCTCTCCTCGAAAAACTGGTAATCTGAGTGAAATGAGGCTGTCTTTGACGTTACGCTTCCGGGGTTGATCCCCGACCCTTCGCCTTGGCGTACGAAACAGATTCACAATGACACGGATTTTAAAGGAATCATGAAAGCGGGTACGCGGCATCTGATCGGATTTTCGTTATTGAGTGCGACCATTCTGGGCGCATGCAGCGTGAGAAACGACGATGACGGCGCGCACGCTCGTCTGTACCGGAATCTGCTTGATGGCCTCGGCACCGGAAATGTCGAGCCGCTGTATGCAGCCGCGGCGGTGCAGACACCGCAAGGCCTCTGGAACGTTTATATCATGTCGGCTCCACCCGACCGTCTGATCTTTCGCCAGTCTCGCCAGAATGCGGAGATCGAATTCGGAATGAACGGGAAGATGCTCTGGCGCGAGGACATGCTGACGGGGCAAGCACGCGCCCTGACCACGGAATGGCGATATTTTGTGCGTTCCTACGAATTATTCAGGCTCGGCTCGCAACTGGCAGGATGGAAGATTCACGGGTTCCAGCCCGCATGCAACAAAATCAACGATGCGCATGAACCAGGCTCGGATCTTTGCCTTGTCGATGAGTTTGGCAAGCTCGTCAGCATACAGATCGACGATGAGACACTGCCATCGGCGATCACACGCGAACTGCCCGCACAATTTGGCGGCGGCACCAGTGTAATCGTACCTACGGCCTGGACTCCGCACAATGGTGAACTCCTGATGACCGGCTTCCGTCAAGGCAATGGGAATGCGTTATTCAGTTGGGACATTCAGTCGGTCATGCAGGTTCCAGACGACGAGATATTGATTGAAGCGCCGGCCGGAGTGCAGTGACTTCGGCGCCAATACGCGTCAATTGATCAGGCGGCGCATCTGGCTGGCCGTTCCGGCCAGCACAATCCGAGATGCGCTCGATGGATCCGGCGAGTTTTTTGCCTGCAGGTACACCTGACAACCAGGGAACCTCTGAACAACGCTGCGCGAAGCGCCTTTCAGTCGGAGCCTCCCGCAGTGGCGCCGTCGCGTCCGCGCAGCGTTATTCAGGTCTTCCGTCTAGTGCGGCGGCACGGATCAGTCGGTAAATGTCTGTAGCCGGTGCCCACAAGCCGTTGTCGGCACTGTGTCGTCACATTGCCAATCAAGCTGATTTGGATCCGGTTCGTTTTCCGTCGCGCTGGATACGTAGGAAATGTTGAAATAGTATTCGGCGTTGGGCGGCAGTTCGCACTGAAAACTCGTACCTGGCGTGCGCGTCCACCGGAAGCTCGGGTTTACGCTCCCGACTCTGACCTTACGACAGTCGGTATCCTGCTGCGGCGTAAAGTCTCCCGGACACGCGCTCATGCTTACAAGAGCCGGACGCGTAAGAACGTCGGTGATGTTCCCACCTAAATCGGAAAATCCGATGCGGCCTGACGGCTCGCTGGTGCCAGTATTGAATCGAAGCGCGAGGTAGCGATCAGGTCTGACGCGCATGTCAGTACCACCGCCGGCGGGAAAATCATTACCGAACAGCTCCGTCCAGGTCTCCACGACCGTGGACGTCGCGCGCGGGAATGGATTCAGTTCGCGCTGCCAGGCGGCCGGTGCGAGACGGCCCTGGTCGATGCACTCCTGCGGGAGCGTGGCATCCGGCTCCGTGATGGATATTGTTCGCGTGGCGGTTGCCAATGCAGTGGGGCTGGCAGTGCCGTTCCGACATGTCAGAACCAGGTCGTAGTCGCCGGGCGCAACCGCCGAGGTCACGGTTACGTTGATCACGTCGAAATCGGGATCCTGAAATCCGCCGTTCCAGTCTGTTCCCGGCAGTCCCGAGCGCGAACATTCGAACGCACCGCGTTCATCGAAAACGGCCACGAAGCTCCCGCCTTGGGAGATCGAGGCCGGATTGACGGTAAAGGATTCGATTGTCACGGTTGAGTCGCAGTCGCCGCCGCCGGTGCAAACGGTCGAATCCGCCGGTACCGCGATGATATCTCCGGTGAGCGGATCGATAGTGACGGAACTGGAATCCAGAAGCTCAATAAGCGTCAGCGTTTGACCGGCTTGATCGCGGAGCTCGATTTGCGGAACGTCCTGCGCAAACGAGCCAACCGAGGCTAAAAGCACAAGGAGTGCTCCGACGCGAGCCAGGCGCGCGCGGAGTGGGATTTCATTGGTGGAGAGATTAGGCTGCATTTGCTTGTTGGTCCCGGAAAATTAGGTTTCGATTCTGGCCGGAATTGACCTTGATACTGCACATTCTATAGCCTTTTGATCCGTTCTGGCTAGGGAATATTGTGTGATTCAGCCGGTATCGGTTCGCTGATTTTACGAGGCCCGTCGCAAGATCCGGGGGTGGATCACCGGTCGGGCATTAAAAAAGAGCCGCAAGGTGCGGCTCTTTTCGTTTTTTCTTCGAGATTGACGCCGGAGGCCGACGTCAACATCAACAGGATCGGAAATCAGATCCGTAAGGCTTTACGGCGAGACAAGCTCGATCCGACGGCTGCCGCGATGGTTGAAGGTGCCACCATAGTTGGAAAGCACGCTCTGGCCATCGACCACCAGCGTATCGTTGCTGACCGTCGTCGCCTGGAACCCGATCACCGGTAAACCGACGTAATTGACCGCTCCGTTGGAGATGGTCCGGGCGTCAGCCGGGAACATCAGGCCCGCCGGAATTTCTTCCGGATCGAAGTTGAACTCGGTCCAGCCGGAAATGAAATTGTCGGCGAGCGGCAGCGTAATGAACCGGTTCTCGCCAAAAATTTCGGTTTCGGTCGGGTTCGTATCGGTCGACGCACGCGCGAAGCGGACTACGTTGGCTTCGTAGCAAAGGTCGAACGTATCGATCTCCGGATCCGGATCCGGCGGCAGCGGCGACGGACGCGGCGGCAGCGTGCCCGGCTCGTCCTCGGTCCGCTCGATCTCTTCACGATCCCAAAGGCGGAACGTGACCGGCTCGCACGAGGTTCCCTCAAAGAGAACGCTGAACGGAGCGATCGGCTCACCCATTGCCCCGATAATAAGCGGATCGACGCTGAAACGCTTGGTCGGGAAGGTCAAGACCCATTCCGTCAGACCGCCGATGGCCGGGTTGATCGCGTACTCGTTCGCAATCCGGTTGTTCATCAGAACGGCATTGAACGCATCTCGACTGTTTGCCCAGGACTGCTGGTCGACAGTTTGTGAATTCGAGCGGAACACGGCACTGGTCGTGATGCTGCCATCGATGACGCGCGGCGTTACAAAGCCCGAGTTCGTATGGCTGACCGAGGTCGTCCAGTTATCGATGGCGGTTGCGTTATACGACAGCAAGGTGCCTTCGTTGATATTGATGATCGAGGCACTGCCGAACAGGCCACCGGTCGGGGTGTCGTGATCGACCAGGCTATTTTCCGCCCAATAGGCGTCCTCGTCGGCCGGAGTCGTGCCGTCCTGCAACGTGGTCCACGCATCCACCAACTGCTGGCAATCTTCGGGCACACCGTTGACATGGGTCGCGGCCGTCGCCGAGCCATTGGTTTCGTCGATCAGGGTTCCCATTTCGAGAATTTCGAAATAGCCCGACTTGACACGCTCGATGTCGGTACCGGCACCATCGACGTTTTCCGGCGAGAGGCCTTCGAAGTCGATGAATTCGAAATCGCGCAGCTCGACTTCACCGACGCCGTCAGCGGCGTCTCCGACAAAGTACGGCACGGTGCAGGTGGTATCGGTGGTCACCAGCTTGGCGCCGTCACCTTCAGCCTGCAGGAATCCCGTCCAGACGTCGAACTCCGACATATAGATGTTGAAGTCAAGGACTTCTCGCGAGTTTCGCCCTTCAAGGAAACGAATCTTCACGGATTTGGCTTCCGAGGTCGTGTTGACAACGGAAATCAAGGTGTCGTTACCACCACGGGTTGTGTAGTACGGATACAGGAGAACCTGACCGAGGCCGTCGGGGTTGACATTGACAGCGTTTGCAACGCTCATCATCCCCGCCACGCCTGTCAGACCAGCCATCACCGCTGTCGTCAAGGTCTTTCTTTTCATTACAACACTCCTAAAATTGTTTTCACAAACAGGGCAACTCAAGTACTGAGCATCCGAAACGATTGTTTCGAACACCCGCCGCTTGATTCTACACCAGCACGCAAACCCTTGTAAAGCTGGCTTATCGAAAAAAAACCGGGACCCATTTGGCTGTGAAATCTACTTTGGATCCACGAACCACCATCCATTGTCGATGCGAATCCAGGTTTCTTCGACCGGCCGGCTTCCTTCCAGACCAGACAGCACCCCTGGTGCGCCATCTGCTCTGTAGGCTACCATAATCTCCACGTCACATCTGTCTTGGGTGCATTCGGCTTCGAGAACATCCGCCGCCAGCCAGGTAATCTGGCGACGCGAGTAACGAATCACATGGTCCATGACGGAGGTTTTTTCTCGATACCCCGGCGTCTGATATTCGTACGAAGATTCGGGGTCGCCTGCAATCACCGCATCCCAACGCGCCTGGGC